>DATJXU010000126.1:0-29525 GCA_035499915.1 Acidocella sp.
TAATACTTGATTATGACCAGACAACAAAAGTTTTGAATGTGGTTGATCGAAGTTTTTTAATTTGGCTAGCTCATCAGAACAGAACAGAGATACTGTCCGAGCTAGACTAAGAGTCTCAAGGAAGGCACATGCTAATGCGCCTTCCCCCAATTCTTCCCAATCCCCGTCTCCACCACCAGAGGCACTGACAAGGAAGCCGCGTTCTGCATCACCTCCTGCGCCAGCTTCGCGGCCTGTGCAGCCTCGTCATCCGGGGCCTCAAACAAAAGTTCGTCATGCACCTGGAGCAGCAGCTTTGCCGAAAACCCTGCATCCTTCAGCGCTTTCGGGAGCAGAATCATCGCGCGCTTGATAATATCCGCCGCTCCGCCTTGCAGCGGGGCATTGATCGCCTGGCGCTCGGCATAGGCGCGCAGGGCGGGGATTTTGTCCTTGATGCGCGGCACCCAGCAGCGCCGCCCGAAGGGGGTCAGCACAAACCCATCCGTGCGGGCCTGCTCCTTCGTCGCATCCATATAAGCGCGGATTTCCGGGTAGCGCTCGAAATAGGCGGCGATATAGCTCTTGGCCTCGCCTGCGGAAATGCCAAGCTGCCTTGCCAGCCCGAAGGCGGAGATGCCGTAGATGATGCCGAAATTAATCGCCTTCGCGCGCCGGCGCGTGGCGCTGTCCATGCCAGCCATCGGCACGCCGAACACTTCGGAGGCGGTGCGGGCATGGATATCCTCGCCCTTCTCGAAACTCTCCTTCAGCGCGGGAATATCCGCCACATGGGCGAGCAGCCGCAGTTCGATCTGCGAATAATCGGCAGAAATCAAACTATGCCCCGGTGCCGCGATGAAGGCTTTGCGAATCCGCCCACCTTCTTCCGTTCTTATAGGAATATTCTGCAAATTCGGGTCGGTGGAGGAAAGCCTTCCCGTCGCCGCCACCGCCATCTGGAAATTGGTATGCACGCGGCCGGTTTGCGGGTCGATCTGCCCCACCAGCGCATCCGCATAGGTGCTTTTCAGCTTGGCCAACTGGCGCCAATCCATCACGCGCTGGGCAATCTCCGCGCCCTGCTCGGCGAGGCTTTCCAGCACGGAGGAATCCGTGCCCCAGGCGCCGGCCTTGCCCTTCTTGCCGCCGGAAAGGCCCATCTCCTCAAACAACACCTCGCCCAGCTGCTTCGGGCTGCCGACATTGAACTCATGCCCGGCGAGCTTGTGGATCTGCACCTCGAACTCGCCCATGCGCCGCTCGAACTCGACGGACATGGCGGAGAGATCGGCCTTGTCCACCAGCACGCCCGTTGCTTCCATCTCCGCCAGCACGGGGATGAGTTTTTTCTCCAGCAGCTCATACAGCGCCAGGGATTTATGCACGCGCAAGGCGGGCTTCAGCTGCGCCCAGAGGCGGAGCAAAACATCCGCCGCCTCGCCCGCCAGCTCGGTCGCCTTCGCCACCGGCGCCTCGGCGAAATTCAGCCGGTTGCGGCCCGTGCCGGTCACGTCATCGGCGGTTTTCACGGCATGGGAGAGATGCACGCGGGCCAGCGTGGCCAGGTCCTGCGAAAAATTCCCGGCATCCTGCGCGTAGGAGATGAGCATGACATCATCCAGCGGCGCCACCGGCGCCAGCCCGGCGCGGGCGAGCGCCTCCAGCGAGAATTTCGCGTCATGAAAAATCTTCAGCACGGAGACATCGCCGAACAGCGTGTTCAGCAGCTCCGCCGCCTCGCCCCAGGCCAGTTGCGGCTCGGCATCCAGCGTGACGTGATGCTTGAGCGGCAGATACGCCCCCTCACCTGCCTTCGCGGCCAGCCCCAGCCCCACCAGCCTGCCATGCAGCCCGGCCGGGTCGTCCGTCTGCACGGAGATGGCGAGCAGCCCGGCCTCGCGCGCCGCAGCCGCCACGGCGTGCAAATCCGCCAGCCTGTGGATGGGCTTGTACGGGCCGAAGGGCGCCTGGCTCTGCTCAACCTGCACCACCTCCTCGGCCGCCCCCTCCTCCAGCCCCAGGCGATGGCGGATGGAGCGGAAATTATTCTCGACCAGAAAGGCCCGCAGCACCGCGGCATCCCAGGGCCTCACATCCAGCTCATCCACCGGCACCGGCAGCGGCGCATCCTCGCGCAGCGTGACGAGCTGCTTGGAAATCCTGGCCGCCTCGGCATGCTCAATGAGCGAATCACGGCGCTTGGAGGGCTTCATCGCGGGCGCGGCCTCCAGCACCTTTTCCAGCGTGCCGTACTCGCCAATCAACGCCGCCGCCCCCTTCGGGCCAATGCCCGGCACGCCCGGCACATTATCCACCGAGTCGCCGATGAGGGCCTGCACCTCGATCACCTTGTCCGGCGTCACGCCAAACTTGGCCTCCACCTCGGCGGGGCCGATGGGCGTGTTCTTCATCGGGTCTAGCATCTCCACGCCGGGGCGCAGGAGCTGCATCAAATCCTTGTCGGAAGAGACAATAACCACCTCGCCCCCGGCCTCGCGCGCCGCCTTGGCATAGGCGGCGATCAGGTCATCCGCCTCCCAATCCGCAAGCTCGATGCTGGGCACGCCAAAAGCCTTCGTCGCCTCGCGGATCAGCCCGAATTGCGGCACCAGCTCCGGCGGCGGGGGCGGCCTGTGGGCCTTGTACTGGTCGTAAATCCGGTCGCGGAAGGTCTTGCGCCCGGCATCGAAGATCACCGCCAGATGCGTGCCGCTATGGTCCTTCAACAGCCGCGCCAGCATGTTGCAGAAGCCATAGACCGCATTCACATGCACGCCATCCGCGCGCTGCATGTCAGGTATGGCGTGAAAGGCCCGGAAGATGAAGCCCGAGCCGTCGACCAGAACGAGTTTCAATGGCTCTCGCCCGCGCCCTCGCCATCCAGGATGAAGATGCGCGAGCAATAGGGGCAGGCGATTTGCTTACCGGGAATACGCAGGTAAACCTTGGGGTGGCCGAGCGGCCCCACGCCGCCGTCACAAGAGACAGCGCGGGTTTTCACATGAATGGTTTCAGAATGGTTGATCGAATCCGTCTGTACGCCCATGGGTCAGCACTCCGCTGCAAACTAATATCCGCGCCTCTCTTAGCTTCATTCCGCGCCATACCCAAGCTGGCACTGGCGCTGGCAGTGTCCGGCTGCGCCGCCATCCCGTTCGGGGTGCCGAAAAGCCAGCCTGGGCACCCGATCATCACCTCGGGTTATTTCAACCTGGCCGACGGCACGCGCCAGCCCTACCGGCTCTACCCCGCGCAAGGGCAGATCAAGGAAGTGGTTCTGGCCCTGCATGGCTATACGGATAGCCGGGATGGCTGGGAGATCCTGGCGGGTTCCCTCAACCCGCACGGCATCGCGATCTACGCGCCGGACCTCTCTTCCTTCGGCGCCACCAAAAACCGAGGCTATTGGCCGGGGACGGATGTGCTGGTGGATGAGGCGCGCGACGAAGCGGCGCAGCTGCGCGCCCGCTATCCCCACACGCCGCTCTATATCATGGGCGAGAGCATGGGCGGGGCCATCGGCATATTGCTCGGCGCCTCGCCCAACCCGCCGCCGGTGGATGGCTATGTGCTCTCAGCCCCGGCCGTGTGGGGCGATGCCGCCATGAGCCCGCTTTATAAGGAGACTCTGCGGCTGGCGGCTTTCTTCACCCCCGGCAGACGGCTCACCGGGCAATCCGTGCATATCAAGGCGTCCGACAATGTCGCCGCGCTGATCGCCTTCGGGGAGGACCCGCTGACCATCCACGCCCCGCGCATCGACAATATCGAGGGTCTGGTGACGCTGATGGGGCAGGCCCAGGAGGCCTGCGCGCAGTTCCACCAGAAGGCTTTGTTTCTTTATGGCGGGCATGACGAACTGATCCCGCCCGGGGCGATGCGCGCCTGCTGGCGGGCAATTCCCGGCCCGGCGCCGGTCACGCTGGCTTTCTACCCGCCGGATTATCACCTGATTCCGCGCGACCTGGAGCGGGCCACGCCGAGCGCTGATATCCTGGCTTTTCTACAAGGCCGTGGCCTGCCTTCGGACGCGCCGAGCCAGGCCACGGTGTTTTTGGCGTCTGGGGAATAGAGCGCTTTGATAAGAGGCTGATTCACGCCCTCGGTTGCCGCGCAAAAGCGCGTCAACCTCAAGCGATCAGGCTCTAGGCCTTACCCGGCAACGCCCTGGGCCGGCCGCTCGAATCGATGGCGACGAATTTGAACACCGCCTTCGTCACCCGCTCGTCATTCTGCTCGGCCCGCTCACGGCGCCATGCCTCGACGGAAATATTCATCGAGGTCCGGCCGGTGGCGAGCAGATCGCAATACACGGTCACTTCATCGCCCACCTTCACCGGGCGCAGGAAGCTCATCGCCTCCACCGACACGGTCACGCAGCGCCCATGGGCGGTGCGCTGGGCCAGATTGCCGGCGGCAAGGTCCATCTGGCTCATCAGCCAGCCACCGAAAATATCGCCATTGGCATTGGCATCCGCAGGCATGGCAATGGTGCGGATCATCGGCATCATCGCCGGCGGCATCTCGCGGTCAGCCATTACAGGGACTTCTCGATCCAGGCCTTGAGCACGGATTTCGGCGCCGCGCCCACCTGCTGGGCCGCCACTTGGCCGTCCTTGAAGATCAGCAGGGTCGGAATGCCGCGCACGCCATACTGGCTGGGGGTCATCGGGTTCTCGTCGATATTCACCTTCACCACCTCGAGCTTGCCCTCATACTCCTTCGAGAGGTCCTCGAGCGACGGCGCGATGGAACGGCACGGGCCGCACCATTCGGCCCAGAAATCGACCAGCACGGGCTTGCCGGAGCCCAGCACATCCGTCGCGAAGGTCTCGTCGGTTACTGCTTTTGTCATGATACACCCAATGGAAACAGAATTTTCCGTAACATGGCGGCGAATGGCGGGGGGATCAAGCCAACCCGGCCTTGTCCAGCATTGCGTCGGGCACCGCCATGGCCGCGGCCCGGGCCGTCCAGACCAGCACGCAGCGCACGGGCAATCCTGGGTGGATCTGCCGCAGCACCGCCCGATAGGCGGCAAGCTGGAGGCAATATTTTTCTGGAATCCCGGCCGCATCCAGCGGCGGGTTTCTGTCGGTCTTGTAGTCCGCGACAATGATTTCCGCGGGGCCGATGAACACCCGGTCGGCAACGCCGCCCACCTCCCGGCCGGAGACGATCCCCGCCAGCGGCATCTCCGCCCCCGAGCCGGGGCCAAACAGCGCTTCAAGGGCCGGATCATGCAGAATTTTCAGCACCGAGGCGCAAATTTCCGCCGCCTCGCCCGCAAGCGCGGGCTGGGCGGCGAGATAGGCCATGGCCGCCTGTTCGCGTGCCGATTCGGGCAGGCCGGGCAGATGCTGGAGCAGCGCATGCACCGCCGTTCCACGCGCCATGGCGGCGGCACGCAGGGCGGCGGGGGCCTGCGGCCCGGCCAGGGGGCTCACGGCCAGGGCGGCGCGGGCATTGTCCTCCACCACGCGGCTGGGCACGATTCGCTCCGGCCCGGCCTGCTCCTTGGGCGCGGGGGCGGCCCGCCAGTCCGGCGCCTGCCCCGCCCAGAAGGGCAGCGTGGCGGTGGGGGTTTCCCGCTTTTGAGAGGCGCCATCCGGCAGCACCCCCTGCGGGCAGTCATGGACCCAGGCGCCATCCTCCTCCTGCCGGGCGGGCAGCCTGGCGAAGCCTGATTTCACCGCCTCGTACCAGCACTCGCCGGGAATCGCCCGGCGCCCGGCCGCACCGCAGATCAGGATCTCATCCTCCGCACGGGTGAGCGCCACATAGAGCAGGCGGTTATATTCCTCGATCTGCGCCCGGCGCAGATCCGCCTGGGCCTGGGCCAGCACGGCCGGGCGCAGTTCCGCGCGCGGGCAGAAGAGCGGCAGTTTTGCCCCGTGCTGGGGCGCATCCATCCAGAGCAGCCCGGTTTCCGCCTGCGGCAGGCCAACGCTGTCGGGCATGATGACGATGGGCGCCTGCAAGCCTTTCGCGCCATGCACGGTCATGATCCGCACCTCATCGCTGCCCGCCTCGGCCTCGCGCTTGATGGCCGCGCCCGAGAGCCGCAGGCGCTGCACGAAAGCCTGCACGCTGCCCGGCTCGGCGGCGGAGAATTGCAGCGCCTCGGCCAGGAACTCATCCAAGGGCTCCGCCGCCTCCGGCCCGAAGCGCGACAGCAGCCTTGCCCGCCCGCCCAGCACGCCCAGCGCATCGGACAACAGGGCAAAGGGCGTATCGAAATCCGCCCTTGCCCGCAGCGCCTCGTAGAAGGCCTTCGGGGCCTGCCATTCCACCCGTTCATCCGCCCGGGCATAGAGCGCGCCGACAAGCGACCCAGGACGGCCCATGGCGAGGTGCATCAGGCTTTCATCGGAAAGCCCGCCCAGCGGCGAGACCAGGAATTGCGCGAAGGCGAGATCATCCTCCGGCAGCAGCAGCGCATCGCACAGCGCCAGCATGTCCGAGACCGCCGGCTGTTCCTTCAGCACCATGCGGTCCAGCCCCGCCACGTCGATGCCGCGGGATTTCAGCTCCGAGGTGATGGCGCCCACCAGGGCGCCGCGCGAGCGCACCAGGACCAGAAAATCCCCTGGCCGGGCCTTGCGGTTCTTGGCGGGCAGGTCCTGGGTCAGGCGCTGTTCGATATAGGCGCCGAGCTTGCGCGCCAGAATGGCGATGGAGGAGTCCGCGGTCTCATAATCATCCGGCAGATCCCAGTCGGGCATCTCGGCGGCCTCGCTGGCCTGGGTGAGCGGCCAGAGCGTGGCCTTGCCCGCCTGCCCCAGCCGGCTAACGCCATGGCGCAGACTGTCACCCGGCGCGCAGACGCCATTGCGCGCAAACCCTTCGGCGAAGACGGCATCGGTGAGTTCCAGCACCGGCGCGGTGGAGCGAAAGGAGACGCTGAGCGCGCCATCCAGCCAGCGCCGCCCGGCGCCGGTGGCGGAAGCTTTGAATTTATCCTTGTAAAACCCAAAACTTCTCAAATCCGCGCCCTGGAAGGAGAAGATGGATTGCTTGGGATCGCCCACCGCGAAGATGCTGCGCGGCGCCTCGCGCGCGCCCTCGCCGGCAAAGAACTCCGCCGCGATGGCGTTGGCGATTTCCCATTGCGGGGGGGCGGTGTCCTGCACCTCATCCAGCAGCAGATGCTCGATGCCGCCATCCAGCTTATAGAGCACCCAGGCGGCGCCGGGGTCGATGAGCAGCTCGCTGGTCTGGTCGATGAGATCGCCATAGGAGAGCTCCGCCGCCAGTGTTTTTGCGCCGCGCTCCGCGAGGCCGACAGGGGCCAGAACCTCCAGCAGCGCCTGGTTGATCTTGACCAGCCGGATGAGCTTCAGCCGGTCCAGAAGGCCAAGGATACGTTCCGCCTCCTTGGCGATTTCCGCTTTCAGCAGCGGCTCCTCCGCCGCCAGCGTCTTGCCGCAGAAGCCGCGCAGCGTGCGGATGTCTCCATCATTGGTAAGGCAGGCTTTTTCCCAGATGGTTCGCGCCTTGATCCGCTCTGCCGGTGCCAGAGCCAGCCAGTCCAAAGCCGGATAGGCCCATTTCTGCCCGCTGGCATTGCCGCGCTCAGCCACCATCCGCAAATACTCGCGCAACTGCGCCTCACGCGGCGGAGAGACAAAGGCGCGCAGCAACGCCTCTTCATCCTCCTCCTCAGCCGCCAGCGCCGTGCGCAGCATCGCGGCAATCGCCGCCGAATTCTGCGCCAGGTTCAGAAACGCCTTGTCGGCACCTTGAACAAACCTGCCGCTGAGGTCTGAAAAACGCTGTTCATCGATCTCCGCCGCCAGCGTGCCCACCGCCGCGCGCGCCACCGGGCTGGCCAGCACGCGCTCGCGCGCCTCACGCAGGCGCTGGGCCGCCGCCTCGTCATCGGCCACGGTGAAATGCGGGGAGAGCCGCGCCTCCAGCGGAAAGCGCCGCAGCAGCGACTGGCAGAAGGCATGGATCGTCTCGATGCGCATGCCGCCGGGAAGATCCAGCACATCGGCGAAGAGTTTGCGCGCCCGGCTGAGCGTTTCGTCATTCACCTTCACGTCCAAGGCGCGCAGCTTGGCACTCAGCGCCGCCTGCGGCATCGCCACCCATTCGCCCAGGCGCTTGTTCAAACGGATGCGCATCTCCGCCGCCGCCGCCTTGGTGTAGGTGAGGCAGAGAATCTTCTCCGGCGCCGTGCCCGCCAGCATCAAACGCAACAGCCTGTCGGTCAGCAACTTGGTCTTGCCGCTCCCCGCCGAGGCCGCGACGAAGGAGGACACAGCCGGGTTAGATGCCGCCAATTGCTGGCGGTTGGCGTCCTCAATCGCTGACATTCTCATCCTCCCCGCCCCATTCGGCCCGGCGCGAGATGCCCGCATAGGCATCATATCTGTTCTCGCGCCCCGGATGCGGCGAGGCCAGGAAGGGCTTGGCGGGATCAGCGAATTTTTCCAGCAAGGCGGGCAGCCCCGCGGCGCGGTCGATCACCTCGCGCAGCTCCTCCGGCTTGTCCAGAATCGGCTTCTCAGCCCCCGCCGCCGCGCGGCCGGAGAGGGCGACATAGACCAGCTCCTTCACCCCGGCGGCGTAGTCCTCGCCGAACACGCCACGCTCGGCCATCACCGCCTCCAGCGGCAATTGCGGCGCGGTGCCCGCCTTCACCTGCTTTTGCGAGGGCACATTGCCGGTCTTGTAGTCGATGATGCGCACCAGCCCATCCGCGTCGCGCTCGATACGGTCCGCCCTGCCCTTCAGCAAAAACCCGCCCGGCAGCGCCCATTCGCCCTTCTGCTCCAAGGCCCGCACAACCGGCGCGCCGGACACCTCCTGGCGCGCACGCTCGGCCTCGACAAGCCAGTCCGCGATCCGCTCCAGCCGCGCCGCCCACCATTGCGCCAGCGCCTCGCGCGGGCGGGACTCACGCATCGCCCCCTCCAGCGCCTTGCGAAGCCGCAAGGCCGCATCGGGCGCGTTCACATCCGCCCCGGCAAAGAACGCCGCCAGCCCGGCATGCACCACATCGCCGAACTGGCTGGCGTCGCTCTCCTCATCCAGCGGGTCGAGCGGCTCAAGCTTCAACACTTTCCTTGCATAGATCGCGTAAGGATCGGCCATCAGCGTGGCGATGTCAGAGATCGAATAGATCTTCGGGCGGCGTTCCGCGGGCGGGGTGGGGCGCGGCCGGGGGCGGGTTTCGCGCCGCACGGGCAGGTCAAGCTGCCCGGCCCACAGCCCCGCCTCATGCGCGGCGAGTTCCACCCCCTGCCCGGCCAGCATGGCGGCCAGCCTCGTGAGCCAGCGGGCCGGCACCACCGGGGCGCGCTCGCGCCGCTTGGGCGCGGCCAGAACCACCTGCGGGCAGGCGCTGGCCAGGGCGAAGAAGCCATGCGCGGCCTGGCCGATTTTCAGCTCCGGGCTGGGCAGCCCGGCCTGGCGGCGCATCGGGCGCGACAGCCAGGGGCCGGGCTCCTCGGGGGCGGGCCATACGCCCTCCACCAGCCCGCCCAGCACCGCCACATCCACGCTTTGCAGCGCCGCCTCCTGAATACCCCAGATGGCGATGCGCGGATGCCCATCCTTCGCGCGCGGGCGGCGCACCACCACGCCGCCCATCAGCGCATCCAGCAGGTCCGGCAAGTCGGAGGGGTTCATCTCCGGCATGTCGGCGAGCGCGGTCAGGCTTTCCGCCAGCAAAGTGGAGAGCGCATTGCCCGCCTCGCCGGACCAGAGCCGCGCCGGGCCAGCCTCATCCGGCGTGGCGGCCAGCGCCTCCCCGGCCTGGATCAGCGCCGTCAGCGCCGCCACGGGTGAAACCGCCACCGGCAGCGCCAAAGGCTGGAGCATCCGCTCCAGCCGGGTCAGAAAATCCTGCGCCGCCTGATGCTCGTCCTTCAGCCTGAAGCGCAGCCCCGCCAGCCCCGGCGGCGGGCGCGGGCCGCGCAGCGCGCGCTTTTCCAGCCTGCGGGCCATGTCGCGGAAGGCCTGCGGCGCCATGTCGCCCGTGGCCAGCGGATGTTTCAGCAAGGCCAGCAGCGGCAGCGGCGCGTAATCCTCCCGCGCGGCGCGGGCCAGCAGGCGCAGGAACACGGCGGGCGGGGTGGCGGCAAGCGGCTCGCCCGCGCTGTCATCCGCGGTGATGCCAAAGCGCTTCAGCGCCGCCGCCACGCGCGCCGCCAAGGCGCGGTCCGGCGTGATCAGCGCCGCACTCTGCCCCGGCACCTGCATGGCCTGGCGCAATATCATGGCGATGGCCAGCGCGTTCTGCGCCTCATCCCCGGTTTCCAGCCGTGTGAGGCCCGTCAGGTCCAGAGCCGCCTCGCTTTGCCACGCCGCCAGGGCGGCGGCGGGCAAAAGCGCGCGGGAGAGCAGGCGGCTGCGCCCCTGCGGCACCGCGCTGGCCGGTGCGGGCAATTCCTCCACCTCCTCGCGCCGCGCGCCGATATCGGCCAGCAGCCGGGCAATGCCACCCTGGGCGTGCGAGTCCTCAACCCCTGCCCAGGCGGCTTCGCCCATATGCGGGTCATAACCGGGCAGAATCAGCCGCCCTTGCGGCAGCTCCGCCACGGTTTTCGCCATGCGGGCAATGGCTTGCGTGCCCTCGGCGGCAACCATCCAGACCGGACCGGGCGGCGGGTTTTCGGCCCAGAGCTGCGCCTGCGCCTCGATCAGCGCCGCCAGACGCTTCGCCGGGTTCATCACCCCCTCAGCGGCCAGAATTTGCGGCCAGGCATGGGTGACGATGGTGAGAAACTCCAGCGTGCGCTGCCAATGGGCGGCGAAATCCTCCGGCACCAGGCCGGGCAGGGTTTCGGCCAGATCCACCCCGGCATGGCCGGCCTCGTCGAGCAGCGTGGCGAACTCGGCCGCCAGGCGCCAGGCGCCGGAGAGCGTCTGCGGGGCGCCGCTCTCCTGCGGCAATTTCAAAATCAGCTGGGTCAGCAGCGCCTGCCGCCGCGCGGCCGGCATGGCGGGCGGCAGGGAAAACCCGGCCGAGAGCAGCAGCCCCGCCTCGTCGATATTGCCCAGCGCCACGATGCGCGGCAGCAGCAGGGCTTTGCCCGCATTGGCCTCCAGAAACGCCCCGGCCAGAGCCTGCGCGGCGCGGCGGCTGGGCAGGATGATCAGCCCCTCATGCCCGCCGCCTTCCGCCAGCCAGAGCCTTGCCAGGGCAGGCAGAAACGCGGCCTCCGGCGCAAAGGCGCCGATGCGCGGGCGGCGTGGCGTCACGTGGAGTTGCCCACTTCCCGCGCCGCCAGCAGCTCCTCGGCGCGATCGATATCCTCCGGGGTGGAGAGATGCAGCCAGACGCCGTCATGGATAATGGCATTCAGCCGCCCTTGCGCCAAAGCCTCGTCCCAGAGCCGGTTCATGGAAAAACACCCCGCAGACGCGCCATGCAGCAGGCCGCGCGTGGCGATCTGGATGCCGGAATAAAGATAGGGCGCCACCTCATTCTCCTGCCGGCGGCGCAGCTCGCCCTCGCGCGGCCAAATGAAATCGCCAAAGCGCGTCTCGGCGATGGTCCCGGCGGAACGGGCGAGCAGCAGCATCGCGTCCTCCTTGGCCGGGTTGAAGGCGGCGGCCAGGCGCGGCAGCGCGGCGGAGGGGCCGTCCACCCAGTAGGAGTCGCCATTCAGGATATAAAACGGCGCCTCCGGCAGCACGCCCTTTGCCGCCATCGCGGCCAGGGCGCCACCCGTGTCCAGCAGCGTCTCCTCGCGCAGCACCGTCGCATTGTCATATTGCGCGAAGAAGGCTTCCACCTGCCCGGCCAGATGCCAGGCATTGGCGATCACCCGTGTCACCCCGGCATCGCGCAGCCGCTCCATGGTGTGCGCCAATATCGGCTGGCCAGCCAGATGCAGCAGCGGCTTGGGCGTGGCGAGGCTCAAGGGCCGCATCCGCTCACCCAGCCCCGCGCAAAGAATAACCGCCGTATCAGGTTGCATCGAAACCTCTCAAATCCCCTTCAATCTCCACCTCGCGCCCCGCACCCGAGAGCGACAAACGCAGCCACCAGGCGCCGGGCGGCGTCAGATCCTCCAGCCGGTCCGGCCATTCCACCAGCACGATTCCGCCAAGCGCCTCGTCCCAGCCCAGCTCCTCCAGCGCGCCGGGGCCATCCAGCCGCCAGAGGTCGTAATGCCAGATTTCCGCCCCCTCCGGTGTCTCATAGCCCTGCACCAGCGTGAAGGTGGGGCTGGGCACGGGAAGGCGCGGATCGCGCATCAGCGCGCGGATAAAGGCGCGGGCCAGGCTGGACTTGCCCGCCCCCAGCTGCCCCTCCAGCAACAGCACATCGCCGGGCCTGGCGATGGCGGCCAGCCGCTCACCCAGGTCCCGCGTCTCCGACTCGTCCTTCAGATACAGGCGCATGGAGTTGTTTTGGAACCAGACGCTTGATTGTGAAAGGGGGCCGGGGCAAACCAGCCCGCATGGAAACGATCTCTGCCGATGTGGCGATCATAGGCGCCGGCCCTGCCGGCATGTTCGCGGTGTTTGAATGCGGGATGCTGAAAATGTCCTGCGTGCTGATCGACGCGCTGGACGAGCTGGGCGGCCAATGCGTGGCGCTCTACCCGGAAAAGCCGATCTACGACATCCCCGCCCACCCCGCCATCGAGGGCGGCGCGCTGATCGCCCAGCTGGAAGAGCAGATCGCGCCGTTCAACTGCGCCAAGCTGCTGGGCCGGCAGGTCACGGGGCTTTCCGGCGCGGCGGGGGATTTCACCCTCACCACCAGTGCGGGCGATGAGATCAAGGCCAAGGCCGTCATCCTGGCCGCGGGTGCGGGCGCCTTCGGCCCCAACCGCCCGCCGCTGGAGGGGCTTCATGCCTATGAGGCCACGGGGGCGGTGCGCTATTTTGTGAAGAAGCGCGAGGATCTGCGCGGCAAACGCGTGGTCATCGCCGGTGGCGGCGACTCGGCGGTGGATTGGGCGCTGGCCCTGCAGGGCGTCGCCGCCAGCATCTCCGTGGTGCATCGCCGGCCGAAATTCCGCGCCGCGCCGGAGAGCACCGCCCAGCTCGACATGCTGGCGGAGGCCGGCAAGGTGGAGATGGTGATCCCCTACCAGCTGCACGCCCTGCATGGCGCGGGTGGCGGGCTGGAGGCGGTGGAGGTCGCGGACCTGGATGGCGCCACGAAACATCTGCCCGCCGATGTGCTGCTGCCCTTCTTCGGCCTGGCCATGGAGCTGGGGCCGATCGCCGATTGGGGGCTGGGGCTGGAAAAGAGCCATGTGGCCGTCACACCCTCCACCATGCAGACCTCCCTGCCCGGCATATTCGCGGTGGGCGATATCTGCACCTATCCGGGCAAGCTGAAGCTGATCCTGCAGGGCTTCGCCGAGGGCGCCATGGCGGCGCATGCCATCTACGGCATCGTCAACCCGGACAAGGCGCTGCACTTTGAATATTCCACCACCAAGGGCGTGCCGGGCTGAGCCTGCTCCAAAACAAAATGGCCTCCCGCACACGGCAGTTCCCGCTGGTACAGGCGCTGCGGGCGCTGGCGGCCCTGTCCGTGGCCTTCAGCCATGTGGCGCATGATGCGCTGGCGCTGTGGCCGCATTCGCGCCCCCTGGCATGGCTCTATGGCGCCATGCCCTGGGGCGCGGGCGTTGACATATTCTTCGTTATCTCCGGTTTTGTCATCGTCCATTCCTCCCGTAGCCTGTACGGCACCCGCGAGGCCGCGCGGCGTTTCGCCGTGCGGCGGCTCGCGCGCATCGTGCCGCTTTACTGGCTGATGACGAGCCTGTTTCTGGCGGAATGGGCATTCGCCCCCGGCAGCATCCACGGCGATATTGGCGGACCGGGCTACATTCTAAAATCCTATCTGTTCATTCCCGCCGCGCGGCCGGACGGGCTGGTGCAACCCGCCCTGGGCCTGGGCTGGACCCTGAATTACGAGATGTTCTTCTACGCCCTGTTCCTGCCCTTTCTGGCGTTGCGGCCAGCGCTGGCGGCACTGGGCGCGACGCTGCTGCTGGCCGTGCTGGTGGCCGCTGGCCAGGCCGGGCTGGTGCATGGCGTGGTGCTGCAAACATGGTCAAACCCGATCGTGCTGGAATTCTGCGCCGGGATGGGGCTGGCGCTCCTCCCCGGGCGTGTGAGCCTGCCGGCCATCATTCGCCTGGCTTTGGCGGCGGGGGCTCTCATTCTCCTGTATTGGCGGCCTGTTGGCTGGCCGCGCGTTCTCGGCGATGGGCTGCCAGCCGCCATGTTGGTGGCCGCCGCCGTCACGGGGCGCGGCGCGAAGGGGCCGCGCAGGCTGGAACGCGCCTTGATCCTGCTGGGGGATGCCTCCTACGCGCTCTACCTGGTGCATCCCTTTGTCATGCGCGCCGCGGCCATGGGCTGGCTGCATCGGCCCCCCGCAGGCGGACCCGCCTTCTATATCCTGATCTGTCTTCTCACCGCGCAATTGGCGGCCCTGGCGCTGCATCGCGGCTTTGAAACACCCGGCATCGCCTGGCTGCGCGCCCGGCTGGAAATATTGCTGGGCCTGCGCGCCGCCAAACGATCATAAACGCGCGCTTTGTCAGGGATCAGCCCCCCATGCGGCTAATGCTTACAAAACATCCGCTCTTTATCTGTCTGGCCCTCACACTGGCCCGCGCCTACCGCTAGCGCTGCTCGACAATAATTTCATCGCGCCCGATGAAATCGTGCAATATTTTGGGCAGGCGCACAGGCTGGTCTAGCGGCACGGCCCAGCACCTTGGGAATATCAGGCCGGGCTGGTGCTGATCCGGGTTCTGTTGTCTTGTCTGTCGCTCTCGATTGTCTGGTACGCATTCCAATGGGGACGGATTTGTCACGGGATCAGGGGCGCCTGGATCGCGGGCGGCGAAACGCCCAGAACCGCCGCCAGCCCATATCCGGTTTGATCCCAGAGCATATATGCCGCGCCGAAACAGCAGGCTATAACGCCGCCACCGAATCAAACAGGAGCGAATTCATGAGCGCCAATGCCGCGGATACCCCGAAGACCAAAGTCACAGCTTTGCCGGGGGACGGCATCGGCCCCGAGGTCATGGAGGCGACCCTGAAGATTCTGGACGCCGCCGGCGCGCCGATCGAATGGGAATTCGCCGAGGCCGGCGCCAAGGCGTTCGAGCGCGGCGTGGTCACCGGCGTGCCGCGCGAGACGCTGGACAGCATCGGCACCAACAAGCTGGCCCTGAAATCCCCGCTGGAAACCCCCATCGGCTATGGCGGCAAGTCCGCCAATGTGACGATGCGCAAATATTTCGAGCTTTATGCCAATATCCGCCCGGTGCGCGAGCTGCCCGGCATCCAGACGCCCTTCTCCGGGCGCGGGATCGACATGGTGATCGTCCGCGAGAACGTCGAGGACGTGTATGCCGGCATCGAGCATATGCAGACCGCCACCGTCGCCCAGTGCCTCAAGCTGATGACCGCACCTGGCTGTGAGCGCATCATCCGCGCCGCCTATGGCGTGGCTCAGGCGGAAGGCCGCAAGAGCGTGACCGTGGCCCACAAGGCCAACATCATGAAGCTCACCGAGGGCATGATGAAGCGCATGGGCGAGAAGGTGGCCCGCGAATATCCCGGCATCCAGGCCGGGCAGGTGATCATCGATAACTGCGCCCACCAGCTCGTCATCAAGCCGGAAGCGTATGACGTCATCGTCACCTCCAACATGAATGGCGACATCATCTCCGACCTCGCGGCCGGTCTGGTCGGGGGCTTGGGCATCGCCCCCTCCTCCAACCTGGGCGACCAAGTGGCGATGTTCGAGGCCGTGCATGGCTCCGCGCCGGACATCGCGGGCAAGGACATGGCCAACCCCACCGCCCTGCTCTCCGCCGCCATCATGCTGCTGCGCCATATCGGCTCGTTCGACGTGGCGGAGAAGGTCGAGCAGGCGCTGTTCGTCACCCTGGCGGAAGGCCGCAACCTCACCGGCGACCTCGCCGCGCGCGGCCACGGCGTCGGCACCAAGGCCTACACGGACCAGGTGATCGCCAATCTCGGCCGCGGCTCGGCCATGCGGTCGCGCAGCTACAACAAGCTGGAGCTGACCCCCTGGCCGAAGCTGACCGCGCACACGGAGCCCACCACCCGCGAGCTGGTCGGCATCGACGTGTTCCTGGAAACCGACCAGAGCGCGGAGGAGCTGGGCAAGACCCTGGAGACGCTCTCCGAATACAGCCCCTTCACCCTCACCGGCATCTCCAACCGCGGCGTCACCGTGTATCCCCCCACCGGCGGGCAGACCTTCCTGGTTGACCATTTCGCCGCGCGCTTCATGCTGAAGAACCCGATCTCCCTGGTCGGCAACACCAGCGAGGGCCAGCCGGAGATCTCCTATCTGGTGCAGCGCATCGGCGCCAAGTTCACCTGGATGCATATCGAGAAACTGCAGCGCTTCGACGGCAAGGACGCCTTCGAGCGTCCGCAGGGCGAGGGTTAAGGCCCTCAAGCCTAGACATAAAAAGGGCCCCGCAAGGGGCCCTTTTGCATTGGGACGAAGCCGCCCTCAGATGAGCTGGGCGGAGAGCAGATCCTCCAGATCCTTGGTGTGGGTCTCCTCATCGGTGAGGATATCCTCCAGGATCGCATGAGACTCGGGATCACGGCCCTCGAAATGCCCCGCGAGTTCGCGGTACAGCTCGATCACGCATTGTTCGGCGGCCAGATTTTCCGAGAATAGCCGCGGCAGGCAGCCCTTGGACGCTTCCGGCGCCATGCGGCGGGTGGCGAGCTCGGCTGCGAAATAATCCGGCTTGCCGCCCAGCGCGGTGATGCGGGAAGCGAGCCGGACCATGTGGGCGCGCTCATCAGCCGCCTGGGCGGCGCATTCGGTGGCCACCCACTCATTCTCCAGCCCGTCGGCGGAAACGGCGATCAGGCTGTAGCGCAACACGCAGGCAATCTCGGCGGACATGGCGGTCTGCAGCAGGCTGGTGGGCGCCGCGGCGCTTGCCATCATCGCCTGGGCGGCGGCGCGCAAGCGCTGCACATCCGCCAGAAAATGATTGTCCCCGACCGCACCCTGCTCGAACATAATACGTCCTCTTCAACCACCTTGATGAGAATCATTCTCATTTTATGTATCATTGGTAGCGTGACCAACCTTTTCGATCAAGCGCGAACATGTAGCGCCCGCCGCAGCAATGCCATGGTCTGGAATGTGCCAGGAGAACAGCTTCGGCTACAAGCAATGTTTCCGTTCAAGCCACCCATCGGTTATCGATCCACTCGATGATCTTGTGACAAGCGGCTCATCCCCAGGAGGCGGATTGACCGGCCAGGCCGTGCCCGGCGCGCGAAACCTGCCTGGGGTTATGAGGAAGCCTTCATCACGCCGCGCCAGGCTGGTTTCTACCCCGGTTGCCGTGCGCGTTGCCGCCACGGCACAATCGGGCCGAAAACCTCTGAGCGGGAGTCGCGGCGCTGCTTTATCATGCCGCGTCGCTGCGCTAGAAACGCGGGATGAACGACCTCACCCCCAACAGCCTGCGCGCCTGGCCGGATGCGCGCGGCCGCTTCGGCGAATATGGCGGCCGCTTTGTCGCTGAGACGCTGATGCCGCTGATCCTGGAACTGGAAGAGGCCTACAAGGCCGCCAAGGCGGACCCGTCTTTCCAGTCCGAGCTTGATTATTACCTCAAGCATTATGTCGGCCGGCCGAGTCCGCTCTGGTTCGCGGAGCGGCTGACGAAGGAGCTGGGCGGGGCGAAAATCTATTTCAAGCGCGATGAGCTGAATCATACCGGCGCGCACAAGATCAATAACTGCATCGGCCAGATCCTGCTCGCCAAGCGCATGGGCAAAACCCGGATCATCGCCGAGACCGGCGCGGGCCAGCACGGCGTGGCCACCGCCACGGTCTGCGCCCTGTTTGGCCTGCCCTGTACGGTTTACATGGGCGCCACGGACGTTGAGCGGCAGAAGCCGAACGTCTTCCGCATGAAGCTGCTGGGCGCGGAAGTCATCCCCGTCAGCTCCGGCGCCGCCACGCTGAAAGACGCGATGAACGACGCGATGCGCGACTGGGTCGCGAATGTGCGCGACACGTTCTACATCATCGGCACCGCCGCCGGGCCGCATCCGTACCCTGAGATGGTCCGCGATTTCCAATGCATCATCGGCACCGAAGCGCGGGCGCAGATGCTGGAAGCCGAAGGCCGGCTGCCGGATGTGGCGGTGGCTGCAATTGGCGGCGGCTCGAACGCCATCGGCCTTTTCCACCCCTTCCTGGACGATTCCGCCGTGCGGCTGGTTGGCGTGGAGGCCGGCGGCCATGGGCTGGATACGGCCGCGCACGCGGCCAGCCTCTCGCGCGGGCGGCCGGGTGTGCTGCACGGCAACCGCACCTATCTGCTGCAGGATGATGACGGGCAGATCCTGGAGGCGCACTCCATCTCCGCCGGGCTGGATTATCCGGGCATCGGACCGGAGCACGCCTGGCTGCACGATATCGGCCGGGTGGAGTATGTCGCGGTGACGGACCAGGAGGCGCTGGACGCCTTCCAGCTCTGCACCCGCACGGAAGGGATCATCCCGGCGCTTGAGCCGAGCCACGCCTTGGCGCAGGTCAGCAAGATGGCGCCGACGATGGGCAAGGATCAGATCATTCTGATGAATCTTTGCGGCCGGGGAGACAAGGATATCTTCTCCGTCGCCAAATATCTGGGAACCGAGCTATGAGCCGCATCGCTGGCGTGTTCGCCGCCCTGCGCCAGGCAGGACGCGGCGCGTTGATCCCGTTCGTCGAAGCCTATGATCCGGACCGCGCCACCTCCCTCACCCTGCTGAAGGGCATGGCGGCGAACGGGGCGGATATCATCGAAATCGGCATGCCCTTCACCGACCCGATGGCCGATGGCCCCACCATCCAGGCCGCCGGGCGGCGCGGGCTGCTGGCCGGCGCCACGCTGAAGGGCGTGCTGGGGCTGGTGCGCGAATTCCGGCGGGAGAACAACCACACCCCGCTGGTGCTGATGGGCTATCTCAACCCCATCCTCTCCTATGGCGTGAAACCCTTCTGCGAGGATGCCGCCACGGCCGGGGTGGACGGGCTGATCATCGTCGATTTGCCGCCGGAAGAGGCGGATCTGGTGCTGCCGGATGCCAGCGCGAATGAGCTGGACGTGATCCGGCTCATCGCGCCCACCACCTCCGATGCGCGGCTGAAGCAGGTGCTCGCGGGCTCGTCGGGCTTTGTCTATTACGTCTCCATCACCGGCATCACCGGCACGCGCACCGCCTCGGCGGCGGATCTGGCGCGCGACATTCCGCGCATCCGCGCCGCGACCAACCTGCCGATCGCCGTGGGGTTTGGGGTGCGCACGCCCGAGCAGGCCGCCACCGTGGTGGCGCATGCGGATGCCGCCATCGTCGCCTCCGCGTTGATCGACAAGCTGTGCAAGGAAAACGCCGACGCGGTGCTGCGCGATGTTCTGGCCCTCTCAGAGGGTGTGAAAGGCGCGCGCAAGGCGGCATAAAACGTAAGGCAGCGCGGGAGAGGGCCACTCATGGGTTTCATCAAGTCGATCACCGAACGCTTGACCACGGGCCAGAAGCCCCCCGCCATCCGCTATGCGGATTTTTCCGCCCCGCCGCCGGAAGACGCACTGCCGCGCCTCGACCGTTCTGACCTCGATGCCTCCCCCCTGACGCCCGAGCAGCTGGAATGGCGCCGCGAGGGGGCGCTGATCCTGCGCAATTTCATCCCCGATGAGATCACCGAGCCCTACATCAAGCGCCGCGAGGCCCTTGGCGAGCGCCGCGGATGGGTGGAAGGCTATTGCTATCAATTCGTGCCGGAGATGCGTCAGCTTGCCCTCTATCCGCCGCTGATGGAGAAGCTGAAACTTCTGATCGGCGAAGAGATGATGCTGCATCTCTGCCTCACGGGCTGGGTTACATCGCGCCGCACCTGGCACCAGGATGACTACCTGAACCCCTCCTTCGTCAATTGCTGGTATGCGGCGGTTTGGATCGCGCTTGGCGATATCGAGCCGGATTGCGGGCCGTTCGAATATATTCCCGGCTCCCACCGCTGGCCGTTGATGCGCGGCGAAAAGGTGCAGGCATTATTGGGCAAAAAAGGGCAAGACCCGAAATGGCCAAGATTCGCTGAACGGTTTACCACGCCGGCGATTGAATATGAGATGAAGCAACATTCGGTGCAGCCGAAAACATTCCTGGCCAAGCGCGGCGATGTGCTGATCTGGCATGCCTGGCTTATGCATCAGGGCTCACTGGCAAAAATCAAGAACAAGGAGCGCCGTTCGCTCATCGCGCATTTCTCCGGCGTGAATCATCGCCAAGACATGATGGAAGCGTTCCGTTGCCGCGACGAGAACGGCCAGCTCTATATGCGCTTTCCTGGTCCTGTCGCTTGAGAGACCATGACCAACACTAAAAAAGGCCCCGGGGTTTAGCCGCGGGGCCTTTTTTATGGGCCGGTTGTCACCCGCCTGGGGAGGGTTCCGGTCAGTGCCAGTCGCCGCCGTGGTGGCCGTGCCAGCCGCCGTGCCAGCCACCGTCATAACCATGGTCATACCAGCCGCCGGGACCATACCAAACGCAGCCTGACAGGCCGAGAAGCATCAAGGGAAGCAGAATCAGTTTTTTCATGGGCCCTCACTTGCGGCGGCGCCACCCCCGACGCAACCGAGATCATGTTGATAACAAAGAGAAATTTTCTTAATTTTTGGCCATCAGCGGCATCGGCCGCAGGCCTTGCGCCAGCCCCTGGGTAAGGCCGTGCCTGTAGGGACATATGTCTCTTAAGAGAGCCTCTGGCCTGGCGGGGGCGGGCTCCCATGCCCGCCGCCAGGCATGACGCCGCATGTGTCTTAAGACTGGCCACCATCGTGGAACTGCCCGCTGCCGCCATGACCGCCTTGCGTGTGCTGCCCGCCACCCGGCGGCTGACCGCCAGCGCCACCATGCCAGCCATTTCCGCCGTGACCGCCTTGCGGGGGCTGCCCGCCGCCCGGCGGCTGACCGCCACCGCCATGCCAGCCACCGCCGCCATTGCCGCCTTGCGGGTGCTGCCCGCCGCCCGGCGGTGGACCGCCACCACCGCCATGCCAGCCACCATCGCCATTGCCGCCTTGCGGGTGCTGCCCGCCGCCCGGCGGTGGACCGCCCCCACCGCCATGCCAGCCACCACCGCCATGGTCGTCCCCATCATGGTCATGCCCGCCACCGCCATACACGCCGATGATGGTTGGGCCGCCTACATAAGCGGGCGAGGCGCCATAATACCCGCCGGACGGCACGTAATAGCCCGAGGAATAGCCACCGCCATATCCATAGCCGTAACCGCCCGGTTCAGCGACACAGCCGGTCAGCATCGTTGCAAGCAGCAAAGGAGCAAAAGCGCGTTTCATGATCACAATATAATGCGCCGCGCCGTGGCTTGATTACGGCAAGATTAGAGCAACCCCCAGGCAAAAAAATCAGGGTTCTCCCAGCCCGGCTTGCCGTAGCGTAAGGGGGCGAAGCTGGCGGTGAGCACCGCACCGCCCGCCGCCTCCAGCACCGCCTGCGGGGCGGCGGTGTCCCATTCCATGGTGCGGCCAAGGCGGGGGTAGAAATCCGCCACCCCTTCCGCCAGACGCAGGAATTTCAACGCCGAGCCGATATTGGTGAGATGCGCCACCTTGTGCGCGGCAAGGCAGGACGCCAACTCCGGCGCGTCCTGGTAATGGCGGGAGGCGAAGACCGTCAGCCCCTCCGCGGGCGCATGGCGGGCAGAGATTTGTTCCTCAAGCCCGCCACCGCGCCGCCGCCAAGCCCCCTGCCCCACCAGCCCGAAATGCAGCTCGGTGAAGGCCGGTGAGGCCACCGCCCCCAGCACCGGCGCGCCATTCTCGATCAGCCCGATACACACCGCGAACTCATCGCGCCCGGCGGCGAATTCGCGCGTGCCATCCAGCGGGTCCACCAGCCAGTAGCGGGTGGCGGGCGCGGTGATGCGCCCGCCGGCCACCTCCTCCTCCGCCACCACGGGAATGTCCGGCGCCGCCGCGCGCAGCCCGGCGGTGATCAGCGCCTCGGCTTGCTTGTCCGCCAGCGTCACCGGGGTGGAATCGGCCTTGTTCTCGACGATGAACCCCGCCGCGCGGATGGACCTTATGGCGGCGGCGGCCTCGTCGGCCAGGCGCACAGCGAGGGTGAGAAGCTCATGCATGGGGTTTGTGTAACCCTGCCCGTGTGGCTGGCCAAGCCGTCATGCGGTGGTATGGTTGTGACCAACAGATGACGGAGTGGTCGCATGGTCGAGATTTTGTTCGGAAAATTGGCGCTGCCGAAGGATGGCGTGCTGGTGCTGCCGGTGGGCGAGGAGCTGCCCTTGACCGGCGAAGCCGCCGTGCTGGACGAGACGCTGGGCGGTACCTTGAGCAAGGCGATGGCAGCGGCCGCGTTCAAGGGCAAGGCCGGGCAGAGCCTGAACGTCTATAATGCCGGGCCCTATAAATGCGTGCTGCTGGTGGGCGCGGGCAAGGAGGATGCGCCCCGCCGCGCCGAGCTGCTGGGGGCATCCATCGCCGCCGCGCTGGCCAAGGAGAGCGAGGCTGCGATTCTAACCGACGGTTTTTCGGCTGAACAGGCGGCGGAGATCGGCCTGGGGGCGCGGCTGCGCGCCTATAAATTCGATAAATACCGCACCACCCAGAAGCCCGATGAGAAGGCCAAGCTCAAGACGCTGAAGCTGCTCACCGCCGCGCCGAAGGAGGCCGAGGCGGCCTGGGAGATCGCCGACGCGGTGGCGACCGGCGTGGAATTCACCCGCGACCTCGTGACCGAGCCCGCCAACGTGCTCTACCCGGCGGAATTCGCCGAGCGCACCGAAGGGCTGAAGAAACTGGGGCTGAAGATCGAAATCTTCGACCAGAAGGATCTCGAAAAGCTCGGCTTCGGCACACTGCTTTCCGTCAGCCAAGGCTCCGTGCGCGAGCCGCGCATGGTGGTGATGCAATGGCTCGGCGCCTGCGGCCATGGCAACGAGAAAAAAGGCGATGACAAGAAGGGCTCCAAGAAACCGAAGGACCCGCTGGTGTTCGTCGGCAAGGGTGTCACCTTCGACACCGGCGGCATCTCCATCAAGCCCGCCGCCGGGATGGAGGACATGAAATGGGACATGGCCGGTGCGGGCACGGTGGCCGGGCTGATGGCGGCCCTGGCCGGGCGCAAGGCAAAGGTGGATGCCATCGGCCTTGTCGGGCTGGTTGAGAACATGCCCTCCGGCAGCGCCACCCGCCCGGGCGATGTGGTGAAGAGCTATGCCGGCAAGACGGTGGAGATTCTGAACACCGATGCCGAAGGCCGCCTGGTGCTGGCCGATGTGCTCTATTACGCGCAGGAGCGTTTCGCGCCGAAATTCATGGTCAACCTCGCCACCCTCACTGGCGCCATCATCGTCGGCCTCGGCCATGAATATGCCGGGCTGTTCTCCAACAATGACGAGCTGGTCGGCAAACTCACCGAGGCGGGCGAGGCGGTTGGCGAGAAGCTCTGGCGGATGCCCCTCTCGAAGGAGGGCGAGGCCTATGACAAGGAGCTGGATTCCCCCATCGCGGACGTGAAGAATATCGGTGGCGGGCGCGCGGGCGGCTCCATCACCGCCGCGCAGTTCCTGCAGCGCTTCGTCAACAACACGCCCTGGGCGCATCTGGACATCGCGGGCACGGCCTGGGCCACGAAGAATGCGGGGGTGACGCCAAAGGGCGCCACCGCTTTTGGCGTGCGCCTGCTGGACAAATTCGCCCGCGGCTTCGAGGGCTGACATGTCAGCCCCTGAACTGCTGATCGAAGCCATCCTGGGGGACCGGAACGATCCCGCTCTGGCCAAGAGGATTCACGATCTTGGCCATCATGGCGGGCGGATCGAGACGCTGGTTGTCAGCGCCGAAGACCTGCCCCGCCGGCGCTTCCACGCGCACACCGATTACGGCACGCCCTGCTTCGTGGCGCTGCCGCGCGATGTTGCCTTGACTGACGGTGCGGTATTGCACCTAACGGACCAGCGCGCCGTGGTGCTGAAGGTGGGCGCGCAGGACTGGCTGAAACTCCAACCCTTGAACGGCGGCGGGCTGGAGCTTGGCTATATGGCCGGCAACCTGCATTGGCGCGTGCGCTTTGAGGATGGCTGTTTGCTGGTGGCGGTGGATCATCCGCGTGAAACCTACCTCGCCCGGCTGCATGAGCTGGAGCATGCGGGCAAGGTGAAGGTTCTGGCGTGAGTGACCTGCTCGCCCTGCTGCGCGGCCTGCAATTTGCGGATGGGCAATTCCCCTCCGGCGGGTTCGCCTTTTCCTGGGGCATTGAAAGCCTGGCCGCTGACGGGCTGCTCACCCGTGCCGGCTGGCCGGATTTTCTGGCCGGGCAGATGGAGCATCGCTGGGCGCCGCATGACCGGCCCTTGATCGCCCATGCGTTTCGCGCGGCCCGCGACCATGCGGCGCTGGTTGAGCTGGACGAGCTGGCGGAGGCGCTTTCCATCGCCTCCGCCGCGCGTGAGGGTTCGCGCCGGGCCGGGGCGGCCCTGCTCGGCACCCATGCGCGGCTCGGCACGCCCGGCGCCGCTGAGTACCGCGCGCTGGTGACGGCTGAGACCACCCCCGGCCATTTGCCGGTGGTGATGGGGCTGGTGCTGGCGGGGGCGGGGCTGGATTTGCAAACCGCTTTGGCCGTCTCTGCCCATAGCAGCGCGCAATCGCTGGGCTCGGCGGCCGTGCGGCTGGGGCTCATCGGCGCGCTGGATGCGCAGAGCGCGTTGCAGCGCCTGCAGCCGCGCCTCTCGGAGCTGATCGCCGACCCCATCCCCCCCGTGGACGATATCGGCAGCTTTACCCCGCTGACGGACATCGCGATGATGCGCCACCCTTTCCAGCAGCAGCAGCTTTTCTCCAATTAGCGACTGTCGCAAGAAAAGACTTTGAACTAAGTTTCAAAAGTTTTTTGGTGCCGCTTTTTTTCAAAAAAGCGGCGAAGGGCGCCCCCAAAAATTTTTGATTTTTTGAAATCACACCGGAGTGCACGATGAATCTAAGCCCCACCGAGCTTGAGCGCCTGACTATCTTCACGGCGGCCGAGCATGCGCGGCGGCTGAAGGCGCGTGGCGTGAAACTCTCCCACCCCGAGGCGGTGGCGCTGATCGCCGATGAGATGCTGCTCGCCGCACGCTGCGGGCAGGCTTATGAGGATATCGTGAACATGGCGGCATCGCTGCTCACCCCCGCCGATGTCGAGCCCGGCGTGCCCAGCCTTGCCGAATTCATCGCCGTCGAGGCGAGCTTTCCCGAAGGCACCAAGCTCGTCATCGTCTTCCGCCCCATCGCCGATGGGCAGGAGGATGAAGGCGTGGACGTGCCGGGCGAGATCATCGCCGCCGAGGGCGAGATTGAGCTGAACGAAGGCCGCCAGCGCATCGAAATCGAGGTGCTGAACACAGGCGACCGCGACATCCAGGTGCGCAGCCACGCGCATTTCTTCGAAACAAACCCGGCGCTGGACTTCGACCGCCGCGCCGCCTTCGGCTTCCGGCTGGATGTCGCCTCCGGCTCGGGCGTGCGCTTCGAGCCCGGCATCTCCCGCAAGGTGACGCTGGTGGCGATGGCGGGGGAGCGCATCGTACACGGCCAGGGCGGGCTGACGCGCGGGCGGCTGGATGATCCGGACATCGCGGCTTCGGCCCTGGAAGCGGCCCGCGCACGCGGCTATCGGGGGGCTTGAACCATGGTGAAGATCACCCGCGCGGAGTACGCCGCCACATTCGGTCCCACCAAGGGCGACATGGTGCGGCTGGGCGATACCGGCCTGCTGGCCGAGATCGAGCATGACTACACGGTCTATGGCGATGAGCTGACCACCGGCGCCGGCAAGGCCATGCGCGATGGCGAAGGCTTCCAGACCACCGGCACCCGCGCCTCCGGCGCGCTGGACGCGGTGGTGCAGAACGCCACCATTTTCGACCCCGTGCTTGGCATCGTGAAGGGCGATATCGGCATCCGCGACGGGCGGATCGTCGGCATCGGCAAGGCGGGCAATCCGGACATCATGGCGGGCGTTCACCCGGACCTGCGCACCGGCCCCAACACCGCCGTGCATCATGGCGAGCCCTACATCATCACCGCCGGGGCCATTGAAAGCCACGCGCATTTCCTCTGCCCGCAGCAGAGCGACCACGCGCTGGCGGGCGGCACCACCACCATCATCGGCATGTCGCCGGGGCCGTATTTCGATGTCAGCTGCTCCGGCCCGGAGATTCTTGGCCAGATCCTCCAGGCGGCGGAGTTCTCGCCGTTGAATTTCGGCTTTCTCGGGCGCGGCTGTTCGGACCCTGGCGCGGTGGAGGAAACCGTCTCCGGCGGCGCGCTGGGGGTGAAAATCCATGAGGATTTCGGCGCCTCCGGGGCCGTGATCGATGGTTGCCTCATCGCCGCCGACCGCCATGATTTCAGCGTCTGCCTGCATACGGACACGATCAACGAATACGGCTTCTGCGAGGATACGATCCGCGCCATCGCGGGCCGTTCCATCCATATGTTCCATACGGAAGGTGCCGGTGGCGGCCACGCGCCGGATTTGCTGCGGGTGAACGGCTTTGCCAATGTTCTGCCCGGCTCCACCAACCCCACCAACCCCTTCACCGCCTATGCGCTGAATGAGGGGTTGCCGATGACCATGCTCGCGCATGCGATGAACTGGCGCCTGGCCGAAGACCTCGCCTTCGCGGAATCGCGCGTGCGGCCGCAGACCATGGCGGCGGAGGATCTGCTGCACGACATGGGCGCCATCTCCATCTTCTCGACCGACAGCCAGGGCATGGGGCGGCTGGCCGAAAACGTCGCCAAATGCTGGCAGCTTGCCAGCGTGATGAAAAAGCGCCTGGGCCGCCTGCCGGAGGAGAAAACCGCGCGGGCGGATAATGAGCGCATCAAGCGCTATCTCGCCAAACTCACCATCAACCCGGCCATCGCGGCGGGGATTGACGCGCATGTGGGCTCCATCCAGCCCGGGCGCATGGCGGATCTGGTGTTCTGGCCGCGGGCGAGCTTTGGCATCAAGCCGCGCGTGGTGATGAAGAACGGCTTCATCGTCTGGGCCACATGCGGCGACGCCAATGGCAGCATGATGGATAGCGAGCCGAACATCCAGCGCCCGATGTGGGGCAGCCTGGGCGGCTCGCCCGCCACGCTCGGCGTGACCTTCGTCTCGCAACTCGCCATCGAGGCGGACCGGCACCGCAAGCTGGCGCTGCGCAAGGCGTTCGTGCCCATCGCCAGCACCCGTCATCTCGGCAAGGCCGACATGCTGCATAACAACGCCTTGCCGAATATCGAGGTGGACAGCGAAACCTTCGAGGTTCGCGCCGACGGCAAACCGCTTGCCGGCGAGCCGGCGGCGCATGTGCCGCTGAACCGCGCCTACATGCTGCGATGACCCTGCCCTGCCAGCTTGATCTGAGTTTTGCCCCCGGCAGCCGCGGGCGGACCATTCTGGCGGAGCGGCGCGCGAGCTATCCTTACAGCATCACCGCGCCGATCGTTCAGGCTGACGGCACGGCGCGGCTCACGCTGCAATCCATCTCCGGCGGGCTCTATGGCGGCGAAACGCTCAGCCAGCATATCAGGCTGGGCGCAGGCGCCTCTGCCCGGCTGGTGCAGCCCGCCGCCACCACCGTGCGCCGCCGGGCGCAGGCGGGCCCGGCGCGGCAGAGCATCAGGCTGGAGGTGGGTGCCGGGGCGCGCCTCATCTACGCCACCCGCCCGCTGATCATGCTACCCGGCTCGGCACTGCGCCAGGATTGGGAGGTCAGCCTCGCGCCCGGCGCGCTGGTGATTCTGTGGGACGGCTTTGTCAGCCATAGCCCGAAGGGCGAGGCGCCGGACTGGATGCTCGCCTCCCGCCTTACCGCCCGCACGGCTGAGGGCAGGCTGTTGGCGGCGGAGCGCATGGTCGTGCAGGGCGCGGCGCTGGGGAGCGGCTTTCAAGGGGCTTCAGGCGCTTTCAGCGCCTTCGGGAAATTCTGGTGCCTCGGCGCCACCGCCGGGATCACCCCGGCGGAAACAGTGCTGCGCGGGCTTGATAACATCCGCACCGGCAGCACGGCCCTTCCCGGCCATGCGGGCTTTACCATCGCCCTCGCGGCATCGGATGGCGGCGCCCTGAGCGCGGCGATGGACCAGATTCTGGCCCGGCTGGACGCGCCATCATCGCGGTGAACCGCTTTGCGGGGTCGCGCTGAGACCACGGCCCCTCCGCCCGCCAAGGTTAAACCACCGGCCGCAGCGTAATGCGCCGCCCCTGCCCGGCCACGCTGGCGATGCGCCCGCCCTCGGCGGCGCTCAGCATCACCATGTCGCCCTCGGCCATCAGATCCGCCGCATCGGCGAAGTAACCAGGGTTGGCGGCCTCGGCCAGATTGTCGTTGCCCGCCTTGTAGTGCCAGAGCGTGAAGCCATTGGCATAGGCCAGCACCGAGAGGTTACGCAGCGTAAAGGACATAAACCTTCTTCCTTTCTTCGATTACTTAAAGTTGTGTAATATCTAGGTTTGTATTCCTATTAACAGAACATAACAAGAACAAAATAAGTACCACCCGGAAAATTCGGATAAAATTCCTATTCCACCTTCCTGTCCTCAGCAAAACGATTTAGGTTTTTGAAATTGCGGGATTGACCGGTTGAGCCATGCGGCATGACGACATCTGGCGGGCGATCGATACTCTGGCGGCGGAGCGTGGGCTCTCGCCCTCCGCGCTTGCGCGCCAGGCCGGGCTGGACCCGACAAGCTTCAACCCCTCCAAGCGGTGCACGGGCGATGGCCGGCTGCGCTGGCCCTCCACCGAGAGCATCGCCAAGATCCTCGATGCCACAGGCGCACGGCTGGAGCATTTCTCCGCCCTGGTGAATGGCGCCCGCGCGATTCCCGAGGCACGGCTGAAGGGGCGCAACCGGCTGCCGCTGATCGGCATGGCGCAGGCGGGGACGGAAGGGTTTTTCGATGATGGCGGCTACCCCGCCGGGGCGGGATGGGATGAGGTGGAACTGCCCAGCGTGGCGGATGTGAACGCCTATGCCCTGAGCATCAGCGGCGATTCGATGCTGCCGGTCTACCGGCCGGGCGACACCATCATCGCCTCCCCGGCGGCCCCCGTCCGCCAGGGGGACAGGGTGGTGACACGCACCAAGAATGGCGCGGTCATGGCCAAGCTGCTGCTGCGCCGCACGGCCGGGCGGATAGAGCTCGGCAGCCTGAATCCGGAATTTCCAGATCTGCGCTTTCAGGCCAGCGAGATCTTATGGATGCACCGGATTATCTGGGCGAGCCAATAAACACCTCAGCGCCAGTGGCCGTGACCGCCCCAGCCCCACCAGCCGCCAACCACAACCGGCGCCGGCTGCACCACCACCGGCGCGGCGTAATAGCCTGAGCTGTAGCCATAGCCGGACGGATAATAGACGCAGCCCGCAAGGCCGGCGGCCGCCAGGGCCAGCAGCGCCACGCGGCGCAAAGTGGTGAAGGGTTTGTTTGCGGTTCCGTCAATCATCTTGCCA
>DATJXU010000127.1:0-3051 GCA_035499915.1 Acidocella sp.
CAAGCAGAAGCCCCTGGATCCGGCCGATGTCATCACCAGCATGAAGAAGCTCAACATCAACCTGAAATGGATCCCCGATGTTGATGGCAGCCCGAAAATCGCCCAGCTGGTCGGCTATTACCTTGAGGATATCGACCTGAAATTCGCCTATACCGGCGATGCCAGGCTGCATCTGGTGCCGCATGCCAATTGCCGCCTGGCGGATTTGCCGGTGCATAAAATTCACTACGGCACGCATCTTTGTGCTGATTTGACACTGCCTTACGGGCGGGTATTGCATGACTATCTCGCTGAACCGAAATAAATAGAGGGGAATCGCTATGGCCTTGAAGGGTAAGGTTGCATTGATCACCGGCTCGACCAGCGGCATCGGCTTGGGGATCGCCCGGGCCCTGGCCGCGCAAGGGGCGAGCATCATGCTCAACGGGTTCGGCGATGCCGGCGAGATCGAAAAGCTGCGGACCGACCTGGAGGCGGAGTTCTCCGTGCAGGTGGCCTATGACGGCGCCGACCTCAGCAAGCCGGATCAGGTGGAGGCCATCGTGCAGAAGACGCAGGATGAGCTGGGCAGCATCGATATTCTCGTGAACAATGCCGGGATCCAGTTCACCGCGCCGGTCGAGGCGTTTCCCGAAGCGAAATGGGAGGCGATCATCGCCATCAACCTCTCCGCCGTGTTCTACGGCATGAAGGCGGCGATCCCGGCCATGAAGAAGAAGCAATGGGGGCGGATCATCAACATCGCCTCCGCGCACGGCCTGGTCGCCAGCCCGCACAAGGTGGCCTATGTGGCCGCCAAGCACGGCGTTGTCGGCGCGACGAAGGTGGCCGGGATCGAGACCGCCAATGACGGCATTACCGTCAATGCCATCTGCCCCGGCTGGGTGTTGACGCCGCTGGTGGAGAAGCAGCTGCAGGACCGCGCCAAGGAAGCGGGCACGGATGTGGACACCGAGAAAAAGAAGATGCTGCAGGAGACCCAGCCGATGCTGAAATTCTCCAGCCCGGAGGAGATCGGGGCGCTGGCGGTGTTCCTGTGCTCCGACGGTGCTTCGACCATTACCGGGACGCCGATATCCATCGATGGCGGCTGGGTCGCGCACTAGATCACAGACTGCCCTCAACTTCGACAATATTGCAGCCGTTCCAGCCTTGCTGGGCGGCTGTAAGGCTATTCAGGGCTGGCGTATAAGCGCACGCGATGGATCAGGCGGAGCGAACCATTCAAATGAGACAAGAGGAAGCCGCGCGTTATGCGGCGATGCTGCGGCGTGGCGCCGAGCTGAAACTGGCGCTGGCGGCGCAGGCTGAGCCTGTGCTGGCCATCGTGGATGCCTGCGAGCGGGCGTTGCGGGGCGGCGGCAAGCTGATTTTCTGCGGCAATGGCGGCTCGGCGGCCGATGCGCAGCACCTGGCGACGGAGCTGGTCATCCGGCTGCGCGGGGCGGTGGCGCGCGAGAGCTGGCCGGCCATCACGCTGGCGCTGGATACCTCCGCCGTCACCGCCGCGGTGAATGATTTCGGCGTGGAGGAGATGTTCGCGCGCCCGCTGCGCGGCTTGGGGCGGGCCGGGGATGTGTTGTTTGGCATCACCACCTCGGGCCAATCGGCCAATGTGCTGGGGGCGCTGAAGGCGGCGCGGGAGATGGGGATTGTCCCGGTGGGGCTGTTGGGGGGCGATGGCGGCGCGGCTCTGCCGCTGTGCGATCTGGCGGTTGTCGTGCCCGATACGCAGACGGCACGCGTACAGGACTGCCATATCGCCCTGGGGCATGCGATCTTGACCTTGCTGGAAGACCGGATGGTCGGCGCATGAAGGTCCTGGTCACCGGCGCCGCCGGGTTTATCGGCTACCATATATGTGAGGCCCTGCTGGCGCGCGGCATCGAGGTGGTGGGGGTCGACGAGCTCAACCCCTATTATGATGTGCGGCTGAAGCAGGCGCGGCTGCGGCGTTTGGGCAAGGGGTTCAGCTTCCACCAGCTCGACATCGCCAACCATGAGGCGGTTCTCCGCCTGGGGGATGGGGTGGAGGTTATCCTGCATGTCGCGGCCCAGGCGGGGGTGCGCTACTCGCTGGAGAACCCGTTCGCCTATGCCGCCTCCAACCTGACCGGCCATCTCTCGATCCTGGAGCTGGCGCGGCACAGCAGGAGCGTGAAGCATCTCATCTATGCCAGCTCCTCCTCGGTGTATGGCACCGGCGCGACCTTGCCGTATTCGGAAGCCGAGCGGGCTGACCGGCCATCCTCCCTTTATGCCGCCACCAAGCGGGCCGATGAGCTGATGAGCGCCTCCTATACCCATCTGTTCGGTCTGAAGCAGACGGGGCTGCGGTTTTTCACCGTCTATGGCCCCTGGGGCCGGCCGGACATGGCCTATTTCGGCTTTGCCGAGGCGATCTGCGCCGGCCGGCCGGTGACCGTTTACGAGAACGGCACGCTGAAGCGCGATTTCACCTATATCGATGACATCATTGCCGGGATCCTGGGGGTGTTCGATCACCCGCCGGGCGATGAGGCGGCGCATCGTGTGTTCAATATCGGCAATCACCGGGCGGAGTATGTCCGCGACCTTGTGGGGCTGCTGGAGCGGCATCTGGGCGTGCAGGCCAAAACCGTGAGCTTGCCGAAGCCGGAGGCGGACCCGGTGGAGACCTGCGCGGATGTTTCCGCGCTGCACGCGCTTTGCGGCTATGTGCCATCCACCAGCTTGGCTGAAGGCATCCCTCGCTTCGTGGACTGGTACAAAGGCTGGCGGGGGCAGCGAGAGGCGCTTTGAGGCCAGAAGCATGGCGCGCGGCGGGGCCAGAAAAGCTATTATTTGTTTAAAAACAATTGGTTATAAAAATTTTTGGCAAATTCATGAAATTCTTTCCCTCGCTGAGTTGACGGCCTTTGAAGCGTGGAATAGAAGCCCCTCCACCGACGGGCTTTGCGGACTTGATCTTCACCGCTCCGGAGGGTAGACTAGACGGCCTTGCGGCGAAGGTAGCTTCGCTAAGATGGTGGTTTGGTTTAGGTCTTTGACAATTGCATAGGCTGGGAAGGG
>DATJXU010000128.1:0-23002 GCA_035499915.1 Acidocella sp.
CGATTTTCTGGGCGCGCATCGACAAGGTCTATTACGCCTGCGGGCCGGAGGATGCCGAGAGGATCGGCTTCGACGACCAGGAATTCTACCGCCAGCTGGAAAAACCCCCGGCCGAGCGCTCAACCCCCGCCATCCAGCTCACGGAATTCCTGGATGAGGCGCGCGATGCCTATGATGGCTGGCTCAAGCTGGATACCCGCACGCCGTACTGACGCCCTGGCATTCGGACCGGGCTCTGGCGGTTTTGGCCCCTGGGGAGTAATCCCCAGGACCGAAGTTTAAAGGAGCCCCCCGTGCCGAGCGACATTGCCAGCCCGACAACCAGCCCCTTCAGCGCCGTGCGCCCCGCCGGTGGCGCCGCCAGCCTTGGGAATCGCAAGCTCGTTTCCGCCTGGCTGCTCCTGCTCGCCTTCATGATCTGGGTGATGGTGGGCATTGGCGGCTATACGCGTGATTCCGGCTCGGGCCTGTCGATCATGAAGTGGGAGCCGATCATCGGCGTGCTGCCGCCGCTCTCCCTGGATGCGTGGAACAAGGTTTTCGCGCTCTACAAAACCATCCCGCAATATCAGCTCCTGCATCAGGGCATGGATTTGGCGGGGTTCAAGCAGCTGTTCTGGCCGGAATATTTCCACCGCCTCTGGGGGCGGCTGATGGGCGCGGTGCTGCTGCTGCCGCTCATCGTCTTTGCCCTTACCGGGCGGATCGAGACGCGGCTGATCAAATGGCTGGTCCTGCTGTTTCTGCTGGGCGGGCTGCAGGGGTTCATCGGCTGGTACATGGTCTCCTCCGGGTTCCGGCCGGATTCCATCGCGGTGGAAGGCTGGCGGCTTTCCCTGCATTTCTTTGGCGCCATGTTCCTGTTCGCGGCTGTGCTCTGGACGGCTCTGGTGGTCCGCGCGCCCGAGCCTGTGCGCTATGAGGGCATGCGCGGCCTGCGCCGCCATACGGCGGTGGCGTTCGGGCTGCTGCTGCTGGCGATGTGGGGCGGCACCATGGTCTCGGGCATTCACGGCATTGCGGATTTCAGCATGACCAAGGAGATCGGCACCGGCGCGCCCCCGCCCGGCTGGCCGATGACCGGGCTGCTCAACAGCGCCGCGGCGATTATTTTCGGCCATCAATGCCTTGCCGTTCTGGCGGCCCTGGCGATCATCTCCCTCACCGTGCGGGCCTTGCGCGGCGAGGCGCCCGGCCCGGTGCGCGATGGCGCGCTGCTGGTGGGCGGGCTCGTCATCCTGCAATTCGTGCTCGGCGTCACGGCCCTGGTCTCCGGGCGCATCGATATCGGCGTGGTGCACCAGCTCAATGCCGTGCTGCTGATGGGGGGCTTGCTGTTCATGCTTTTCCGGCTGCGCGGGGCGACGCGATAATATGAAGCAGGACCGGCTCCTTGGTAACTGGGTGCTTGTCCTCGCCGCCATGGTGTTTGGCATGGTGGTGGGGGGCGGCCATGCCCGCACCATCGGGGCCGGGTTCAGCATCCAGGTCTGGCGGCCCTTCACCGGCTTCATCCCGCCCATGAACGAAACGGACTGGGCCTATCTCTACGGGTTGTTCCAGCATACGGGGCAATACCAGGCCCACCCGATCGACATGGCGCAGTACAAGGCCTTGTTCTGGCCGATGTTCCTGGACCGTTGCTGGGGCCGGCTGATGGCCGTTGTGTTCCTGCTCCCCTTCACGTTTTTCCTCATCAAGGGGCGGATCAAGGGCAGAGTGGCGCTGTGGCTGGGCTTTATCTTCCTCTGCGGGGCGGGGCAGGCCACTTATGGCTGGTACATGGTGCAGACCGGCCTGTATTCCGGAATCACCTCCCCGCCGCCCGCCTGGGCGGCGCCGCATCTGCTCTCCGCCATGCTGATTTTCGCGATGCTGCTCTGGACGGGGCTGACCCTGCGCAACCCTGAGCCCGCGCGGCTTGAAGGCACGGCGCATCTGCGCGGCTTCACCACCGCCACGGTGGCGCTGGTCTGGCTCACCATGGGGTTTGGCGCGCTGGTGGCAACCTCCGGGGCGTTGCAGGTGTTCAACTCCTTCCCCACCATGGATGGGCAATGGCTGCCGCCGGAGATGTTCGGGCAAAGCCCGGCCTGGACGAATTTCATCACCAACAAGGGCACGGTGCAGTTCTGCCACCGCCTGCTGGCGACCCTCACGGCGCTGACGGCGCTGACCACCGCGGTGATGGGGCTGCGCATGAAGCTGCCGCCCGCCTTGCGGGATTTATTTCTGCTGCTCGCCGGGCTGGTGGCGTTGCAATATCTGCTCGGCATGGCCACGCTTGTGCTGGGAAATAATGAGCTCGGCTTTGTGCATGAGCTGAATGCCGTGCTGCTGTTCGCCACCGCCATCGCCACCCGCCACGGGCTGCGCGGCGCGGTGGCTTCACCCTCTGGTGTGCTGGCAGCCGCAGAATAGGAGTGTTTTGAGATGAGTGACGCATTGCGCAAGGCCGATGAGCTGTTCCACGGCGCCGAAGGGCTGGACCTCGAGGCGGCGCATAAAAGCCTCGCCACGGCGCTGGACGGCACCGATGATGGCGAGCTGTTCCTGGAATACCGGGAATCGGAATCCATCTCGCTGGATGATGGGCGCATCCGCGCCGCCAGCTTTGACACGCGAAGGGGTTTTGGCCTGCGCGCCGTGCTGGGCGAGGCCGCCTATTTCGCCCATGCCGGCGATGTCTCCGCCCCCGCCTTGGCCCGCGCGGCGGAGACGATCCGCGCCGCGAAAGCCAGGGAGCAGAGCGTGACGGCCGCCGACCCCGCCCCCGCCACAACCCCGCTTTACGAGGGCGTGAACCCGCTGGGCGAAGCCCCCTTCGCGGAGCGCGCGGCGCTGCTGAAGCAGATCGACGATTTCGCCCGCGCGGCGGATAAGCGCGTGGTGCAGGTGATGGCGAGCATCGCGGGCGAGTGGCAGGTGATCGAGATCATCCGCGCCGGGGGCACGCGCGTGGCCGATATTCGCCCGCTGGTGCGCCTGAATGTCTCGGTGGTGATGGAGGAGAATGGCCGCCGGGAATCCGGCAGCCATGGCGCGGGCGGGCGCTCCGGCTATGGCGCCTATGTCGACCCGCATTTCTGGCAAGGCGCGGTGCGCGAGGCGATCCGCCAGGCAGAGGTGAATTTGCACGCCATTGCCGCCCCGGCGGGCGAGATGGAGGTGGTGCTGGGCGCCGGCTGGCCGGGTATTTTGCTGCATGAGGCCATCGGCCACGGGCTGGAGGGCGATTTCAACCGCAAGCAGACCAGCGCCTTCGCCGGGCTGCTGGGCAGCCGCATCGCCTCCCCCGGCGTGACGGTGGTGGATGACGGCACCATTCCCGGCCGCCGCGGCTCGCTGACCATCGACGATGAGGGCACGCCCACCTCGCGCACCGTGTTGATCGAGGATGGCATCCTCACCGGCTTCCTCCAGGACCGGCAGAATGCAAGGCTGATGAACATGCGCGCCACCGGCAATGGGCGGCGCCAGAGCTACGCCCATGCCCCGATGCCGCGCATGACCAACACCATCATGCTGGGCGGGCAGGACAATAAGGAGGACATGATCCGCTCCGTGAAACGCGGCCTTTATGCCGTCAATTTCGGCGGCGGGCAGGTGGACATCACCTCCGGCAAGTTCGTGTTCTCCGCCTCCGAGGCTTATCTGATCGAGGACGGCAAGATTGGCGCGCCGGTGAAGGGCGCCACGCTGATCGGCAACGGGCCGGACGCGCTGACGAAGGTGGAGATGATCGGCGACGACCCCGCTCTGGACCCGGGCATCGGCACCTGCGGCAAGAACGGCCAGGGCGTGCCGGTGGGCGTGGGCCAGCCGACGATCAAGCTTTCGGGCCTTACCGTCGGCGGTACCGCCGCATAAGGTTTGGTTCGGCACTGCCGCATAAGGTTTGGTTCGGCATGGTGGCATGAAAAAAGGGGCCTTTCGGCCCCTTTTTGTTATTCGGATTTCAGATGCCCCAGCAGCTTCTCGATGGCGGTGGGTTTGTCCACCTGCTCCAGCGCCGCATATTCGGCGGCGAGGCGGTCGAGGGCTGATTCGTAGATCTGGCGTTCCGAAAAGCTCTGGTCCGGCTGGCCGGCGTTGCGGTGCAGGTCGCGCACCACTTCCGCGATGGCGGAGGGGTCGCCGGAATTGATCTTCGCCTCATATTCCTGCGCGCGGCGCGACCACATGGTGCGCTTGATACGCGCCCGGCCCTTCAGCACGGTCAGAACCTCATCGAAGCTCTTCTTGGAGGTGAGCTTGCGCAAGCCGGCGGTGCGGGCCTTGGAGGTCGGCACGCGCAGGGTCATGCGGTTCTCGTCGAAGGTGATATGGATCAGCTCCAGCGTGTGGCCGGCGATCTCCTCCACCGCGATGCGCTCCACCTTGCCGACGCCGTGAGTCGGGTAGACGACATAATCGCCTTCCTTGAAGATTTCGGCCTTGGCCGGGGCGCGCGGCGGGGTGAGCGGGCGGATGGGCCCGGCGGGAATGCCGCCATGCATCACCACGGGTGCGGGGGCTTCTTTTTTCTGCGGCTCCGGGGCGGGCGCCTTCGGCGCGGCAACTTCCAGTTCGGGTTTCACGGCCTTCTTCGAAGGGCTCGTTTTCTGCTTTTCCGTCATTACCACTCCGCTGGCATGGCGCCTTGGGGCGCCGCCTCAACAATGAAGGCCGGGCGCGGCTACCCGCACCCGGCTGACTTCATCTGGCTGTAACAGATTTTTGGCCGCCCGTCACGCGGGCGGGGCGCAAAAGGGCCGGTTTACGGCTTGCCGGGCTCCAAGGAGAGCAGCGCCTCCTTGCCGGGCTTGTCCTTCCACTCATTGGCATCCGCGGGCGGGGTGCCCTTTCGGGTGATGTTGGGCCAGGATTTGGACAGCTCGCGGTTGCGCTCCATCCAGGCGCCCGCGCGGTCGTCGCTATCGGGCACAATGGCCTCGGCCGGGCATTCCGGCTCGCAGACGCCACAATCGATGCACTCATCGGGGCTGATGACCAGGAAGTTCTCGCCGACATAGAAGCAGTCGACCGGGCAGACTTCCACACAGTCCATGAATTTGCACTTGATGCAGTTCTCGGTGACCACGTAGGTCATCTGGCACTCCTAGAAAAACGACGCGAATTTTCGCACCCCTATGCGCGAGGCAGAGAGTTTAGGCAAGTTGCGCGGAGGGAGTCAGGCAATCTCCCGGTAGCAGTTTTGCGCCACCGGCGCGGCACCGCGCCGCGCGGGCAGCAGCAAAATCTCCACCACCTTCACCCCCTGCGGCAAGGCCAGCGTCAGCACATCGCCAGGGCGCAGCTTGGCGTGGGGTTTGTCGGTGGGCTGGCGGTTGATGCGCACGCCGCCTTGCTCCACCAGCGCCTCGGCCACCGCGCGGGTTTTGCAGAAACGCGCGAAAACCAGGAACTTGTCCAGCCGCAGCCAGTCCGTTCCTGCTTGCGCCATTCAGCGCCGCGCGGTCTTCAACGCCGCCAGGGCGGCGAAGGGGTTGTCGGCATCCACCACCACGGGGGCTGGCTCGGGCTTGCGCGCGGGGGCGGCCTGGCGGTGGTGCTGGTGATGCTCCTGCTTGCGCCGCGCCAGCATGGCGGGGGCGGGCGGGCCATAATATTTTGCGCCCAGCTCCCCGGCCTGGATGGCGCGGAAGCCCAGCACGTTCAGCACCGGGCTGAGCTGCTCGGGTTTCAGCCCCATGCGGCTGCCGAGATTGGGCGGCATCAGGATCTGGTGCTTGCGCAGCAGATAATGCAGCTCGCGGGTCACGCGCTCCACCACGTCCAGGCGGATCATCACGTCGCCGGCCTGCACCCAGCCCATGGCGAGGGCGAAATCATGCCCCCAATTCTCCGGCATCGGCGCGCAGACGAGGCCGGGGCTGGGCAGAGCGGGCGGGTTGCGGCCGTACCACACGCCCCAGAACAGGGCGCGCAGCCGGGCGGCGCCGGGCTTGAGCGCGGCGGGCAGATACATGGCGAAGCGGCCGAGATCGATGCCGAAGGTCTTTGCCTCCTGGCGCAGCTCCGGCGTGAAGGGCTCGGCCGGCAGCACGCCGCCGGATTCCGACAGGCGATGCACGATGCCGCGCAGCGGGGCGGGCGGGTTTTCCATGGCTTTCAGCAGCGTGCCGAGACGCTTTTCCGTCTCGGTGGCGAGCCAGGCGGCCAGGCGGGCGCGGATGCGTTCGCGCGCCAGCCCATCCAGGAATTCCGAATGCAGCACATCCACGCCGGGCTTGAGGAAGATGTCGGTCTTCTTCAGCCGGGCGATCTTCACGCCTTCCCAGACGAAATGCCGGTCATCCGAGAGGGTGATGGCCTCATCGGCGGCGGTTTCGGCGGCCAGAATCCGGCGCGGCATCTCCACGCCCAAGGCGCGGCGGGCGGCGCGGAGCAAAATCTTCTTCTCCGGCCCCTGGGTGGTGGGGTCCGGGTGGAACTGGAAGCCTTCGATCCGGCCGACCTCATGGCCCTCAACGGTCACCAGACCGTCCGGTGCCACCATGGCCTGCAGCTCTTCCGCCTCAGCCTCTTCCAAACGTCTCGTCAAATGTGCCGCCCTCTTATCAACAAACCGCGCCATCAGTTTCACATGCAGCGTATCGGAAAGCCTGTCCTCCACCGCCCTGGCGCGCATGGCCCAGGTGTCGGCATCGTCCATCCAGTCCGCCCGCGCGGTTATATAGGCCCAAACGCGCACGTCCGTCAGCCTCTGCATCAAGGTATCGATGTCGCCGTCCAGCTTGTCGAGATTTTCGATCTCGCGGGCGACCCAATCGACGGGCAGTTTCTCCTTGCCCAGCAGATGGGTGAACACCTTGGCCACCAGTTTGACATGCGTATCGGTGGCGAGCTTGCAGAAATCCGGGATCTGGCAGGCTTCCCAGAGCAGGCGGATGGCAGCCCGGCCCTGGGCGCGGCTGCTGATGTCCTTGTCGCGCGAGAGGGCATCCAGCGTCTGCACATCCGCCGCCTCGTTGCCGCGCACCAGCCCGAGGCGGCTGGGGGGCGCGGTGAGGCTGGCGAGCAGAGCGGGGATGGAGGCGAAATCCAGATCGCTGTTGCGCCAGAAAATCTGTTCCAGCTTTTCGAATTCATGGGACTCGACCTGCTCGGCGACCTCCCCGGAGACAGGCGGGCAGTTGGCCGTGGTGCCGAATGTGCCGTCGCGCATGCCGCGCCCGGCCCGCCCGGCGATCTGCGCGACCTCTGAGGGGGTGAGCAGGCGGGGCTGGCGGCCGTCGAATTTACGGATATCCGCGAAGGCGACATGGTTCACATCCATGTTCAGGCCCATGCCGATGGCGTCCGTCGCGACCAGGAAATCCACCTCCTTGTCCTGGTAGAGCGCCACCTGGGCGTTGCGGGTGCGCGGGCTGAGGCGGCCCATCACCACCGCGCAGCCGCCCCGGCGCCGGCGCACGGCCTCGGCGATGGCGTAAACCTCGGCGGCGGAGAAGGCGACGATGGCCGAGCGCGGCGGCAGGCGGGAGAGCTTGGCCAGCCCCGCATAGGTGAGCTGGGAGAGGCGCGGCCGGGTTTCGATTTCCACGCCCGGCACCAGGCGGCGCATCAAAGGCGCGATGGTGTCGGCACCCAGGAACATCGTCTCCACCAGGCCGCGGGCGTTGAGCAGGCGGTCGGTAAACACGTGCCCGCGGTCCGGGTCGGCGCAGAGCTGGATCTCGTCCACCGCCAGGAATTCCACCTTGCGGTCCAGCGGCATGGCCTCGACGGTGCAGGAGAACCAGCGCGCGCCCGGGGGCACGATCTTTTCCTCACCCGTGATCAGCGCCACGGATCTGATGCCCTTGGCCTTCACCATGCGGTCGTAATTCTCGCGCGCCAGCAGGCGCAGCGGAAACCCGATGATGCCCGACGAGTGGGACAGCAGACGCTCGATCGCCAGATGCGTCTTGCCGGTGTTGGTGGGGCCGAGCACGGCCTTCACCCGGGGTAGGAATCCGGACATGTGGCTTAGCTTACGGCCCGGCCAGCGCTTTGCAAGTTTGGGTCAGAAATCCTGCACATGGGCGATGAGGTCGCGCACCGCCGCGGCGTCGGGGGCGGCCAGCGCCTCGTTGGCGAGATGCTCGCAGGCCAGCAGGGTGCTGGCGCGGATGGCCCGCTTCACGCGCGGCACCGCGTTGCCATGCATGGAAAGCTGCCGGATGCCCAGGCCCAGCAACAAGGGGATGGCGGCGGGGCGGCTGGCCAGCTCCCCGCAGATGGACACGGGAATGCCCGCCGCCGCGGCGAAGTTGCAGGTGAGATGGATAAGCCGCAGCACGGCCGGCTCCAAGGGGTCATAGAGCTTTACCGCGCCGGGGGAGGAGCGGTCCGTCGCCAGCGTGTACATGGTAAGGTCATTTGTGCCGATGGCGAAGAATTCCGCATGCAGGGCCAGCAGCGGCGCGGCCAGGGCGGCGGCGGGGGTTTCCACCATGATGCCGAGCGGCGGCATCTTCTCCGGCAGTTGCAAATTGCGGCGGCGTTTCAGCCGGCGCCAGACTCGGCGCATCGCCTCGCGCGTTTCGGTGACCTCCTTGGCGACCGAGACCATCGGCACCATGATTCGCACCGGCCCGGCGGCGGAGGCGCGCAGAATGGCGGCGAGCTGGGTTTCGAGCAGTTTTTCATGCTGCAGCAGCAGCCTGATGCCGCGCAGGCCCAAGGCCGGGTTGGGCTCCGGGTTTTCGGGCAGATAGCGCGAGAGCGCCTCGATCTCCTTGTCGGAGCCCCAATCCAGCAGCCTGATGGTCACCGGCTCGCCATCCATGGCCTCGACGATGTCGTGATAGATGCGGGTCTGGGTTTCCTCATCCGGCGCGATGTCGCGATTCATGAACATGAATTCAGAGCGCAGCAGCCCGATGCCGCGGGCGCCGGATGAGGCGATCATCGGCAGCTCGAAGGGCAGCTCCAGATTGGCCTGCAGCTCCACCTGCACGCCGCAGCGCGTTTGCGCGGGGAGATGCTGCAGCCGGGCCAGGGAGCGGCGGGCGCGGGTCTGGGCGGAGAGTTTTTTGCGTGCGGCGTCCAGGCTGGCGCGGGTGGGGTTGAGGATGACCTCGCCGCTATCGCCATCCACGATCACCAGCCCGCCATCTATCGCCTTTTCCAACAACCCCGTGACACCCAGCACGGCGGGCAGGCCCAGGGCGCGCAGCATCACCGCCGTATGCCCGTCCAGCCCGCCTTCGGCGGTGACGATGCCGGCGAAGCGCGTGGGCTGAATGAGCGCCGCCTCGGCCGGGCGCAGATCCTCCGCGGCCAGGATGCTGCCTTGCGGCAGCACCGAGAAGGAGCGGAAGGGCTGGCGGGTGAGGTTGCGGATGAGCCGGCGCGCCAGCTCGCGCACCTCCTCCGCGCGGCGCAGGTGCCCGGCCTTGTCGGCGCCCGGCTGGTCCAGGATCAGCGCGGCCAGGGCCTCGGCTTCGGCGTGGGTGGCGGCCTCGGCGCCGTGCCCGCCCTCCTGCACACGGGTTTTGATGCCCCGCAGCAGCCGGGAGTGGCCCAGCATGTGCAGGTAAACATCCAGCAGCGGGGCGATCTCGGCCTGGCTGTCCTTGGGCAGGGCGGTGAGGCGGGATTTGAGTTTATGGAGCTGGTGGCGCGAGCGGATGACCGCTTCCTCCAGCCGCGCCAGCTCCGCCGGGATTTCCGACGGGCTGGGTTTCTTGGTGGAGATGACGAGGGCGGACTCGGCCGCCTCATGCAGCGGGCCGATGGCGATGCCCGGTGAAACCGGCTGGCCGGTGAGGCGCTTTTCCTTGGTGCTAGTCGGTTTCATGGAAGCCGGCCTCGATCAGCGCCGTGATGGCGTCGAGAGCTTCCCGTGCGTCGAATCCCTCGGCCGAGAGCGTGACGCTGCTGCCGATCCCGGCCCCCAGCATCATCAGCCCCATGATGGAGCGGGCGGAAACGGACTGCCCGTCCTTCGCAATTTCCACATTGGCGGTGAATTGTTCGGCCAGCGTGACAAGCTTGGCCGCGGCGCGGGCATGCAGCCCGCGCCGGTTGACGATGCCGATTTCGGCGGTGATGACCGACCCGTCCATGCCTTATTCCGCGGCGTTGCAGGCGGCCGGGGCCTGCGGCTGTAGCTCATGCCCGTTGCAGATGTATTTCTTGCCCGCCGCCTCGGCGATCTGCACGGTTTCGGCGAGGGTCATCTGGCCGCGGATCTTGGCCAGCTTCACCAGCATCGGCAGGTTCACGCCGCCGAGAATCTCGATATTGGGCTGGGAGGCCATCGACATGGCCAGGTTGGAGGGGGTGCCGCCGAACATGTCGGTGAGGAGAATGACGCCGTCGCCATCATCCACCTCGGCGATACGCTTGGCGATTTCAGCCTTCTGGCCTTCGAACGCGGCGTCTGATTCGATACAGACAGTGGCAAGTTGTTGCTGCTTGCCGACAACATGTTCCATAGCATCGCGCATGGCCAAAGCCAGCGCGCCATGGGTGACGAGAACGAGACCGATCATAGTGTGCGACTCATGCCTTTCTCGTCGGCGCCGAGCCTGGGGACAGGCTCAGAAATCTCGCCGCCTCTCGGTGTGTGACACCGACGCGCCAGCCCGCCTGCGTAAGGTGGGTATTCAATTTTTCAACCATGTAAACCGATCTATGCTGTCCACCGGTGCATCCGACACATATTGTTGCATATTTCTTTCCTTCCTGCACGAACCTCGGCAGCAAAAATTCAATGAGATTCAGAACTTTATAGAAGTATATCGCAAAATCAGCATCTTGCTCGATGAAGTTTCCGACTGCGGAATCAAGTCCTGAGAGTGGGCGAAGATGTGGGTCGTAATGGGGATTCCTCAAGAAGCGTGCATCGAAGACCAGGTCTGCTTCCGGCGGCAGGCCGGCCGCGTAAGAGAAGGAGACGAGGGAAATCGCCAGCCCGGGGGAGGAGGCGCCGTAGCGCTGTTCCACCATGCTGCGCAGCTTGGGCAGCGGCAAAGCGGAGGTGTCCAGCAGCCAGTCGGCGGCGCGGGCAAGCGGGGCGGTGAGGCTGCGCTCCAGCGCGATGCCGTCGGCGATGACGCCCGTCTGCGCCAGGGGGTGGCGGCGGCGCGTTTCAGAATAGCGGCGCAGCAGCGCCGCGTCGCTTGCCGTGGTGTAGACCAGAGAGGGTTCGAGGCCGGCATGGTGGTGCAGCTTGGCCAAAGCCTCCAGCACGGAGTCAGCCGAGAAGCCGCGCGAGCGCGCATCCACCCCGATGGCGAGGTTTTGCCGGGCCTGGCCGGTGAGGGCTTCCAGCGTGTCGAGCGGGGGGTTGTCCACCGTTTCGAAGCCGAGATCCTCCAGCGCGCGCAACAGGGAGTTTTTGCCAGCACCTGAGAGGCCGGTGACCAGCACCACCTGCAGCTTATCCGGCGCGCTGCTCATGCGGCAAAGGCACCCGCGCATTGTGTGACACGGCCGCAGGCGGCCTCCAGCGCCAGGGCGGCGCGGGCGGCCGCGGAGGGGGCGGTGGCGTCGAGCGTGATGTCCGGCAGGCCGAGCTGTGGATGCAGGCGCGGCGCGGGCAGGCGCTCAGCCGGGGCGCTGCCCAGCGAGATGACCAGGCGCAGCCGGGCGGGGGCGATGTAGGGCAGGCGGAACAGGCCCAGGCCGCGCACTTCCAGCAGCCCGGCAAGGGCTGGCGGCGGGCTGGCCATGCCCGCCTCGATCAGCACCTGATCGTCGGCGACCAGGGTGAACCCCCTGTCGATCAGCTGAAGCAGCAGATCCGATTTCCCCGTGCCGGATGGCCCGAGGAGCAGCAAAGCATCGCCACCCGGCAGGTTTTGCCGGGCAGCACAGGAGGCGTGCCAATGCATGGTACATTGACTGTGGCAAAATTCGGGCGGGCGCGAAAGCCTTGACAGCCGGCGCTATATGCGGGTGGCATATGCGCCGCGGCAGTGTTCAGCCTTCCGGCAGCTCGTACCCGGCGGTTTCCAGCATGGCGCGGTCGGCGACTTCCACCAAAGCCGCGCGGTCGAACCCGTTGAAGGCGGTGCGCAGGCAGGTCCCGTAGGCGCCGAGCTGGCCGATCTCGATCCAGTCGCCTTCCGCCACGTCGTCAGGCAGCAGGAAGGGGCCGTGCATGACATCGAGCGAATCGCAGCTGGGGCCGAAGAAGCCGAACGGCGCGTCCGGCGCGCCCTGGCTGCGGCCCGCGCGCAGCAGGCGGGCGGGGAAGCGAAAGCGCAGCGCGCCGGCATCGGCCAGGGCGCCGTAAACACCGTCGTTGATGTAGAGCATGTTGCCGCGGCGCATCTGCACTTGCACCACCACGGAGCCGCCGCCGGCGGCCAGCGCGCGGCCAGGCTCCGCCCAGAGCTTCAGCCAGGGCATCTGCAAGGCTTCGTAAGCGGCGTCGATCTCGGCCATGAAGGCGCCGAGCGGGGGCGGGTCCATGTCAGGGTAGGCGACGGGAAAGCCGCCGCCGATATCCAGCACGTCGACATGCACGCCCGCGGCGCGGATGACCTCGCCCGCGAGCTGAATGGCATCGCGCCAGGCCAGCGGGTCCAGGCATTGCGAGCCGACATGGAAGGCCAGGCCCAGCTTGCCGGAAAGCGGGCGCGCGGCGCGCAGCAGGGCCGCCGCGGCCTCGGGGTCAGCGCCGAATTTCTTGGACAGGTTGATGGCGGCACCGGTCTCCGGCAGGCCGAGGCGGATGAACAGGCCGGGCTTGGTGTCCAGTTTCGCGGTTTCCGGCTTGCCGAGCTCCTGCGTGATCTTCTCAAGCTCGCCCTCGGAATCGAGCACGAAATCGCGCACGCTGTGCATCACCCAGGCTTCGCGGATGGCGGCGCGGGATTTGACCGGGTGCATGAAATGAATCTCAGCGCCGGGAAAGAGCCGGCGGACGAGCTGGACTTCGGAAATGGAGGCGCAGTCGAAATGTCGCACCCCGCCATCCCATACGGCGCGCAGCACCGCGGGTTCGGGGTTGCTTTTCACGGCATAGAGCACATCGCCGTTGAAGGCGGCGCCGAAGGCGCGGGCGGTGGCGCTGATGACGCCCGGGCGCACGCAATGCAGCGGCTCCTCGGGGCGGAGGGTTTTCACCATCTCGTTGACGCTGGGCAGGGCCTTGTCGTCAGCGCGCAGGGAGATGTGGTGGTGCAGCGGGCCCACGGCCGCGCGGTTTTCGATCAGGCTCATTGATTTGGTCCCCGGCAAACGCAGGCAGGCAGAGGCTGGCCCGCCGCGTACTTGAAAATAAATGAAATCTTGCAGCGCGCGGAATGCGCGGCGTGTTCAAGCGTTTGTCTGGGGACTTCGCATTGTGATATTCCGCTCAAGAAGCAACATCAAAACTCTCCCAATTGATCCCGGCTTCAGGAGAAGCCGACTCTCGACCTACCAGGATGCGTCTCGTCGTTGCTGTACCTGGACCACCCAGGTTCGCGGCACGTGCGATGCATCGGACACACTCCAAGCGGAGTGGAACGAAGCGGCTTTAGGGCATAAAGCGCGGCATGTGTTATGCTATTATTGCATAACTCTTGCGTTCAACCATCGTTTGGACGCGGCTTGGGGGGGTTAGGCGACAATTCGGGTCGAGGATGGCGCCAGATTCCGTGATGCGGCGTCCTGGCTTTGGCTTTCCTGGCGGTGGTCGATGGCCATGTAGCCGCGCCCCCAATTGGTTTCGATGAAATCATCCACGCCGAGCGCCTGGAGTTTCTTGCGGATCTTGCAGATGAAGACATCGATGATTTTCGGGTTTGGCTCGTCCAGCCCGCCATAGAGATGGTCGAGGATCGCCTCCTTGCTGAGGACCACGCCTTTGCGCAGGGCCAGGATCTCCGCGATCTGATATTCCTTCTTGGTGAGGGTGACCGGCTTGCCGTTCGCGTAGATTTTCTTGGCGTTCATGTTGATTTCGACCTGGCCGAGGCGCAGCGCGTTCTCCTGGAAGCCGCGGGAGCGGCGGATCAGGTTCTGCACCTTCATGAAAACTTCCTCGTGCGAGAGGGCGTCCACGATCAGGTCGTCGGTGCCAACCTGCAGCACGCGCAGCCTTGCGGCTTCGCTCATGGTGCGGGCGATGGCGATGAGCGGTGCGCGCACCCGGGCGAGGCGGAGCTTGCGGACGAGTTCAAGGTCTCCCAGCCGGGATTCCGACAGGCGCAGCAGGATGGCGTCGTAGTCGTAGAATTTGACCAGATCGAGCGCCTCTTCCGGGTCGTTTGTCTCATCGACGATGGCCATGCGGGAGCGGAGAAAAGCGGTCAGCAAGTCTTTTTTATTTGAGATTGTCTCAAAGGATAAGATTTTCACGGCTGCCTCCGTTATGATCTGGCAATGACTACAACCGTGGAGGGTAAACGTCAATAAATTTATTCAATCGATGCGTGTAGCGTATAGAAATTAATACGGATCCAGTAAAATGATTAATTTTGTGTTGGCGATCCGAAGCGCCATGGAAAATTTGAATGTTTTCATGTTGTTGGTTGCGCGCTTCGGAAAGCGTGCGCGGGGGGAGGGGCGCGTGAAGCCAGCCCGGAGGGCGAGCCCGGCCCCGTGTGCCGCGCCGTCCGGACAACCGTGACGTGTCTGCCGTTCGCTATTTGTTAAGGGATGGCCGCGTTTCAGTCTCCGGCGGCGAGCCGGGGAAAAAGCTGGGCCTCTGGCGCAGGGGCGGCGATGATCTGCCCGGTGCCGCAGTCTTGCAGCAAGGCGCTGGCCGTATCCGCCCAGTGCGGTGGCGTGAACTGCGCGGCGATGCGTGCGGCGGCGGCGGCGACAAGCTCGGGCTGCTCGATCCAGGTCCGGATTTTCTCATGCGCGTCGGCCAGGTTATCCGGATCGAAATAGCAGCAGAAGGCGCCGCCGGCCTCGGGGATGGCGGAGCTGTTGGAGGCCGCGACGGGTTTGCCAAAGCAGAGTGATTCCGTGACCGGCAGGCCCCACCCCTCATACAAGGATGGGTACAGGGTGAAGAGGCAATGCTGGTAGAGGGCGGCGAGCTGGGTTTCGGAGGGCTGGTCGACGAACAGGATCTTGCCGCCCAGATGGCTGGCATTCTCCAGCTGCTGCATCAGGTCGGCGGTCAGCCACCCGGCCTTGCCCGCGAAAACCAGGGTGGGGACGCCACCCGCGGGTGGGGTGTTCAGAAGCTGCCGCCAGACGCGCAGCATGCCGCCATGGTTTTTGCGGGCCTCGATGGTGCCGACCATTAATATATAAGGTTGTGCCAGGGGCCGGGGCAGCAGGGCGGTGGGGGCGTTGCCGCTGCCGCCGGGGGGCAGGAGGGTGCGCAGCGGCACAGTGCGGTTGCGGCGCTCCAGGCAGGATTTCAGATCCTTCAGCGTATGGGTGGAGATGGCGAACACGCGGTCGGCGCGGGGTACGGTTTCATCCAGCCAGGCGGAAAAATCCCGGACCATGGAGTGGGTGCACCATTCCGGGAAGAGGTCGGGGATCATGTCATGCGCGAACAGGCCGAAACTGGCGCCCGCGCTGGCGAGATGATTCAGGAAGGCCGTGGAATAAGGCCGTTCCCAGGAGGCGCCGAGATTGATCAGCCAGTCGCCGGGTTGCAGCGTGATGGGGCCGGAGTCGGGCACGGCGGGGGGTTCCGTGATGGGCTTGGGGGGCGGCGGTGCGGAGCGGAGGGCGGACAGCCCGGCTCTGGCCAGAGCTTTTACCGCGCGGCCGCCGGTGATGCCGGCGCGATAGAGTTCACCAAGCGGCAGGCGGTAGGCGGGCGGCAATTGCCGCGCGGCCGCAAAGAGGCGCGATGGCCGGGCCGGTGGGGGCGGCGGCCCGGGGATGGGCTCCGACGCCGGGGAGGATTGATCCGACATGGCGCGGATGCGCGCTTCGAGGGCCGGGAAATCGACCCGGAGCAGGCGGGTGCCGAGATCGTTGCGGCGGCAGAAGCCGACCTCCTTGCTGCCCGCGGCGAGCTGGGCGGCGGCGGCGCAGGCTTCGAAGCTGAAGCGCTGGATGCCGGTCGGCCGTTTGGCGCTTTGGAAGAAACGAATGAGATCCTCAACGTCAAACCAGATCGTCATATCCGCCCCCTGTTATTTGGTTGCAGTTTAGACATATTATAAAATGTGCGCCACTACAGGTTGTCATTCTGGGCGTGGCGTCCGGCCGTCATGCGTCTGCCATTGCGCGGCGCGGGCACGCTGGGTAATTTGCCGTCCATGACACGAAGCATGGCGGGCGGACTGGTTTTGGCGTTGTCATTGGCGGGGTTGGCGCGGGCCGATATTTTGCCCGCCCGCGCGCCGGGGTTGTGGCAGAGCACGAGCAGCGTGACAGGTCCCGGCGGCGTGCCGATGGCGCAGGCGCAGAATGTGGTGACGCTGACCTGCGTGGACCCGGCGACGGACCAGAAATTCCTGCTCAGCGGCCAGAGCCGGTGCAGCCAGCTGACGGTGTCCGGCGCGGGCGCGGCTTACAAGATCGACGGCACCTGCCTGCAACCGGGCGGGACGGTGACGATTGACGAGACGCTGGATTATGCCGGCAATAAATCCGTGCAGCTGAAGGCGGATTTCACCACCTCGTCGGGCCGGATGTCGATGACCTCCTCCCTGCAATGGATGGGGCCCTGCCTGGAGGGCATGGAGCCCGGCGATGAGGGGCGCATGGTCGATGGCGCTTTCGTCAAGGCCGACAATATCAACGACTCCTCTTATCCCTGACATGGACGCGCCGGCGCGCGGCGCCATGACGAGACCGGATTTCGGGCGGCTGGGGTTGATGGCGGTGCTGGGGTTTTCCTCCGGCCTGCCCTGGGCGCTGTCCGGCCCGACGCTGCGGCTCTGGATGGCCAGCGAGCATGTGGCGCTGGGGCTGATCGGGCTGACGGCCAATATCGGGCTGGCTTATCTGCTGAAATTCGTCTGGGCGCCGTTTTTCGATGAGGCGAAGCCGCCTTTCTTCGGGCGGCGGCGGGGCTGGCTGATCACTGTGCAACTGGCGCTGGCCTTGAGCATCGCGGCTTTGGGGTTAAGCGATCCGGCCCGGCATGTCTGGCTGAGCTTGGGGCTGGGGGCGCTGGTGGCGTTCTGTTCGGCCAGCCAGGATATCATCATCGATGCCTGGCGAATCGAGAGTTTCGCGCCCCGGCTGCAAGGCGCCGCCCTGGCCTGCGAGGTGTGGGGCTGGCGGGTGGCGTTTCTGGTCTCCAATGCCGGGGTGATCGCGCTTTCGGTGAAAACCGGCTGGCACGTGGCGGTGGCGCTGATGGCGGTGCTGGCCCTGCTGGGGCCGCTGGCGGCGTTGGTCGCGCCGGAGCCGCAGGTGCGGCGCGAGGTGCAGCCGGCAGGCGTGGCGGCGCGCTTTGCCGCGGCGGTGCGCGAGCCGTTGCAGGAATTTCTGACCCGCCGGGGGGCGGTGGTGGCCATCGCCTTCATCATCCTGTTCCGGCTGGGGGGGGCGCTGGGGGCGACGATGCTGGGGCCGTTTTATCTGTCGCTCGGCTTCAACCGCGCGGCGATTGCGGTGGCGAGCGGGCCGATTTCGCTGTTTTGCGGCCTCGCCGGGACGGGGCTGGGGGCGTTGCTGGTAATGCGGCTTGGGGTGGGGCGGGCGCTGCTGCTGACCGCTTTGCTGCAGGTGGGGGCGTTGTGCCTTTACCCCGTGCTGGGGCTGTTTCCGCATCTGCCGCATATCTTGCTGGTCATCTCGGCGGTGGAGGCGTTTACCGACGCGTTCTCGGACACGGCCTTCCTCTCTTATATGTCGGGGCTCTGCCATCCGGAGCATACGGCCACGCAATATGCGCTGCTGTCCTCGCTGGCGCCGCTGGCCTTGCATACGATCGCCGGGTTGTCCGGTTTTCTGGCGGCGCAGATCGGCTTCGTTCCGTTCTTCGTGACGGCGGCTGTGGCGGCCTTGCCGGGGATTTTGCTGCTGCTGGTGATCCTGCGTGCCTATCCGCCGGCGGATAGACGGGCTGTCGCAGCCGTTTAACGCCTGGTGTTGTCTGGATGGGCGTATGCTGCCCTGGCCCGCCATGAGGCGGGAGGAGGAGGACCATATGCCCAAGAAGATTTTGATGATCGCCGGCGATTTTGGCGAGGATTACGAGATTATGGTGCCGTTCCAGGCCTTGTTGGCCGTGGGGCACAAGGTGGATGCGGTGTGCCCGGAGAAGAAGGCCGGGGACAGCATCGCCACCGCGATTCATGATTTCGAGGGCGACCAGACCTATACCGAGAAACCCGGGCACCGATTTACGCTGAATGCGAGTTTCGACCAGGTGAAGGTCGAGAGCTACGACGCGCTGGTGCTGCCAGGCGGGCGGGCGCCGGAATATCTGCGGCTGAACAAGGCGGTGATCGCCATGGTCAGGCATTTCTTCGAGGCCGGGAAGCCGGTGGCGGCGATCTGCCATGGCGCGCAGATTCTGGCGGCGGCGGGCGTGCTGGAGGGGCGGCGCTGCGCGGCCTATCCGGCCTGCGCGCCGGAGGTGGGGCTGGCCAAGGGGCGCTATGCCGATATCGCGGTGAGCGAGGCGGTGACGGACGGCAATCTGGTGAGCGCGCCCGCCTGGCCGGCGCATCCGGCCTGGATCGCGCAGTTTCTGGCGTTGCTGGGCACGAAGATCACGCATTGACCCCCGGGCGGCACTCTAAAACATAAGTTTAGAGCAGGGTGATCGTATCGCCCGGGCGGATTTCGCCGCCTTTTGTCACTTCGGCGAAAATGCCCATCTCGATATGGCCGAAATGCGCGCGCAGCTCCTTCACCGGGTTGGCGTCGCGCGCGGCGGTGTCGGGGTTGACCATGGTGGCGGGGCAGCGGTCGATCTTGTCCTGCACCAGCATTTCCACCTCGCCGATGGCGAGCCTGCGGCCCAGCCAGGAGAACTCCGCCCAGGGTTCGGAGCCTTCGATATAGATATTGGCGCGGAAGCGGCGCTTGTCGCGCTCTGCCCCCACGGCCTGCTCAAGGGCGGCGAGGGAGGAGAGGCCGATGAGGCTGATCACCTGGGTTTGATGGTCGCAAAAACTATGGCCGGGGAAGAAATGGAATTGCGGGGCCTCGCCTTGTTCGCCAAAGCGCGCCTCCTGGCCGAGGAAGGCGGTGAAATAGCTGGCCAAAGCGGCCTGGCCCTCCGGCGTGAAGGGCGAGGCGGACAGCGTGCCCTCGGGGCCGTTGACGTTGAGGGTTCCGGTTTGCTCGTCAAAGCGCGTTTGCAGGGCGGCGGTATTCGGGTTCTTGGCCAGGCACATGAAATTCATCTTGGGGATCCAGGCGGGGTTCGCCTCGTCCAGCACGGCATCGCCCTGTTTGAGGGCGAAGGCGCGGTCCCAGGGGATGCAGCGCCCGGGGGTCAGGCGCGCCTGCGCCAGGATCTCCGGGGTGAGGCCTTTCACCGGGTAGCGGTAGAGGGATTCGATGCGCATGGAATGACCTTAAATATCCACTTGAGCCAAATCATGGCCTTGCCCATATTGGCTTGGCAAGGTTGCGCTGCCTCAAAGAGGGGCGCGGCCGGAACGTTGCCTGGGATTCAGGGACGATGAAGGGGATAAATTATGGATTTTGAGAAGTTCACCGAGCGGGCGCGCGGCTTTATTCAGGCGGCGCAGACCATTGCGATGCGTGAGTATAACCAGCAGATCACGCCCGAGCATCTGCTGAAGGCGTTTCTGGATGATGAGGAAGGGGCCGCGAGCGGGTTGATCCGCATGGCGGGGGGCGATGCCGCCGCCGCCAAGCAGGCAGCGGATGGCGCCGTGGCGCGGCTGCCGAAGGTGCAGGGCTCCGGCGCTGGCCAGCCGAGCATAACGCCGGATTTGGTGCGGGTGCTGGATGCCGCGCAGCAGGCCGCCGCCAAGGCGGGCGACAGCTTTGTGGCGCAGGACCGCATGCTGGTGGCGCTGGCGGCGAGTGATAATGCCGCCGGGCGCGCGCTGAAGGCGGCGGGTGTTTCCGCCCAGGCGCTGGAGAAGGCGGTTGGCGAGGTGCGCAAGGGCCGCAAGGTGGACAGCGCCACGGCCGAGCAGCAATTCGACGCGCTGAAGAAATATGCGCGCGACGTGACGCAGTTGGCGCGGGAGCAGAAGCTGGACCCGGTGATTGGGCGTGACGAGGAGATCCGCCGGACGATTCAAGTTCTGGCGCGGCGCACCAAGAACAACCCGGTGCTGATCGGCGAGCCTGGCGTGGGCAAGACCGCCATTGTGGAAGGCTTGGCGCTGCGCATCGTGAATGGCGACGTGCCGGAGAGCCTGCGCAACAAGCGCGTGCTGGCGCTGGATATGGGCGCGCTGGTGGCGGGGGCGAAATTCCGCGGTGAGTTCGAGGAGCGGCTGAAGGCCGTGCTGAAGGAGATCGAGTCCGCGGAGGGCGAGGTCATCCTGTTCATCGATGAGATGCACACGCTGGTGGGGGCGGGCAAGGCGGATGGGGCGATGGATGCCTCCAACCTGCTGAAGCCTGAATTGGCCCGCGGCGCGCTGCATTGCGTGGGGGCCACGACGCTCAATGAATACCGCAAATATGTGGAGAAGGACGCGGCACTGGCGCGGCGCTTCCAGCCTGTGTTCGTGGATGAGCCGAGTGTTGCGGACACCATTTCCATCCTGCGCGGGATCAAGGAGAAATACGAGCTGCATCACGGCGTGCGGATTACCGACAGTGCGCTGGTGGCGGCGGCCACACTCTCCAACCGCTACATTACGGATCGGTTTTTGCCCGACAAGGCGATCGATTTGATGGATGAGGCGGGGAGCCGGCTGCGCATGCAGGTGGACAGCAAGCCAGAGGCGCTGGATGAGCTGGACCGCCGGTTGATCCAGCTGAAGATCGAGCGTGAGGCGCTGCGCAAGGAGACGGACGCGGCCAGCCGTGAGCGGCTGGAGAAGCTGGAGTTCGAGCTGGGCGAGCTGGAGGAGAGATCCTCCGAGCTGACCGCCAAATGGAAGGCCGAAAAGGCCGAGCACGCCGACGTGCAGAAGGTGAAGGAGCAGCTGGAGCAGGCCCGCAACGAGGTGGAGATGGCGCAGCGCAAGGGCGACCTCGCGAAGGCCTCCGAACTGCTCTATGGCCGGATTCCGGAGCTGGAGAAGCAGCTCGCCGCCAAGCAGGACGGGAGCCTGATGCATGAGGCCGTGACGGAGGAGGCGATTGCCGCCGTTGTCTCGCGCTGGACCGGCGTGCCGGTGGAGAAGATGCTGGAGGGCGAGCGCGCCAAGCTGCTGCATATGGAGGATAACCTGCGCCAGCGCGTGGTGGGGCAGGAGGCGGCGCTGGTGGCGGTTTCCAACGCCGTGCGCCGGGCGCGGGCCGGGTTGCAGGACCCGAACCGGCCGATCGGCTCCTTCCTGTTCCTCGGCCCCACGGGCGTGGGCAAGACCGAGCTGACGAAAGCGCTGGCGGAATTCCTGTTCGATGATGAGCGGGCGATGGTGCGCATCGACATGAGCGAGTTCATGGAGAAGCATTCCGTCTCCCGGCTGATCGGCGCGCCGCCGGGCTATGTCGGTTATGACGAGGGCGGGGTGCTGACCGAGGCGGTGCGCCGCCGGCCTTATCAGGTCGTGCTGTTCGACGAGGTGGAGAAGGCACATGAGGATGTGTTCAACATCCTGCTCCAGGTGCTCGATGATGGGCGGCTGACCGATGGGCAGGGGCGGACCGTGGATTTCAAGAACACGATCATCGTGCTGACCTCCAATCTGGGCTCCGACATTCTGGCCGCGCAGACGGAGGGCGAGGATGTGCGCATGGCCGAGGCCGGGGTGATGGCGCGGGTGCGTGAGCATTTCCGCCCCGAGTTCCTCAACCGGCTGGATGAGATCGTGCTGTTCCGCCGGTTGCAGCGTGTGGATATGGGCGCGATCGTGACCATCCAGCTCAGGCGGCTGGAAGCGCTGCTGGCGGAGCGCAATATCCGGCTGGATCTCGACCAGTCAGCCCGCGATTGGCTGGCGGAGGCGGGGTATGACCCGGTTTATGGCGCCAGGCCGCTGAAGCGCGTGATCCAGCGCAACCTGCAGAACCCGCTGGCCGGGTTGATCCTGGAGGGGGCGGTGAAGGACGGGGAGGCCGTGAAGGTCTCCGGCTCCGAACAGGGCTTGGTGATCGGCGGTCATCTGGCCGAGGCGGCTTAAGCGTTAGGCTCCCCGAAGTGCCACTTCGGGGAGTTTTTTTATGCGCGATACCGCTTTGCTCGTGATCGACGTGCAGAATGTCTATGCCTTGCCGGATTCGCCTTTATGCGTGCCGGATTTTTGCGCCTCGCTGGCGCGGATCAATGCGCTGGTGGAGGGCTTTGAGGCGGCGGGGGCGCCGGTGATCTATGTACGCCATGTGCATCGTGCCGATGGACGCGATGCCGGGCGGATGTTCGATTTCTCCGGCGCGGCGGAGCCTTTGGGGTTTGTCGAAGGCACGCAGGAGGCCGCGTACGCGCCGGGGCTGAAGTTGGTGCCCGACGGGCTGCACATCACCAAGCATCGTTATTCCTGCTTCGAGGGCACGGCGCTTGAGGTGATCTTGCGCAGCCTGGGCGTGAAGACCGTGGCGATCTGCGGGTACATGACGAATTTCTGCTGCGAGACCACGGCCCGCGCGGCGCATGACAAGGATTATTTTGTCGACTTCATCGCCGATGCCACCGGCGCGCCGGATCTGGGGGAAGAATACCGCCAGCCGGCCATTATCCAGGCGGTTTGCGCGACTTTGGGGGCGGGGTTTGCCCGGATTTTCGGGACGCAAGCCTATCTTGAAGTCATGCGTTTAGCGCATAGCTAAATTGCCGTGGTGCAAAAAATGAGGGTTTCCCTAGAGGGTGGTGCGGCGAAGCGAGGGTTTTCCTAGGGTTTTAAGGGGCGGAGACGATGATGAGGGTGCGTTGACAGTCGAGGTCAGTCGGAGCTAGAAGCCCCTCCACCGACGGGCTTTGCGGACTTGATCTTCACCGCTCCGGAGGGTAGACTAGACGGCCTTGCGGCGAAGGTAGCTTCGCTAAGATGGTGGTTTGGTTTAGGTCTTTGACAATTGCATAGGCTGGGAAGGG
>DATJXU010000129.1:0-4352 GCA_035499915.1 Acidocella sp.
GCAGGTCGCCATGGCAGCGCCGCACCCGCCCTTCGGCGCCGCGCCGGGCGAGCAGCGGCGCCTGCCTGGCATAGGCCGCCTGGGTGGCTTCATTCAGCGCCGCCACCACGGCGCGCTCCAGTGGCGGGCAGCCGGCGATGAGCCGCTCGGCATTGCCCGCGATCACAGCTTTCAGCCCGACGCCTTGCACGATCTCGGCGCGGGCATGGAAATCCGCGATGATATCGGTCAATTCCCGCAGCAGCGCCGGGGGGATCGGCCCGTGCCCGGCCATATGGTCAAACAGCGCGGCATCGGCAAAGCGGCGCATCTCCAGCACATACTCCACCGGCGCGCCCGGCCCGTCCCATTCCAACCCGCCGGTCTTCGCCCGCGTCAGCGCCCTCACCCGCCTGTACAGGCTGGGCGCGGTGCGGCGGTTGAGGTCCAGCTCCCGGCCGCAAAACGCCTTGCGCGCGGCGAGGCTGGAATAATCAACATAAGGAAACCGCACCGCGCGCTTGAGCTTGTAGGCCGCATCGCCTTTCAGAAACACATGCGAGATATGGGTGGAGAAAATCTTATCCGCGCCCTCGGAGAGAAACGCGACAGCCTCCGCCTGCTCACACATGATCTGTCCACACCGGCACTTTCGCCGCCAGCGCCGCCAGCTCGCTGTCGGAGATCGTCTCCTCATGCAGCAGCTCCCGCGCGCCTTCGCGCAGCACCTCCATGTTGGCCTGCAGAATGGCGCGGGCACGGCTGAAGGCCGCCTCCACCATGTCATGCACGGCGCGGTCGATTCTGGCCGCCGTGGCCTCGCTATATTGGCGCGGGCGCCAATCCGGCCCGCCGGGCAGGTAATGCTGGGTCTCGGGCTCATAGCTCATCTGCCCCAGCGACTGCTCCATGCCATAGCGCACCACCATGGAGCGCGCGATATCCGTCGCCCGCGCCAGATCATCCGCCGCCCCCGTGGAAACATCAGGAAATATCAGCGACTCCGCCGCGCGCCCGCCCAACAGCACGGTCATGCGGTCCAGCATCTCGGTTTTGCCCATCAGGAAGCGGTCCTGGCTCGGGCGCTGGATGGTATAGCCCAGCGCCGCGATGCCGTGCGGGATGATGGAGATTTTCTGCACCTTGTCGGTATCCGGCAGGGCCATGGCGGTGATGGCATGGCCCATCTCATGATGCGCCACGATCTCACGCTCCTTGGGCACCAGCAGCCGGCTGCGCTTTTCCAGCCCGGCGATGACGCGCTCAATGGCGTTGGAAAAATCCGCCAGCGTCACCGCCTCCGCCTGGCGGCGCGTGGCCAGAAGGGCGGCCTCGTTCACCAGATTGGCAAGGTCCGCCCCGGTGAAGCCGGGGGTGAGTGCTGCGATCTCCTCCACCGAAACACCAAGCCCCAGCTTGATTTTTTTGATATGGACACCGAGAATCTGCACCCGCCCGGCCTTGTCGGGCCTGTCGACCAGCACCTGCCTATCGAACCGCCCGGCGCGCAGCAAAGCGGGGTCGAGAATCTCCGGCCGGTTTGTCGCCGCCAGCAGCACCACGCCGGAGGACGGGTCGAACCCGTCCATCTCCGAAAGGAGCTGGTTCAGCGTCTGCTCCTTCTCATCATTGCCGCCGCCGGGCATGGCGGCGTTGCGGGCGCGGCCCAGCGCGTCCAGCTCGTCGATGAAGATGATGGCGGGCGCCTGGGCGCGGGCCTGCTCGAACAAATCGCGCACCCGCGCCGCGCCCACGCCCACGAACATCTCCACGAACTCCGAGCCGGAGATGGAGAAAAACGCCACCCCCGCCTCCCCCGCCACGGCGCGGGCCAGCAGCGTCTTGCCCGTGCCCGGCGGACCAACCAGCAAAATGCCCTTCGGGATATGCGCGCCGAGCCGGCCATAGGATGCCGGGTCCTTCAGGAAATCCACAACCTCCTTCAGCTCTTCCTTGGCCTCATCCACCCCCGCGACATCGGAAAAGCGCACCTTCACATCGTTCTCGGCATAGACCCTGGCCTTGGATTTGCCGGTGGCGAGCAGCCCGCGCGCCCCGCCGAAACGCCCGCCCAGGACGAAATACCAAAGCACGCCAAAGAACAACAGCGGCGCCAGCCAGCCCAGCAGAGCAGACAGCGCCCCCGCCGGCGCGGTGCCATCGAAGGTCACCTTGGCTTGCGAAAGCTGCTGCGCCAGCGCGGGGTCCACCTGGTTGGTGACGAACTGCGCCGGCTGGTCCTTCCCAGGATTCTTGAAATCGCCTGAAATCTGCCCGCCCCCGATAGTGAGGTTCTCGACCTGTCCGGCGGCCAGCAGGGATTCGAACTGGCTATAGGGAATGGACTTCACGCCCTGATCCGTCCCGCGCTCCAGCGTCAACAGCAGCATAAGCAGCAGCAGGAAGCCGATGACGACAAGGCCGCCCCCCGGCATCCTGTTGGGTTTAATGGCCACGGGCTTTCACCTCCTGAACAGCAGGCGCGCATGAACATCCGCAAGGTCCAGGGGCCTCCCCCCTCTCAACGTCCCCCGCGCGACAGGGTACGGATGATGTCCGCCCGGCTGACGATACCGACGAGCTCGCCCCCCTTCAGCACCGGCACACGCTTGATATTATGGCGGGCAAGCAGGTCGACAATCTCCTCCACCCCCGTCTCCGGCGAAACGCTGATCACCTCGCGCGTCATCAGCTCGCCGGCGGTGCGCGCTTCCTGCTTCAGATAGGCCAGGAAATCCGGCGCCAGATCCTCACCCTCAGCCAGCAATTCCAGCCACCAGGCGCGGCGCGTGGCGGTCTTGGCACTGAGCGGGCGTATCAAATCATCCTCGCTCACCATGCCGAGCAGCTTGCCCTGCTGGTCCACCACCGGTGCCGCGCTGATTTGGTGCTTGGCCAATATCTCCGCGATCCGCGGCACCTCGTCCATGGGATGCAGCAGCACGAGCTTGGTGGTCATGATATCGGCGGCGCTCTGTTTCATGGCAGTCTACCCGTTCAGGCTTGCCCGCAGAGTGCCACAAGGCGGCCCGGCTTCCCTTGATCTCCGTCAACCCGCCCGGAGCATCCCTCTTCAAAAGACCGCAGCGCCTCAAAACGGGACACTGTACTTTTCACTTGCCAGCTCCGCGCCCAGCCCCTACCAAAAACGCAATGCCACGCTAAGTTTGGCCCTTGCCATGTGGAAAACACGCCAAAAATAACAAAGACCAATCGGGACAGGAAACGCGACCGAGCCATGGAACCATTTCGCATCGCGTCATTGAATGACAGATTGACGAATGACAGATCGCCCGCCCCAACCGCCGCCAGGGGCGTGGATCCCGGCGAAATCAGCCGCTCATGGCAGCGCTGCCGGATGGCGGGGCTGACACCAGAGCAAACCCGGCTGGATCCTCCGCATTTCTCCCACGCCGAGCGCCGCGTGGCCGGTGAGCGCCGCGCCGCGCTGATCACCCAGGCCCGGCCGGTGATGAATTACTTCTATGACCAGATCAAAGAGTCCGGCTGCGTGATGCTGCTCTCGGACGAGACCGGCTATCTGCTTGATTCCATCGGCGATCTTGATTTCTGCACCCGCGCCGCCAAGGTGGCGCTCTCGCCTGGCGCCTGCTGGGCGGAGGCGGCGCGCGGCACCAACGCCATCGGCACCGCGCTGATCGAGGGCAAGCCCATCGTCGTGAACGGGGCGGAGCATTATCTGCGCCATAACAGCTTCCTGGCCTGCGCGGCGGCGCCGCTCACCGCGCCCTCCGGCAAGCTGCTGGGCGTGATCGACATCTCCTGCGATTCCCGGCGCTATCACCCGCACACCTTCGGGCTGGTGCGCGCCGCCGCCCAGATGATCGAGACCCGGATTTTCGAGATCTCCTTCGTCAACCACACCAAGCTGCGCTTCCATGTCTGCGCCGATTGCCTGGGCAGCATGATGGAAGGCGCCATCGCCATTGACGAGGCCGGCATAATCCTGGGCGCCAACCGCGCCGGCTTTGCCATGCTGGGGCTGCGGCCGGAGGATATCGGCACGCAGGATTTCGGCCGCTATTTTGGCCTCACCATGCGCGATCTGATCCATCTTGACCGCAGCACCGCCGGCCAGCCCTTGCCGGCCCATCCGCGCCGGGGCGAAACCATCTATGTCACGGTGGACCAGATGCGCGCGCCGCTGATCCGCCGCCCCGCGGCCAGCCCGCAAAGCGCGCCGAAGACCGACGCGCTGGCCGCGCTGGATACCGGCGATGAGCGGGTGGCCAAGGCCATCGGCCAGCTGCGCCGGGTGCTGGGGCGCAAGCTGCCCATTCTGCTGCAGGGCGAAACCGGGGCGGGCAAGGATTATTTCGCCCGCGCCATCCATGAGGCCGGGCCGCGGGCGA
>DATJXU010000130.1:0-2728 GCA_035499915.1 Acidocella sp.
ATGGATTGCGAGCGGTCCAAGGCGATGCCGAAAGTGATCGCCGGCGGCAATGCCGCGCGCAATTGCGGCAGCTCGGCTTTGATCTGATCCACGGTGCGGATGATATTCGCCGTCGGGCTCGGGCGGATGATAACCAGCACCCCGCGCTTGCCGTTGTAGAACCCGGCGTTCTGCAGGTTCTCGACCGAGTCATCCACCTCGGCGACGTCCGAGAGCTTCACCGCCTGGCCGTTGCGGTAGGCGATGACGAGATCACGATACTGCGCGGCGAATTTAGCCTGGTCATTGGTGTAGAGCTGGTAGCGGCTTGGGCCGATATCGAAATAACCCTTCGGCGAATTCGCATTGGCGGCGGCCAGGGCGGCGCGCACATCCTCCAGCCCGATGCCGTATTTGGCGAGCGGCCCGGGCTGCAACTCCACGCGCACCGCGGGCAGCGCCGCGCCGCCGAGTTCCACGTCGCCCACGCCTTCAATCTGCGAGAACTGCTGCGCCAGCACGGTATCGGCGGAATCATAAAGCTGGCCGGGCGTCATCGTGTCCGAAGTCATGGCCAGCACGATGATCGGTGCATCCGCCGGATTGAATTTCTCGTAGGTCGGGTTGGCGCGCAGTGTTGTCGGCAGGTCGGCCCGAGCCGCCTGGATCGCCGCCTCGACGTCGCGCGCCGCACCGTCGATATCGCGGTCCAGCCCGAATTGCAGCGTAATGCGGGTGACGCCGATGCCCGATTGCGAGGTCATCTCGGTAACGTCGGCAATGGTGCCGAGATGCCGCTCCAGCGGCTCGGCCACGGTGGCGGCCATGGCCTGCGGGCTGGCGCCAGCCATGTTGGCCTGCACCTGGATGGTGGGAAAGGCGATTTGCGGCAGCGGCGCCACCGGCATCTTCAGGAAGCCGAGAATGCCGGACAGCGCGATGCCGATGGTAAGCAGAATCGTCGCCACCGGGCGGCGAATGAAGATCGCCGGGATGTTCATGCGCTGGCTGTGTTCAGGCGCAGACCGAAGCGGCGGGCCAGCGCGTCAAACGCCAGGTAGATGACCGGGGTGGTGAACAAGGTGAGCACCTGGCTCACCAGCAGCCCGCCAACGATGGCCACGCCCAGCGGGGCGCGCAGCTCCGACCCCATGCCGCCGCCGAAGATGAGCGGCAGGCCGGAGAACATGGCGGCGAGCGTGGTCATCAGGATCGGGCGGAAGCGCAAAAGTGCAGCCTCGTAGATCGCATCGCGCGGGGGTTTGCCCTCGTTGCGCTCGGCGTGCAGCGCGAAGTCGATCATCATGATCGCATTCTTCTTGACGATGCCGATCAGCAGCACGATGCCGATGATGCCAATGACATCCAGCCCCGCGCCAGAGAGCCAAAGGAAGATCAGCGCGCCGATACCCGCTGATGGCAGGGTGGAGAGAATGGTGACCGGATGGACGAAGCTCTCATACAGCACGCCGAGCACGATATAGACGGCGATGATCGCGGCGATGAGCAGGAACACCTCGTTGGTCAGGGCATTCTGGAACGCCGCCGCAGCACCCAGGAAGCTGGTCTGCATAGAGGCCGGCAGGTTCAGCGAGGCTTCGGCTTTCTGGATTGCCTTCACTGCCCCTCCCAGCGAGGCGCCAGGGGCGAGGTTGAAGGAGATTGTCGTGGCCGGAAACTGGCCGAGATGCTCGATGAGCAACGGCGCTGTCTGGATGTTGAAGCTGGCAATGGCAGAAAGCGGCACCTGCCCGCCCGAGGCGGCAGAGGACGGCAGGTAGATGTTCCCCAGCGATGCGGCGGACGTCATCTTCGCGGGGTCCACGGTCATGATCACGCGGTACTGGTCGGTCTGCGTGAAGATGGTGGAGATGATGCGCTGGCCGAAGGAATCGTAAAGCGCGGCATCCACCGTAGCCGGGGTGATGCCGAAGCGCGCGGCATTCGTGCGGTCGATATCGACATACACGGATTGCCCGGCCGCCTGCAGCCCACTGGCCACGCCGGTAAGCTGGGGTAGCGCCTGGAGCCTGGCCATCAGCCGCGGCACATAGGTTTGCAGATCCGCCTGGGACGGTGCCTCCAGCGCGAACTGGTATTGCGTGGGTGAGACGGTGGTGTTGAGCGTGAGGCTCTGCACCGGCTGCAGATACAGCGCCACGCCCGGCACGCCCGACACCTCCTGGCTCAGCCGGGGGATGATTCCGGCGGCGGACAGGCTGCGCTCGCTCTTGGGCTTGAGGTTGATGAGGAAACGCCCCTGGTTCAGCGTGGTGTTGCTGCCATCCACCCCGATATAGGAGGTCAGGCTCGCAACGTCCTTGTCCTTCAGGATCGCCTCGGCCAGGGCCTGCTGGTGCGCCGCCATGTCGGCGTAGGAGGTGCCCTGCGAAGCCTGGGAGAAGCCCTCGATGACGCCCGTATCCTGCACCGGGAAGAAGCCCTTGGGGATGAACACGTAGAGCAGGATGGTGAGTGCCAGCGTGCCAACAGCAACCAGCAGCGTGGCACGAGCATGTTTCAGCACCCAGGTGAGCGCGTGCCCATAGCCTGTCAGTAGGCGGTTGAACTGCATCTCGTTCCAGGCCTCGAACCGGCTGGGCTTGTCCTCGCCCTTGTGGTGCAGCAGGCGCGAGCACAGCATCGGCACCAGCGTGAGCGAGACAACCGCCGAGATGACGATGGTGAAAGCGAGCGTAATCGCGAATTCGGAGAACAGCCGCCCGACGACATCGCCCATGAACAGCAG
>DATJXU010000131.1:0-5494 GCA_035499915.1 Acidocella sp.
GCGCGCCCTATCTGGAAACCGACCCCACCAGCCCCACCGGCATTTACGGCGCCAGCAAGCGCGATGGGGAGGAGGCGATCCTCGCCACGCAGGCGCAAGCCATCATCCTGCGCACCGCCTGGGTCTATTCGGCGCATGGCAGGAATTTCGCCCGCACCATGATCAATGCCGGGCGCAAGATGCCCGTGCTGCGGGTGGTGGCGGACCAGCGCGGCACGCCGACGGCGGCCGGAGACCTGGCCGCGGCGATCATTCGCATCGTGGATAAAATCAACGAGACAGGCTGGGCGCTACACTATCGCGGCATTTTCCACGCCACGGGCGGCGGCGAGACCACCTGGCACGGCTTTGCCACCGCCATCTTCGAGGAAGCCGCCAAGGAAGGCTACAAAGCGCCGCAGGTGCAGCCCATCGCCACCGCCGACTGGCCAACCCCCACGCGCCGCCCGCCTGATTCCAGGCTGGATTGCGGCAAGCTGAACCAGGTTTTTGGCATCTCCCTGCCGGACTGGCGTGAAACACTCCCTGGACTCGTCACCGGTTTGCTGGAACCGGAAAATCCCGCCTGACAAAGGGCAAACATGAACAATGAAGGCAATGCACGCTTAAGGCGAAAAAGTCATTGCCACATAACAAAACGCACATGTATGGTAACATTTAGCCGCACGGATCCATTGATCTGCGTGCGAACGATCTAATCCAGCTCGGCGCCTGGGCGTTGAAGGAGAAGTGTAGGCCCGATGAGCCCTGCCTCATGCGCAGCCACCGCGGATACAGGTGTCGCCATTCTGCTGTCCACCTTCAACGGGGAAGCGTTTCTGCCCGCCCAGTTGAACAGCTTCCTGGCGCAGACGCATGAACGCTGGGTGCTGCATTGGCGCGATGACGGCTCGACCGACAACACGATCGGCATCATGCGCGACTTCGCCGCCCGGGTCGGGCCGGATCGCTGCATCGAGTCCCCGTCCTGCGGGCCGCATCTGGGCGTTACCGCCAGCTTCCTGACCTTGCTGCGCGAAAACATCGGCGCCATGGCGGTGGCCTTCGCCGACCAGGACGATGTCTGGCTGCCGGAAAAACTGCATTGCGCGCTGGACATGCTGGCCTCCGCCGGCGAGGCCCCGGCCCTTTACTGCGCCCGGCAATATCTGGTGGATGAGGCGCTGAGCGGCGCCAGGCTCTCCGCCCCCTATCAAGGCGTGGCCGGGTTTCCCGCCTGCCTCACCCAGAACATCGCCAACGGCAACACGCTGGTGATGAATGCCCCCGCCGCCGCCCTGGTCGCCACCGCATGCGAGCCTGAGGGCACGGTGCATGATTGGTGGAGCTATATCGTCGTTTCCGCCTGCGGCGGCAGGGTTCTGTTCGATGCCCGGCCGCAGGTGCTGTACCGGCTGCATAAGAGGAATCTGATCGGCCGCTCCCAGCCGCTTCATGCCCGCGCCCTGGCGGCGCTGCAGCGCGGGCCGGTGGTGTACATGACCATGATGCAACGCCATGCCGATGCGCTGATGGCCCAGGCCGCAAGGCTGACGCCCCAGGCAAGCCAGGACCTGGCATTGGTGCGCAACGGGCTTTATGGCGGGCTTGCCAGCCGCGTCCTGGCTCTGCGCTGCAAGCGGTTGCGCCGCCGCACCGCGCTGGAAAACCTGCTGTTTGGCGTCTGGTTTCTCACCAGCCGGGGCTTTCTCGCCGCCCGCAAGCGCGGCCAGCCCGCCAAGCCCGCCGCCCTGCCCGCGCCCCGCTACCAGGAAACCAATGGCTGAGGCCTGAGCTCAGGCCTCGCGGATATCCTGCCACTCCTCGGTGAAGGGCTTCTTGCGGAAGGTCGCCCAGAAGAAATTCATCGTATAGCGCAGCCCGATGGTAAACACCCCCTCCCCCACCAGGCGCCGCCCGGAGGATTGCGCCGGCAGCCGGAAGGTGAATTTCACGGTGCCGACCTTGGAGAGCCGGTTAGCCATGTCCGTATCCTCCCCGTAGAAGGAGAAGCGCAGATCCGGATTGCCAAGCTTGAGCATGGCCTGGCGCTTGACGACGAAATTGCCGCCCTGGAGCATCGCCCCCACATTCAGGACATATTGATTGAACATGTAGGCCAGCCAGGCCAGCCGGTAATAGGCCGCCACCACCAGATTCACCTTCCGCGGCACGCCGTAATAGATATAGGGGCCAGACAGCCCCACCAGCTTGGGCGTGCGCGCAAACTGGCGCAGAACCTCGGAGAGCCAGCCCTCCGGGACCACCGTATCGGCGTCGATATTGGCGATCAGCTCGCCGGTGGAATTCTCGAACCCGCTCCAGCGGGCCTGCACCAACCCCTTGCGCGGCTCATCCACCACCCGCACCCCCGCCACCGACAGCGCCACCGCGCGCGTATTGTCGGTGCTGGCATTATTCACGACGATGATCTCCGCATCCTCGCCCAGCCGCAGCCCCGCGCGGCCAATTTCCTCGCGGATCGCGGTCAGGGACTGCGCGAGCAGCGCCTGCTCATTATAGGCCGGAACGACGAAACTGATCTTCATTGCGCATAAGCTCCTGAGACTCGGGGGCGCGGAACCCCTCAACCGGCTATCAACAGGGGACAGGCCCGGAAAGCGAATGACCATTTGGTGAAACCTAGGTTTACCAGCATTTTTCATGGCAGATCATCCATAATTCCGTCAGTTTTGGCTCTCATGAGGGCCATCATCCGCCCTGGCGGTTGACATCTGCGTGCCGGGGCGGCATATCGCGCCTCCAATTGTTCCATTTCTAGCCGAGACCTGTGATGAAGATCCGTAACTCACTTAAGTCCGCGAAGCTTCGCGACAAGAACTGCCGCGTTGTCCGCCGCCACGGCCGGGTCTACGTGATCAACAAGAAGAACCCGCGCATGAAGGCGCGCCAGGGCTAAGCCTCTTCCGCTTCTGCAAATCAGCGGCAAACGGCCCGGCATTTTGCCGGGTTTTTTGCGTTTGCTCCCCCAGCCATCCGGCTTGCCAGGGGACAAACGCCCCTGGCAATCCGTGACAAGCTGGCTCTAGAGCAACATCCGATCAAATGGACACATTTGATCGGATAAAGTTGCTCGCTAAAACAAAGAGCCAGAGCGCGTTGAGGGGGCGCGTATGCGTCAACCTATCGCGTTCTAGCCGGCCAGCAGGGCCAGCGGGCGGGGCCAGAACATGCCCGCGCGGGCGCTGTAGGCCTTGTAGGCAACGGCCAGCTCGGAGGCGGCGAACTTACGCTCCTCGCGCGATGCCGCCTCGATATAAAGGGCGGTCATCACCACCGGGGCGATCCAGCCCAGAATCCCGTTCAGCGCCACGGCCGTACCCAGCCAGAACAGCACATAGGCCAGGTAGAAGGGGTGGCGCACATAGCGGTAGGGCCCGTGCTGGAGCAGGAAGTTCGGGGCATCGGTGTCGAAAGCCAGGGTCGGCGGGGTGTAGCGGCTGGCCGCGATGGCGGCGGCGAACACCGCGAGCGCGGCGGCGAACAGCCCCAGAGACACCAGCCAGAGCCCGGAGGCGCCCTGCGCGATGCGGACCAGGAAGGCCACGAACAAGGCGAGGCTCAGCAGGCTGGTTACCTTCATGCCCAGCGGCATCGCGCCGGTGGAGCGGAAATGCTTCTTCACGCCCCAGGAGAAGGCGGCAAAGCAGATGGTGGCGGCGAAACCGGTCACGACGGCGGAGAAAACATGCATTTGAGTCGTCCTTTGAATGTCAGTGAATGAGAAATTTCAGGGGCGGGCTTAGAGCCTGATCGCTTGAGATTGACGCGCCCTTGCGCGGCAACCGAGGGCATGAATCAGCCTCTTATCAAAGAGTTAGAGCGCATTGAGGGGGCGCGTATGCGTCAACCTCAACCTATCGCGCCCTAGTCGGCGAAAACCTGCACGGTCTCGCCCGAGAGCAGGCCTGCGTAGGCACTCGCCGGGCCGAACCCCGCATCGACCACCGGAATATCCTTCAGCACAGAGCCATAGGAGGAATTCGGGCAGCTCATCAGATTGGTCTCGAACTTCACACCGGCATAGCGGCGCGGGCCGGCGACATATTCGAAATGCAACCGCTTATAGAAAGGCGTGTGGTTGCGCCGCACGCAGGAGAGCGTCATGTCCGCCCGCTCCTCCGCCACGAAGAAACCGACAAAGCGGTACAGCACGAACACCAGCTCGTAATCCGTGGCGAAATCCGGATGGCGCACCAGCCGGTTGATCTCGGTCAGCTTCGCAGGGCGGCCTGATGTCACGCTGTCGGCCAGGGCCTGCACCTCTTCCGGGAAGATGCGCGAGGCCGGAATTTCGTCCCAGCCGGTGAGGCCCGGCGTGCGGTCGTAAACCGACATGCGCACCGAGGCCACCGGCCGCCCACGCTTGTAGATGACCACGGAGCGGTTATTCGGGCGCAGATCATCCGCGTCGGAGAACATGCCGTCCGGCCGCGGGTCGATATAGCCACCGGAAAGATAGCTGGCGTGGCGGATGGAATAGGCATCAGCCTTCGACTGCTCATCCAGCGCCAGCCGCGCGGTTAAACCGCTGGATGGCTTGTGCATCATTTCGCCGCGCACAAGACCTGCAGTATGGGCTTTTAGAGAACGCATTTTAAATTCCTCTTGATTTGAAACCAAAACAAGAAGGATTAAAAACGAGTTCCCCCCAAAGATGTAGGCGGGACAATTGTTGAAAATCAGCCACAACGGCCTTCACGCGACCGCCCAGGCAACACATGCCGCTCTGATTTTCTTCTCTTAAGGACTTAGCTTTTTAAAATAGACTATTGTTATGTCTATTTCGTTTTTATTATGAATCAATGCTTTGGCTGGCACTTTTCATCTGACCACAACCCATGATCGCATCAATAAAATCTTTTCAAAGAATTGTGTGGTGTGAAACACCCTAATCAATTAAAGATGGCGTTTTCTAAAAAAAGACAGTACGTAAGGTTGTGCCCCCAATGAGGGGGCGTTTTGTGTTTTTTTCGGCGTGCGAAAGGCGATCGTCTTACCGAACATGACCGACTCGCATTCCGCCTTTTCGAATCGTCGGCCGCCGCGCCAGCCCCTGCAGCGGTTTGCCCATCTGCTGCGTCTGATCGCCGCCAATCTGACCCTGGGCATGCAGGTGCCTTCGGATTTGAGCGAGCGGCTGTTCCTCGATCAGGCCAAGGATTTCAGCTACGTCATCCGCGCCATCTCGCTGGTCGGAATCAACACTCTCGGCCTGATCTATCTGGATTTTCGCACCAATCCCGGGGGCGAATGGCGTAACCCCGTGTTGCTGCTGACGGCGACCGTCTATGGCGTCATCATCTGGCTGGGCAGGCGCTGGCTGCGACGGCAAGGGGTCACCGGGCGCGACGCGACGAGCTATTTCAGATGCGTCGGCGCCATGCTGGTCGGTCTCGGGTTGCTTTGGAGCGTGCTGCTCGTGCTGCTTATGGCGAATGGCGCGCTCAGCCAGCGAACGCTGATCTACGCCGTTGCCATTGGCTGCATCGCC
>DATJXU010000132.1:0-9172 GCA_035499915.1 Acidocella sp.
ACGCCGGTGGGGTATTGGGATTTGCCGGATCTGGTCCGGCTGAAGGGGGATCCGCGTGCGTATGCGCTGATGCTGGGGGGGGTGCGCTCTGCCCAGCAGACGGCGGAGGAGTTGGCGCAGGACATCCAGGGCTGGGGCCAATATGGCTATGGCATGTGGGCGGTGCGGGCGATGCAGGGCGAGTTTCTTGGCATCACGGCGCTGATGCACCGGCCCGATGAGCGGGGTGTGGCGCTGCGCTTTGCCTACTTCCCCGAGGCGCGCGGGGCGGGGCTGGCGCGCGAGGCGGCCTCAGCCGCTTTGATCTACGCCCATGATACCGCGCGCCTGCCGCGCGTGGTTGCGGTGGCAAGGGAAGATAACTACGCGTCACGCCAGGTACTCAGCTCCATCGGCATGTCACGAATTGGTGAATTCCACAGGGACGGAAATTTACTATTTGTTTACCAATCGCTTAGGCAACAAACCCAGGCGTGAATTCGCAGTAATGCCGGACAAACCCTCTTGCCCCCGATGGCCATTTTGCCGCTTACAATAACCTTGTGACACTGCAAGAGCACCAAACCATCCTGGCGTTTCTGGACCATGCCCTGGGCGGCCCGCAGGAGCCGTTGGATATAGAGGCTGACGCCATCATCCGCGCCTATTTCAAGCGCAACCCGGATGCCGCCTACCGCGTGACCAAGCTCGCCATGGCTCTGCTGCAAGTCCCCCTCCTTGAAACACCAAGCACGCCAAAGCGCCGCCGCTGGCTGCCGGCATTGCGCCACCGCGAGGCCTGAGCCCCGCTTGCCGAGCGCCCGGGCGGCGCATAAACCCGACCACATGACTGAATTCGCCGCACGCATTGCCCGCACAGAGCTGGCCGCCACCTTCGCCATGGCCGCCCGCGCCCGCGCCTTGCGCGCCGAGGGCAAGGATGTGATCTCGCTGTCGCTCGGCGAACCGGATTTCCCGACCCCGCCTTATGTGGTGGAGGCCGCGCATGCGGCGGCCCAGCGCGGCGAGACCAAATATCCGCCTCTGGGCGGCATCGAGCCCCTGCGCGTGGCGGTGGCGGAAACATTCCAGCGCACCCATGGCATCGCCGCCCGCCCGCAGGATGTGCTCGTCACCAATGGCGGCAAGCAGGGCATCTTCAATGTGGTGATGTCGCTGATCGGCAAGGGCGATGAGGTGATCATCCCGGCCCCGGCCTGGGCGGGCTACGAGCAGACGGTGAACTTCGCCGGCGGCGTGCCGGTTTTCGTGCCCTGCCCGCAGGCGCAGGGCTTCGTGCTGCAGCCCGAGGCGCTGGCCCGCGCCATCACCGGGCGCACCAAGCTGCTGATCCTCAACTATCCCAGCAACCCGTCCGGGGCCACCATCTCCGCGCCCGCGCTGGCGGCGCTGGCGGATGTGCTGCGGCAATATCCGCATGTCTGGGTGCTGTCGGATGATATCTATGAGCATCTGCTCTTCGGCGGGGCGAAGCACCATACGCTGCTGGGCGTGGCGCCGGACTTGGCGGGGCGGGTGGTCACACTCTCGGGCGTGTCCAAAACCTACGCGATGACGGGCTGGCGCATCGGCTGGTGCATCGGCCCGGCGGAGATGATCAAGGCCGCCACGGTGGTGCAGGCCACGGCGACCTCGGGCGTCTCCTCCATTGGCCAGGCGGCGGCGCTGGCGGCGCTGACCGGGCCGCAGGAGTTCCTGGCGGACCGCGCGGCCGCCTATGAGCAGCGGCGCGACGTGGTGGTGGCGGCGCTGAACCGGGTGCCCGGCCTCTCCTGCCACCAGCCGGATGGCGCCTTCTACGTGTTTCCCAGCATCGCGGGCTGCCTGGGCAAGACAACCCCGGGCGGGCGGGTGATACACTCTGACAATGACTTTGCCATGGCGCTGCTGGAAGACGGGCTGGTGGGCGTGGTGCAGGGTTCGGCCTTTGCCATGAGCCCGCATATCCGCATCTCCACCGCCACCGCCCTGCCCCGGCTGGAGGAAGCCTGCCGGCGCATCGCAAATTTCTGCACCGCGCTGGGGTGACCCCGCCCTTGTGCTGAGGCCGGCAGACGCCACATTCTGGGCACCCGTAATGAGGAGAGCCAAATGAGCGTCAAGGAAGTGCTTTACACCGCCCATGGCCACGCCACCGGCGGGCGCGCCGGCCAGGGCGCCACGGACGACAACAAGGTGAACGTGACGCTGAGCGTGCCGAAGGGCCTGGGCGGTGATGACGGGCCGGGCACCAACCCGGAGCAGCTCTTTTCCGTGGGTTATTCCGCCTGCTTCCTCGGCGCGCTGAAATTCGTGGCCGGCAAGGAGCATGTGAAGTTGCCGGAGGATGCCAAGGTCGCCGCCGCTATCGGCATCGGCGCGCGCGAGGATGGCGGCGGCTTTGGCATTACCGCTTCACTCACCATCACCGCGCCGGGCGTGGACAAGGCGGTGCTGGAGGATCTGGTGCAGAAAGCGCATATCGTCTGCCCCTATTCCAACGCCATTCACAAGAGCGTGGATGTGAAACTCACCGTCGCTTAATCATCACCCGGCGCCGTGAAGCCGTTTTCACGGCGCCGTTAGACTCTCGTCATGCGAATCGGCCGCACGGTGAGCAGCTTCGCCGAAATTTGGACAGCCGCAGCCGCGGCTGAAATTATGAATATATTGAAAATTCCAGAACAGCGCCCTTAAGGCGGCGCTGCGCCAAGCAACGCGTCAGACAAAGAGCCAAAACAAAAACGGCATGATGGCCAAATCAGGCTATGACGGCGCCATGCGGCATCTGGCGATTTGCAGATCAAGAATGAACGCTTGGGCGTGGCAAGTATCATCTTGCCCAAAAGAAAGGGGAATGGTGGAGCTAAGCGGAATCGAACCGCTGACCTTCTGCATGCCATGCAGACGCTCTACCAATTGAGCTATAGCCCCGTACCTTTCGGTGGAGCGCCGTATAGACCGGGCTGCGCTCCGGGATCAAGGGGGGAGGCACAAGAAAATTGCACCCCGGTTTTTCGGCCCCAAACCGGGGCTGGCTTGGCCCCTCACCTTTCCCCCGCCCGCAAAAAGGGCTAACCCCCCGGCAATGGTCAAAGTCCGCTTCGCCCCCAGCCCCACCGGTTATCTGCATGTCGGCAACGCCCGCGCCGCATTGGTGAATTTCCTGTTCGCCCGGCATGAGGGCGGGCGCCTGCTGCTGCGCCTGGATGATACCGACACCGAGCGCGGCCGCCCCGAATATGAGCAGGGCATCTATGATGATCTGCGCTGGCTGGGCATTGAATGGGACGAGCAGGCCCGCCAGTCCGACCGCTCCGCCCGCTACGCGGAAGTCGCCGAACAGCTCAAGCGCGCCGGGCGGCTCTACCCCTGCTTCGAGAACGAGGATGAGCTGGCCGCCAAGCGCGCCGCCCTGATCAAGCGCAAGCTCCCCCCGGTCTATGACCGCGCGGCCCTCAACATGACGGCCGAGCAGCGCGCCACCGCCGAGGCCAATGGCAAGCGCCCCTATTGGCGGTTCAGGCTGTCGGATGACGCGGCCTCCTGGAACGACCTCGTGCTGGGCGCGCGCAGCATCAGGCTTTCCACCGTGTCGGACCCGGTGCTGCTGCGCGCCGACGGCACGCCGCTCTACACCTTCACCTCGGTGGTGGATGATGTGGATACGGCCATCACCCACATCATCCGTGGTGAGGACCATGTGTCGAACACGGCGGTGCAGATCGACCTGTTCCGCGCCATCACCCGCCATCCGGTGCCGCGCTTTGCGCATCTGCCGCTGATCTCGGGCGGGGAGGGCGAAAAACTCTCCAAGCGCATCGGCTCCATCTCGCTGAAATCCCTGCGCAAGGATGGCATCGAGCCCGCCGCCCTCACTGCCTATCTGGCCCGGCTTGGCACCTCCAAGGATGCAGCGCCGCTGCCGCTTTCCGAGCTGGTCGCGCAATTCTCGCTGAATGATTTCTCCCGCTCGCCGCCGCGCTTTGATGCCGCGCAGCTGCTGGGGCTGAACCGCAAGCTGCTGCACGCTTTGCCTTACGAGGCCGTCAAGGACCGCCTGCCCGAGGGGGCGGCGCAAAATTTCTGGGAGGCCGTGCGCGGCAATCTGGACCTGCTGACCGAAACCCGCCGCTGGTGGGATGTGGTGCAGGGCGAGATCCTCACGCCGCAATTGCCACCGGAGGCGCTGGCGGTGATCATTGCCGCGCAGGCGAGCCTGCCCGCGGAGATGACCGCGGAGAGCTGGAAAGCCTGGACCGGCGCCATCACCGCCGCCACCGGCGCCAAGGGCAAGGCGCTCTACCACCCGCTGCGCCTGGCGCTCACCGGCGAGGAGCATGGGCCGGAAATGGCCCCGCTGCTGGCGCTGATGGGCCCTGAACGCGCCGCCAGGCGCCTTGGCGCCTGCGTTGCCGCCAGCGCCAGCCCCGGCTAAGACAAGCCGGCAAAGGGGAAAGAGCCGCGTGGTCGATATTTTTGACGAAGTCTCGGAGGATCTGCGCCATGAGCGGGCGGTCACGCTTGCCAAGCGCTATGGCGGGCTGCTGATCATCGCCGCCATTCTCGTGCTGGCCGGAGTCGCCGGGCAGGAGATCTGGCAGGCGCACCAGACCAAGCAGGCCGACAAATCCGCCACGCAATATCTGGCCCTGACGCAAGCGGCGGACCAGCCGGGCGCCAGCCTCACCCCGGCCCAGGCGGACAGCGCCGCCCAGCAATTGCAGGATTTCGCGCAGACCGCGCCGGAGGATTACAAGACCCTGGCCCGCCTGCGCGCCGCCGCCCTCTATGCCAGCGCGCAGGAGACCGACAAGGCCGCCGCATTGTGGACGCGCATCGGCGCCGACGAGGCCGCCCCCACTCTGCTGCGCGACGCCGCCAACCTGCTCTACGCCCAGCATGAACTCGGCACCGCCCAGGATTCAGACATTCTGGCCCGGCTGCAGCCGATGGTGCAGGCGCAGAACCCCTATCACGGGCTGGCGCGTGAGATGCAGGCGCTGGTCTATCTGCACCAGGGCAACAAGGCGATGGCGCAATCCCTCTTCACCCAGGTGCAGGACGACCCCAGCGCCCCCGAAGGTGCGCGCAACCGCGCCCAGGCCATGCTCGCCAAGCTGAACGGATGACCCAGCCCATGATTCGCCGCCGTACTGCGACTGTCGGCCTTCTCGGCCTGCTTGCCTCCTGCTCGACACCCAAGAAAGTCATCCCTGGCGTGCAGATCCCCGTGCTGCCGGACCAGACGGGCATGGACATCGCCCCCGACGCCCCCGCCGTCACCCTGCCCGCCGCCACCGCGCTCAGCGCCTGGCCGCAGTCTTTTGCCAACCCCGCCCATGCCCCCGGCAATGTCGCGGGCCCGCTTGGCTTCAAGCCGCTCTGGCAGGCGGGTATCGGCAGCGCCGGCGGCTACCGCCAGCCGCTGGCCGCCAGCCCGGTGGTCTCCGGCGGCCATGTCTTCACCATGGATTCGGACGCGCATATCCGCGCCCTGTCGCTCTCTGACGGCACCGAACTCTGGCACACCAACACCCGCCCCAAACACGCCTCCAACCAGAATATCGGCGGTGGCATCGCTTTTGATTCCGGCAAGATCTACGCCAGCACCGGCTATGGCGAGGCGCTGGCGCTGGATGCGGCCTCGGGCAAGATCCTCTGGCGCCAGGCGCTGGATTTCCCGGCGCGTTCCGTCCCGCTGGTGGCGGCCGGGCTGGTGGCCATCGTCACCCAGAATGACCTGCTGCTGACCTTCGATGCCGGGTCCGGCACGCCGGGCTGGCGCTTCTCCGGCGCCGTCGGCACCGCGCCGATGACCGCCGCCAGCGTCACCGGCGCGCCCGCCTTCACGGATGGCATCGTCGTCGCCGGATTCTCCACCGGCCTGCTCGCGGCCATCGACGCAACTTCCGGCACGCCGGTCTGGGAGCAGAGCCTCGCGGCCGGATTCGGCCAGGCCAGCACGCTGGATATGTCCGACATCGTGGCCACGCCGGTTATCGCGGGCGGGGTTGTCTACGCCATCAATCTCGGCGGCACCTTCATGGCAACGGACCTGCATTCCGGCGCCAAGGTCTGGACGCACCAGGCCACCGGCAACCAGGCCCCGGCGGCCTCCGGCGGCTTCCTGTTCCTGCTGGATTCCACCCAGACCCTGTTTGCCGTGCATGCCGATGACGGGCTGGTGAGCTGGTCCACCGCCCTGCCGCCCTTCAAGGACATGAAAGACAAGACCAACCCCATCATCTGGTCCGGCCCGGCCTTGGTGAACGGCATGCTGATCGCGGTGAACGACCACGGCGAGGCCGCGCTGATCGACGCCACCACCGGCAAGCTGACCCGGACGATCAAACTCGCCGCCCCCGCCGACCTGGCGCCCATCGCCACCGGCGGCGTGCTGCTGCAACTCACCCGCGATGCGAGGCTAACCGCCTATGGCTGATCTACCTCGAGTCGTTATTGCCGGACGGCCCAATGTCGGCAAATCCACCCTGTTCAACCGCCTCGCCGGGCAGCGCCTGGCGCTGGTGGCTGACACGCCAGGGGTGACGCGCGACCGCAAGGAGGCCATCTGCGAGATGGGCGGGCGCAAGGTGCTGCTGGTGGATACCGCCGGGCTGGAGGAAGCCGCCCCCGACACGCTGCCCGGGCGCATGCGCGCCTCCACCGCCACGGCGGTGGACCAGGCGGACCTCGTGCTCTTCGTGTTCGACGCGAAATCCGGCCTGCTGCCGGAGGACCGGCATTTCGGCACCTGGCTGCGCCGCAAGGACAGGCCGGTGCTGGTGGTCGCCAACAAGGCCGAGGGGCGCGGCGGCATCGCCAACGCCATGGAGGCCTATGAGCTGGGCTTTGGCGAACCGGTGGCGGTTTCCGCCGAGCATAATGAGGGCGTCTACGACCTCATGACCGAGATCGCCGACCGCCTGCCCGAAGAACGCGAGCTGGGCGAGGATGACGAGGAGAAACCGCTGCATCTGGCCATCGTCGGCCGCCCCAACGCAGGCAAGTCGACGCTGCTGAACCACCTGCTGGGCGAGCAGCGCATGATCACCGGGCCTGAACCCGGCCTGACGCGCGATGCCGTCTCCGCCGATTTCACCGGGCCGGACGGCAAGCTCTACCGGGTGGTGGACACGGCGGGCTTGCGCAAGCGCGCAAAGGTGGATGAAGGCCTGGAGAAAATGTCCACCTCCTCGTCCATCGAGGCGTTGAAGCGTGCCGAAATGGCGGTGCTGGCGGTGGATGCCGTGCAGGGCGTGCAGGAGCAGGACCTTCAGATCGCCCGCCTGATCGAGCGCGAGGGCCGCGCCTGCGTGATCGCCCTGACCAAATGGGACGCGGTGGAAGACCGCGGCGACGCCCGCAAGGCGGCCCTCGACCGCATCTCCATCTCGCTCAGCCAGATGAAGGGCATCACGGTTGTGCCGCTCTCGGCCGAGACCGGCGAGGGGGTGAAGAAACTCTTCCCGGCCATCCGCGACACCTACGAGAAATGGAATCTGCGCATCCCCACCAGCCAGCTCAACCGCTGGTTCGAGTCGGCCCTTGAGCGCTTCCCGCCGCCGCTGATCGATGGCCGCCGGCTGAAGCTGCGCTACATCACCCAGATCAAGGCCCGCCCGCCGACTTTCGCGCTGTTCGGCACCCGTGCCGAGCAGGTGCCGGAGACGTATCAGCGTTATCTGGTGAACTCGCTGCGCGAAGTTTTTGAAATGCCGGGCGTGCCGATCCGCATCTATCTGCGCGGCACGGATAACCCGTATAAGGATCGGGATTAAGGTCCAAAAGTTTTTTGGGGCGAAGGCGGCCAAGGTTCCAGCGTTGCGAAGCAGCGCTGGAAAGCCGCCGGAGGGCGCCCCTCGCGTTCCGATGACGGAGCGGCATAGCCGCGTAGTCTGAATCGGAACGCCAAGCCTCACTTCAAAAATGGGGCGCAGCTTCATGGGGGCTTTTTGTAAAAAGCCTCCACACCCGCAAAAACTTTTGGAACTTGAGGGTTACCCCTCCTTCAGCATCTCCAGCTCCAGCCAGCGCTCCTCGGATTTTTCCAAAGCCGCGTGCAGCTCCGCCAGGGCCGCGCTGGCGGCGGCGAATTTCTTCGGGTCTTTCGCATAAAGATCCGGCGTGGCGAGAATCTCATCCAGCTTGCCCATCTGGGCCTGCATCTTGGCGATCTCGCTTGTGAGCTGTTTCAGCTCATGCTGCTCCTTGAAGGAGATCTTGCTCCGCGCCGCAGCCGCAGGGGCCGGTGCCGGCGCGGGTTTCTGCGCCGCTTTCTTCTCGGCCTTCTCCAGCTTCACCGCCGTTACCCCGGCGCCGCGCTGGGCCAGCATGTCGGAATAGCCGCCGGCATATTCCACCCAGCGCCCCTGCCCTTCGGACATCAGCACGGAGGTGGCGACGCGGTCCAGAAAGTCACGGTCATGCGAGACGACGATCACCGTGCCCGGATAATCCCCCAGCATCTCCTGCAACAAATCCAAGGTTTCAAGGTCGAGATCATTGGTCGGCTCGTCCAGCACCAGCAGGTTGGAGGGTTTGGTCAGCGCCAGCGCCAGCAACAGCCGCCCGCGCTCCCCGCCCGAGAGCGTGCCCACCGGCGTGCGCGCCTGCTCGGGCTTGAACAGGAAATCCTTCATATAGCCGATCACATGGCGGCTCTGCCCGCCCACCACCACCTGGTCGCTGGTGCCGCCGGTCATGGTGTCAGCCAGCGAGGCGGCGGGGTTCAGCGCCGCGCGCTGCTGGTCGAGTGTCACCACCTCCAGCGCCGTGCCCAGCTTCACGCCGCCGGAATCAGGCTCGATCTGCCCCAGGATCAGCTTCAGCAGCGTGGATTTACCCGCCCCGTTGGGGCCGACAATGCCCAGCCTGTCCCCGCGCAGCACGCGGAAGGTGAGATCATCCACCACCTGCTTCTCGCCGAAACTCTTGGAGATGGCATCGGCATCCACGACGATCTTGCCCGAGGTCGCGGAATCCAGCGCCGCCAGCTTGGCGGTGCCGAGCTTGTGGGTGAAATTGCGCCGCTCGGCGCGCAGGCTGTGCAGCCCGGCCAGGCGCTTCACATTGCGCTTGCGCCGCGCGGTCACGCCATAGCGCAACCAATCCTCCTCGCGGGCAATTTTGCGGCCCAGCTTGTGGAATTCCTGCTCCTCCTGCTCCAGCACCTCGTCGCGCCAGGCCT
>DATJXU010000133.1:0-2365 GCA_035499915.1 Acidocella sp.
TGGCCTGGCGCCACTGGCTGCTGGCGGCTTTGTTGCTGATCTGGGCGGTACGGCTTGGCGCCTATGTCGCCTGGCGGGTGGCCACCGGCCCTGAGGATACGCGCTACGCCCAGATGCGCGCCGCCACCGGGGCCAAATTCCAGGCCCGGATGTTCTGGCTGATCATCGGCCAGGGGCCGGTCTCGGGGCTGCTGGCCATCTCCATCTACCAGGCCGCCGCGCAGCCCGCCCCGGGTCTGCGCCTGGCCGACCTGCTGGGGGCCGCGCTTTTGCTGTTCGCCCTGGCGGGGGAGGCGCTGGCCGACCAGCAGCTGCGCCATTGGCGCGCCGACCCCGCCAACCAGGGCGGCATTTGCGAGCTGGGGCTCTGGTCGCTCTGCCGGCACCCCAATTACCTGTTCGAGGCGCTGGGCTGGCTCGCCTACCCGGTGATCGCCTTCACGCCGGGGCATGCGCAAAGCCTGCTGGCCTTTATTGCCCCGGTGCTGATGTTTCTGGTGCTGCGTTATCTTACCGGCGTGCCGCCGCTGGAGGCGGCGATGCTGGCGCGGCGGGGCGAGGCGTATCGCCGCTACCAGCTGCGCACCAGCGCCATGCTGCCATGGCGGCCGCCGCCCGCGCCCCGTGCGAACAGCCCACGCCGTTAAAGCGCGGGATCAAACGGCGAATGCCCGGCACCAAGCCGTCAGGCTGACGTCTCCGGCATGGCACGCGCGATGAGCGGGGCGAAATCGATGCCTTCGGGGAGCGTGCCGAGGGCATCGCCCCCACCATGCGCCAGCCGCGTCGCGCAATAGGCGGCGGCGATGCCGGCGGGCGCGTGCCGCAGCAGCAGGCTGGCGGCCAGGGCCAGCGCGAGCTGCTCGGTCAGGCGGCGCGCGTGTCTCTCCTCAAGTGCGGGCAAGGGCGCGGCCAGCCAGGAATCCAGCGCGGGATGCGCCCCCTTGGCGCGGCTGATTTCGGCGCGCAGCAAATCCAGACTCTCGGGCAGGCGGGTGAGGGCGCGCATCACATCCAGGCAGATGACATTGCCCGAGCCTTCCCACAGCCCGTTCAGCGGCGCGTCGCGGTACAGCCGGGCGATGTCATGCTCCTCGATGAAGCCATTGCCGCCATGGCATTCCAGCGCCTCGGCCACCACCATCGGCGCGCGCTTGCACACCCAATATTTGGCGAGCGGCGCCAAGAGGCGGCTGAGCACGCGCTCGCTTTCGTCACGGCCACTGGCATCGAGCGAAGCCGCCGCCCGCATCGCCAGCCACATGGCGGCCTCGGCCTCCAGCGCCAGATCCGCCAGCACATTCGCCATGGCCGGTTGCGATATGAGGCGTTGCCCGAAGGCCGAACGATGGCCGGCATGATGCAGGGCCAGGCGCACCGCCTGGCGCATCTGCCCGGCGCTGCCCAGCGCGCATTCCAGCCGGGTGAGGTGGGCCATCTCCAAGATGGTGGCGATGCCGCGCCCTTCCTCGCCCACGATCCGCGCCTCCAGCCCCCGGAACTCGACCTCGGACGAGGCGTTGGAGCGGTTGCCGCATTTCTCCTTCAGCCGCTGCAGGAGCAGGAAATTGCGGCTGCCATCATCGCGCCAGCCCTGCGCGAGAAAGCAGGTGGGGCCGGCCTGCGTGCGGGCGAGTGTCAGGAACAGATCCGCCACCGGCACCGAGAAGAACCATTTATGGCCGGTGAGCGCGTACCAGCCGCCCCCCGCCGGAACGGCCTGCGTCTGCACCTGCCGCAAATCGGACCCGCCCTGTTTCTCGGTCATCGCCATGGCGACTGTGAGCGCGGATTTTTGCCCCGGCGGCACCGGGCGGGGATCATAGGACGGCGAGAGGATCTTGGCCTGGAATTGCGCCAGCAGCTCTGGCGCATGGCGCAGCGCGGCCAGTGAGGCGAAGGTCATCGCCGCAGGGCAGCCCACCCCCGCCTCGCCCTGCGCCCAGAGGTAAGACAAAGCGGCGCGGGCCACCTGCGCGCCGGGGCGTGCGTCGACCCAGCCAAGGGCATGCACCTCGTCCGCGCGCAGCAGGCCGAGCAGCTCGTGCCAGGCGGGATGGAACGCGACCTCGTCGATACGCTGCCCGTAGCGGTCATGGGTGTGCAGCTCGGGCGTGAAACGATTGGCCAGCCGCGCCAGCTGCTGCACCCGCGCCGAGCCAATGCGGGTGCCGCAGGCCTGCAGCCGCGCTTGCGCCCAATTGCCGCCAAACGCCGCCACCGCCTCGCGCAGCGGCGGGTCCGCCGCCCATGCACTGAAACCTTCAAGGGGCGGGGACTGGTTGCAGACCTCATGCGTGGCGTAGCCGGACATGGTTTTCCTCCGGGGTTTTGGCGCGAGCATACACCATATGGCCGGTTGCGT
>DATJXU010000134.1:0-4715 GCA_035499915.1 Acidocella sp.
AAAACCGCCGAGCGCCTCCTGGCGCCGCTTCCTGGTCCACGATCTTGGCACCGGCAGGTGCATGGCAATCTCCAGGGCGATCGCGCCTTCCAGCGGCTTGATACCCGCCTGCAGCGCGCAATGCTTAACCCACTGCTCACCTGATAGCGTCGCTTGGGGCGTATAAGCCCGGCCGGTCGAGCGCACGAAACGAGGGCGGCCTTTGCCCTTGATGATGCCAGGCACGTTAAAGGCTATATTGGTCAACTTTTCTTCTCCAATTCCTACAGGGTTGATTGCCATACTACTCATCTACCAAACCTCTCTAACTACATTATATAAAACATAATAATATCAATGATATATATAGTATCGTAGGTTTCGTAGGTTTAGGTAAGAGGGAGGGGTATATAGATTCAGGGGGATATATATATTCGCGCCCGCGCGGAAACCTCCGAAATCTACGAAACCTCTTTTCCTGTTATTTTTCAACGACTTAACGCCTTTAGGTTAAGTAGGCGCCGGGGTTTCGCAGGCAGGAACGCGATAAAGGATTGTTGGGCGTCCACCTTTAGGCCCTACGGCCTTTTGCACCGACTCGATTTCGCCGCGGGCCACCAGATCGCGCAGGATGTCGGCGCGCTCTTTCGGTGGATAGGCAAAGCCGTGGCGCCGGACCATCTCATTCTCGCTGATCGGGCCCCGCTTCTGGATGATGGCCAGGGTCTTTCGCACCTTGCGGTCATAGTCGTTTTCACCGATGTTTTGCGCCGCCTCGGCCAGCAGCGTGCCGACACAATGCTTGGCCACGGCCCGGCCCCAGCCGACATCCTGCTCTGTTATCTGCGGTGCCTTGGGGTTGCGTGAGACGGCGCGGATAAGGGCCAGCTTCATGGCATTCTCGGCGAGGCGCCCGGCGATCGCGGTGATGTATGTGCCCTCGGCGCCGCGCTGCTGGTCCAGCTGCTCCTGCCGGAGTTTAACGTATTCCGCCTGAGCCCCGGGCGTGTTTGGCACCAGCTCGGCCTCGGCGCTCACGGAGGCGTCCATGGCGGCGATATACCGGCCGCCGGGCAAATCCCCCTCGGCATCGTCTGCACCGGGCCCGGCGGCGATGTTTTGGGCCGAACGCACCAGATCGGGAGACGGATCGAAAACCGTGGGCGTGCGCTCGTCTGGGTAGCTGCACGGGCTGACAAACACCAGGATGCGGGCCATCAAGCCATCATGCATCGAAGCATCGCCCACAGCCCCCCAGAACTGCCCGGGGGTGGTGGTGCCATAGACGCAGGCATGGGGCTCGACCACATCGATGCGCGGGCGTCCGGTCTTGCTCTGGTCCGCATATTCGGCGCCGAGCCATATATCATTGGCCAAGCTGTAGAGCTTCTTGAAGTTCTGGCCGACGAGGCGTTTGTGGGCCGGCGCCTTGGGGCTAAGCACATCATGCATCCAGTCACCGAACTCGTCGATCTGGAACAACTGCGCCGGGTGCCTGGCGATGGAGGTAAAGAGCGCCTGGCCGGAGGCGATATCCTCGCCGCCCATGAAGCGTTGCAGCCCGGCCGATACCAGCACGCGCTTGGCCTGCTTGCGGGCATGGTCCTTGCCGGCGCCAGAATCAGCGATGCCGACGGACATGACATTGGTGCGCAAATTGGTGGCGGTACGGTAGCGGCGCCCGGCAAGCGTTCCCACCAGTGAGATGCCCGCCGCCAGCGCCAGGAACGGTTGCGGAGAAATGGCGCTGGCCTCGCAGTGATCGAGAAAGAGTTGCAGGAATCCGCCGCCCACGTCGAACAGCTCCGGAGCGACGGGCAGCACCTTGCGCGGGCGACAATGCTTATCCAGGAACGGCTGGATATTCGAGAGATCGACATCCTCCACCACCACCGTATGCTCAACCTCGCGCGGGCGGCCTTTGCCATCGCGGTACGCCTGCTCCAGCGTCTTGTGTGCGGCACGGAAATCCCTGCAGCGCGGACGCAATACGGTGAGGGCGGCGGACAATCCTGCCCATGCGGTGCCGTCCGGGATCTCGCCGGCCGTCACCAGCCCGCCGATGGAATACGCCTCGCGGTTGAGGATCTCGTGCTTGGCGCCGTCAGGTGCGTTGGCGATATTTCCGCAGGCATCCTCCAGCGCCGCCCTACCGTATGCCGTGCCATCCGCATCTATGGCGATCGGCTTGTATGGGGTGGGCCCTGATGCCGGGGCGCGCTGCTCTGCGCACGCAGCAATTAGCCAATCCGGCATGTCGGCCGGGTCGCACGGGTCTGCCACCTGATAGCCATCCGATGGCGGCACGATGATATAGCCGCCCTCGCCGCGGACATCGACGCCCGGTGCCACGCGCGAGGCGCTGTTGCGCAGATGCACGCCAACAGGCACGAGAAACAACAGATGCAGCCCGCCAGAGCGCGTCTTGTGCGTCCTGGTGAAAGGCAACCGCTCGCTGTTGGCGTTGAGCCATTCCATGCCCCTGGCACCATCCTTGATGTCAATATCCACCACCACCACGCCGCTGGCCGCGCCGGTCGGCGTACCTATGAGCTTGGCGCCTGGGACGCTGAACATGCGGCGGATAACGGCCGGATCAGCGCTGGCATCCTTAAACCCGCGCGGGGTTAAGGGTGATTTATCGGCTTTGCACGGAAATACCGGCAGGCCGAGAGCGATAGCCGCCTCGGCGAGACCGGCGGGAACGACCGGCCGGCGCCATGGATACGTTGGTTTGTCGGTCATCATGGTTCAACCCGCCTAAAAAGGCGGCTCCCCCATCTCTATCCACCGCAGGCAGTCCTGATAACCAGTGACCGCCACCTCCAGCATCGTAAACCATTCTTCTTGTGTCAGTGTGGCAAGGTCAGTCTTGCCAATGGATTCCAGGTATTCACCGACGTTGTGCGATGCCCCTTCCCGGATAGCGCGGGTTTCGTCGGGCGTTTTGTCAATCATCAGATGAACTCCGTTCTCAAAGCCTACGGCGCCCGGGAACAGCATGTCCACGGCGCGCAACCAATTGACGCTATTCAAATCGTGCGCTCACGATCTCGGTGTATTTGCCGACGGGCTTAACGCTGATCGCCGCCGGCTTGCGGAGCGTGGTGGCCTGGGTCAGAGCGATGTCGACCATGTTGGGCACCTGCACCATCCCCGCGCGTTGTTGCCACCATACCACTGCTTTCTGGCGCGGAAAGCCGCTATGTTCAAGACAAATCCATTCCCGGTGCTGCGCCAGACCGCAGCTGTAGGTCACAACCAGAGACGCCTTGCCCGCCTTCTCGTGGCGTCCGTAGCTCACGGCATCGACCCTAACCCACTCCGGTTTAATCTGGGTGGATAAGACGGCGGCGGTATCTGCGATATGGGTTATGGTCGGCCTCGGCGGCGGAAACTCATAGCCGCACGGGCACTCGCGCGCCGCCAGCCCCAGGATGGTCGAGCATTCCGGGCAGGTCTTGCCAAGCGGTTCGCCCGGCTCGTCCTTCTTACCCTTCTTGGCCACGCGCGTACCCACGGTATCCACCGGCCCATGGCGCATTGTGTTGCCGGCGAAATCCAGCACAAGGCAGTCGTCCTTGCCATTGGCCAGGCGCGTGCCGCGGCCGAGCATCTGCACATACAGGCTGATCGACTTGGTTGGCCGCAGCAGCACCACCAGATCTACGCCAGGGGCATCAAAGCCGGTGGTCAGGACATTGGCATTGGTCAGGCAGCGGATGCGGCCTGCCTTGAACTCGCGCAAAACCCGGTCGCGCTCCGGGCCCGGCGTATCGCCGGATACCATCTCGCACGAGATGCCGCGCCGCCGGATGGCATCACGCACATGCTCGGCGTGCTTGACACCCGAGGCAAACACCAACCAGGATCCGCGCTGCTCGCCCAGGCGCACGATCTCGTCCACCGCCGACTCGGTGATCTCGTCGCGGTCCACGGCCGCCTCCAGCGCGCCCGGGATGAACTCGCCGCCGCGGCTGCCTACGCCGCTCACATCCAACTGAGTGATGGTCTCCTTGGGGATCAGCGGCGAAAGATAGCCTTGCTCGATCATGTCGAGCATCGGCAGGTCATAGGCGATGTCGGAAAACAGCGCCTCGTCGCCATCCGTCAGCATCCCCTGGTCAAGCCGGTACGGCGTGGCGGTGAAGCCGATGACCTTGATATAGGGGTTGATGTCGGCCAGAGCCTTGAGGAACTTGCGGTACAGGCCGGAATCGCTCAGCCCGAGCAAATGCGCCTCGTCGATCAGCACCAAATCCACGGTCTGCAGGTCATAAGCCTTCTTGGCGATCGACTGGATGCCAGCGAAGATGATCTGTGAACTGATATCGCGCCGGTTGAGCCCGGCGCTGTAAATGCCGGCCGGGGCTTCTGGCCACGCGCGGATCAGGGCCGAGAAATTCTGCGCGATCAGCTCCTTCACATGCGTGAGCACCACCACTCGGGTATCAGGCCAAGTCCGCAGCGCCTCGCGCAGCATCAGCGCAATCACCACGCTCTTGCCGGTGCCGGTGGGCATCACTACCAGGGGATTGCCCGCCTTGTCGCGGAAATAGTCATACACCGCATCGACGGCTTTTCGCTGATAATCACGCGGCTGCATGGCAAATCTCCTGATGATCGCACCACTTACAAACGTACCACGCGGGATCATTGCTGATCCTGGCCAGGGGGTACGGCGCTTCGATGATCCGGCGCGCTTTCTCTTTCAGGCGAATAAAACCCTCGAGATT
>DATJXU010000135.1:0-9542 GCA_035499915.1 Acidocella sp.
CGCTGGGCTATGCCTACGCGCTCTGGTGCGGGTTCGGCATCGTGCTCATCGTCGCGGTCGGGTCTGCCTATTACCGGCAGCCGGTGGATATGCCTGGGCTCTTTGGCATTGCGCTGATCATGGCCGGGGTTCTGGTGATCAATCTCTTCTCCAGAATGGCCGTGCGCTGAACTGATGACCGCGGACTTAAGCGGATTTCATTTCCGAAACGGAAAACCGCCCAAAAATTCCGGAAGATGCCTGAAAATCCAAATCTTTAAGACAGCATCTTCAACAATGATGGGGACAGGATCATGAAACCAGGACTCACCATCATCGGGGTCGTCATCGTCGCCTTGGCGGTGTTTTTCCTCGTGCCGATGATTGCAGGCGGCAGTGCCAATGTCTGCCAGGCGCTGGAGAAGCATGATGTGAGCAAGGCTGCTTCCGACATCGCGGTCGGCACGTCCGGGCCGGTCTATGGCGTGATCAACGCCGTCGGCCAATCGATGGCGACGGGGACCCTGGCCGCCACTGCCGAGGCCAACGACCACCCCAACACACCGACCGCCGTCAGCTGCGCGGCGTCCTATTGGAAATCCATGTAAGACGCCAGGCATTTGGCCGCCTCGCGCCAGCCCGGGGGCGGCGTGATCAGACGTGCAAATTCACCCGCGCCTGATCACGAAGCGGGTTGAGACGCGATCCTGACCAGATTTCCAAGCAGGTCCCGGGCAAAGGCCATGCGGGCCGCCACATCCATGTCGCGCACCAGCGCCAGCTTATGGTCGGGACGCAACTTGACGAGCCCGCCCTTGGTGCCGATCCATTGGATCAGCCCGGCCGGGTTGGAGAAATCATTCTTGCGGAAGGCGATGACCATGCCTTTCGGCCCGGCATCCAGCTTCTCCACATTCGCCGCGCGGCAGGCGCGCTTGAGCGCCACGGTGGCGAGCAGGTTTTCCACCTCGGCCGGGATAGGCCCGAACCGGTCCACCAGCTCGGCGGCCAGCGCCTCGCTCTCGGCGTCCGAAGTCAGGGCGCCGATGCGCCGGTAGAGGCCAAGGCGCACCGGTAGATCCGCCACATAGGTCTCGGGGATGAGCACGGGCAGGCCGAGATTGATGTTCGGCGTCCAGTCCCGCTCAACCTTCTGCGCCTGCTTGTTCTGGGCGCGCAGCTCGTTCACCGCATCTTCCAGCATCTGTTGGTACAGCTCGATGCCGACCTCGCGGATATGGCCCGATTGCTCATTGCCGAGCAGATTGCCGGCACCGCGCAGGTCGAGATCGTGGCTGGCGAGCGTGAAGCCGGCGCCCAGCGTGTCCAGCGTCTGCATCACCTCAAGCCGCTTTTCGGAGGCGGCCGAAAGCCGGTGATGCGGTGGCCAGGTGAGGTACGCATAGCCGCGCTGCTTGCCGCGCCCCACGCGCCCGCGCAGCTGATACAGCCCCGCGAGGCCGAACATGTCGGCGCGGTAGATGATCAGCGTGTTCACCGCCGGCATGTCGAGCCCCGATTCGACGATGTTGGTGGCCAGCAGGATATCGTATTGGCCTTCGCCAAACTCGGTCATCACCCGTTCCAGCTCGGTGGGTGCCAGGCGGCCATGCGCCATGACGGTGCGGATGTCAGGCACGATCTCGCGCAGCCGGACCGCCATGGGCTCCAGGTCCTCGATGCGCGGGACGACGCAGAAAATCTGCCCCCCGCGGAATTTCTCGCGGGCAATGGCCTCTTTGATGACGAGGCTGTCGAAGGGCATGATGAAGGTGCGCACCGCGAGGCGGTCCACCGGCGGGGTGGTGATGAGCGAGAGGTCGCGCACACCCGTCAGCGCCAATTGCAGCGTGCGCGGGATGGGCGTGGCCGTGAGTGTCAGCACATGCACATCCGCCTTGAGTTCCTTCAGCCGCTCCTTGTGCTTGACGCCAAAATGTTGCTCCTCATCGACGATCAGTAGCCCGAGATCCGAGAAGCTGATGCCCTGGGCCATGATCGCATGGGTGCCGACGACGATGGAGATCGACCCATCCGCCAGCCCGGCTTTCACCTGCGCGGCTTCCTTGGCGGTGACGAGGCGCGAGAGCTGCGCCACTTTCACCGGCAGCCCGGCGAAGCGCGCGGAGAAGGAGCGGAAATGCTGCCGCGCCAGCAAGGTGGTGGGCACCACGACGGCAACTTGCGTGCCGGCCATGGCGGCGATGAAGGCGGCGCGTAGCGCGACTTCCGTTTTGCCGAAGCCGACATCGCCGCAGATGAGGCGGTCCATCGGGCGGCCGGCGGCGAAATCCTCCATGACGTCGGCAACCGCCTTCGCCTGGTCCTCGGTCTCGGTATAGGGGAAGCGGGCGCAGAATTCGGCGAAGGCGCCATCGTCAGAGGCAAGCAGGGGCGCCTCGCGCATCTGGCGCTCGGCCGCCAGCCGGATGAGCCCAGCCGCCATGTCCTGGATGCGGTTCTTGGCTTTCGCCTTGCGCGCCTGCCAGGAGGCGCCGCCGAGCTTGTCGAGCGTGACCCCCTCGCCTTCCTGGCCAAAGCGGCTCAGAAGATCGATATTCTCGACGGGCAGGAAGAGCTTATCCCCGCCATCATAGATCAGCTTCAGGCAGTCATGCGCGGCGCCATTGACGGTGACGGTCTCCAGCCCCTCATAGCGGCCGATGCCGTGCTCCTGATGCACCACGAGGTCGCCCGCCTCGATTTCGGTGGCGTCGGCGATGAATTGGTCGGCGCGCTTCTTGCGCTTCGGCGGGCGGGCAATGCGGCTGCCCAGCAGATCCTGCTCCGCCACCACGGCCAGGCGGTCGGTAACGAAGCCGCGCTCCAGCGGCAGCACCGCCAGCGCCACGGTGCCGGGCGGCAGGGCGCGCGCCTCGTCCGCCGAGACCACCGGGCGGATATCGCGTATGCCCTGCTCCTTGAGCATCAGCGTCAGGCGCTCGCGAGACCCAAAACTCCAGGCGGCGAGGATGATGGTGCGCCCTGAAGCGGACCATTTACCCCTCAGTTCGGCGAAGGCCTCGAAGGCGGCGATGCTCTGGCCGGTGAGGATGGGCGCCGGGCGCCCGCCGATCTCCACGCCGGGCGACGCACCATCAGGCTTGCTAAAGGGCGAGAAGCTGAAGCATGGGCCTTTTGCCAGCGCCGCCTCCCAGCCTTCCTGGTCCAGATAGAGCATGCCGGGGGGCAAGGGCCGGTAGAGGGGCTCACCCGCGCGGGCGGGCATGCGGCGCTCGGCATAATGGTCGGCGACCAGCTCGAACCGCGCCTCCACCGCCGCCTCGACCTGATGGTCCAGGCTGACCGAAGCACCGGGGACGTAATCGAAGATCGTCTCCAGGCCCTCGGTAAAGAGCGGCAGGTAATGCTCGGCCCCCGGGTGGCGGCGGCTCTCGGAGATGGAGACGTAAAGCTGGTCCTCCACGGCCTTCGGCCCGAACAATTCGCGCCAATTGGTACGAAAGCGCGCGACAGAGGGACCGTCCAGCGGCAATTCGGAGGCCGGGGGGAAGTCGAGCCGCAGAAGAGGCGCGCCGGAGCGCTGGGTCTCGGGGTCGAAATGGCGCAGGCTTTCGATCTCGTCGCCAAACATGTCGATGCGCACGGGCTGGCTGGCCCCGGCGGGGAACACGTCCAGAATGCCGCCGCGCAGCGAGAACTCGCCCGCCTCCATCACCGTGCCGGTGCGCCGGTAGCCATCCGCCTCCAGGAAGGCGGCGACATCGGGGAGCGAGACGCTCTCGCCCTTGGCCAGGCTCAGCCCCGCCCCGGCCAGGGCCGCGCGCGGCGTCACCTTCTGCAAGGCGGCGTTGATCGTGGTGAGGACGATGCGCTTCTTGGCTGGCTCGGCCTGCAGACGGCTCAGGGCGGAAATCCGCTCCGCCACCAGGGCGCCGTTGGGGGAAACGCGGTCGTAAGGCAAGCAATCCCAGGCCGGGAGGGAGATGACCTCGATCTCCGGGCCAAAAAAGGCGATTTCCTCAGCCAGTGCGGCGAGGCGCGCATCGTCGCGCGTGATATGCAGCACCGGCCCGTCATGCTCGCCCAGCCGGCGCACCAGCACCAGCGCGTCCACACCCTCCGGCGCGCCGTAGACTGGGATCATGCGCGGTCTTTGTCGTGGCGCGCGAGCGCCGCCTCGCGGATGCGCTGGAGCATCGAGCTGTCGGCATAAGACGGGACAGGCTTGCGGCCGGTCAGCCAGTCCGCCAGCTCGGCATCGGGGAATTCCATGACCGCCTCGATCTCGTCCAGCTCCGCCTCGGTCATCGTGGCGATTCGCGCATGCACGAAGCCGCCGATCAGCAGGTCGTTTTCATAGGTGCCGCGATGATTGGCGCGGTAGAGCAGCCGCTTGCGGCGCGTGTCCAGGGCAGCGTTCTTATCTTCGGTCATGACAGCTTGCGGTATAGGTGGGGTTTGGCCAAGAGTCAGCCCGTGACGACTGAATTTTTACTGCCCCTGCGCGCCCCGCTCTCCACCCTGCCGGGCCTCGGCCCCCGGCTTTCAGCCCTGATGGCCAAGCTGGTGGGCGGGGAGAGCGTGCGCGATGTGTTGTTCCATCTGCCGGTGGAGTTTTTGGACCGGCGCGTGACGCCCAAACTCTCCGAGGCCCAGCCCGGCATGATGGCGACGCTGCGGGTGGAGGTGGTGCGCCATGAGGACCCGGCGCGCAAGGGCCAGCCCTGGCGTGTGGTGATCTCGGATGGCACCGGCTTTGGCGAGATCGTGCTGTTTCATGCCGCACGGCTCTCGCAATTCCCGGTGGGGGCGCGGCTGATCGTCTCCGGCAAGCTGGAGCGGTTTCAGGACCGGCTGGTGATGGCGCATCCGGACCAGGTGGCCAGCGTGGCGCAGGAGAGAGATTTTCCGTGGATCGAACCGGTCTGGCCGCTGGCGGCGGGGATCACCCCGCGCACCATGCGCAAGGCGGCCTTGGGCGCGCTGGCAAGGTTGCCTGAATTGCCTGAGTGGCAAGACAGAAGCATTCTGGCCAGGCGTGGCTGGCCGGGCTTTGGCGCGGCGCTGCGGGCCTTGCATGCGCCCGAGGCGGTGCCGGATGGCAAGCCGCGTGAGCGCCTGGCCTATGATGAGCTGCTGGCCAGGCAGATGGCCTTCGCCCTGGTGCGCGGGCGCAGGCGCCGCCAGAGCGGGCGGGTGATGAACGGGGACGGGCGGCTGCGCAGCGCGGCCTTGAAAAAATTCGGCTTTGCCCCCACTGCCGGGCAGTTGCAGGCGCTGGCGGAGATTGACGCCGACATGGCCGCCCCCCACCGCATGCGGCGCCTGCTGCAAGGCGATGTCGGCTCCGGCAAGACATTGGTGGCGCTGCTGGCCTGTCTGCGCGCGGTGGAGGCCGGGGCGCAGGCGGCGATCATGGCGCCGACGGAAATTCTGGCCAAGCAGCATTTTGCGACCTTCAAGCGGCTTTCACCGGTGCCGGTGGCGCTGCTCACCGGCAACACCAAGGCGGCGGCAAGGCGGGAAATTCTAGACGGGGTGAAGGATGGCTCGCTCCCCATTCTCATCGGCACGCACGCGATTTTTCAAAAATCCGTGGCGTTCCGCGATCTCGGCCTCGCGGTGATCGACGAGCAGCACCGGTTCGGCGTGGACCAGCGCCTGGCTTTGGGGGGCAAGGGCGAGGCGGCGGATCTGCTGGTGATGACCGCCACCCCCATTCCGCGCACCTTGCTGCTGACCCATTGGGCGGAGATGGATGTCTCGCGCATCACCGAAAAACCGGCGGGCCGCACGAAGGTGACGACCACCATGCACCGCGTCTCCGAACTGCCGAAGGTGGAAGAGGCGATTGCCCGCGCGATTGCGGCGGGTGGGCGGGTCTATTGGGTTTGCCCGCTGGTTTCGGAATCAGAGACGCTGGACATCACCGCCACCGAGATGCGCTTTGCCGAGCTGCAGCGCAAATTCGGCGCCGAGGTGACGATGGCGCATGGCAAGATGGATGCGGCCGCGCGCGACGCGGCGCTGCGGGATTTCGCCGCGGGGCACAAGACGATTCTGGTCGCCACCACCGTGATCGAAGTGGGGGTGGATGTGCCCGAGGCAAATGTAATGGTGATCGAGCATGCGGAGCGGTTCGGGCTCGCGCAGCTTCATCAATTGCGCGGGCGTGTGGGGCGCGGGGGAGCAAAAAGTTTCTGCCTGCTGCTGCATGACGACAAGCTGGGCGAGACGGCGCGCAAGCGGCTTTCGATTTTGCGCGATACGGAAGATGGGTTTCTGATTTCGGATGAGGATTTCCGGCTGCGCGGCGCGGGCGAATTTCTCGGCACCAAGCAGTCCGGCCTGCCGGGCTACAGGCTGGCGGACCCGGAAGAGAGTGGCGAGCTGCTGACCATGGCACGGCAGGATGCGGTGATGACGCTGCAGCGCGACCCGCGCCTGGAGGGCGAGCGGGGGAAGGCACTCAGGGTACTTCTTAATCTGTTCGATCAGCGTGACGCGATCGAAACCGTGAACGCGGGCTAGCCGCCCGGCCTGTTGGCGGCATGGTCCTGGCTCTCTAAACAGCGCCATAATGAGCACTCACCCTACCCACCCGAAAATCGGCATCGGCATCGTGCTGCTAAAAAACCACCAGGTGCTGCTGGTGCGCCGCGCCAACCCTCCGGGCGCGGGGTGCTGGTCCCTGCCCGGCGGCAAACAGGAGCTGGGCGAGACGGTGGAGCAAACCGCAAGGCGCGAATTGCGGGAGGAAACCGGGCTGGAATGCGGGGCGCTGGTGCTGGCCGGGCATGTGGATTCCATCCATCGCGATGCGGCGGGCAACATCGAATTCCATTACACCATCCTGGATTTCGCGGCGCGCTATGCGGGGGGCGAGCCGGTGGCGGGCGATGATGTCCTGGATGTCGCCTGGGCCTGCCCGGATGAGTTCGACAAATACGAGCTTTGGGATGAAGCGCGGCGGATCATCAAGACCGCCTTCAGCCTGCTGTAAGCGCTTTCTCAATGGCCTTGCTCACCCGCCCGGCCTGCGGCTTGGTGGCGGAGATGAAGTAATCCAGAAGCGTGCCGTCCTTGCCGATTAGATATTTATAGAAATTCCAGCGCGGCCGGGCCAGGAAGCCTTTTTGCGCCACCACCCAGCGAAAGAAGGGATGCGCCGCCTCGCCAATGGCGTGTTCCTTGCCCATCATCGGAAAGCCCACGCCGTAATTCACCTGGCAGAACTGGCCGATCTCCGCCGCGCTGCCCGGCTCCTGCCCGCCGAAATCATTGCAGGGCACGCCCACCACCACCAGCCCGCGCGGGCCGTAAGTCTCCCATAGAGCTTGCAAGCCCTCATATTGCGGGGTGAAGCCGCATTTGCTGGCGGTGTTCACCACCAGCACCGGCTGCCCGGCCAGGGCGCCGAGCGGAAAGGGCTTGCCCTGCAGCGTCGTGAAGGTGAACTCATGTGCAGTGCTAGCGCTGGCCATTTTCATTCCTTGAACCTAAAAACCCCTTCATGCCGAATGAAGCACCGATTCAGGCCCTCATCAATGTGATGGCGGCGCTGCGCGACCCAGAGACCGGCTGCCCTTGGGACAAGGAGCAGGATTTTGCCACCATCGCGCCTTATACGATCGAAGAGGCCTATGAGGTGCGCGCCGCCATCGCCGCGGGCGAGCCGGCACAGCTGAAGGATGAGCTGGGGGACCTGCTCTTCCAAGTCGTCTATCATGCCCAGATGGCGCAGGAGCGCGGCTGGTTCGGCTTCGATGAGGTTGCCGAGACAATCAAGGACAAGATGATCCGCCGCCACCCGCATGTGTTCGGGGATGAGGCGGCGCGGACCGCGGGGGCGCAGACCGCCGCCTGGGAGGCCCAGAAAGCCGCCGAGCGCGCCAGCCTCGCCCAGCATGGCGCGCTGGAGGGCGTGGCCGAGGCGCTGCCCGCGCTGAAACGCGCCCAGAAGCTGACAAACCGCGCCGCGCGGGTGAAGTTCGACTGGCCGGATGCCGAGGCGGTGCTGGACAAGCTGGATGAGGAGGTCGCCGAGCTGCGGGCCGAGCTGGCCGCGCGCAAGCCAGAGCGCATCGCCGATGAGCTGGGCGACATGCTGTTCGTTCTCGTCAACCTGGCCCGCAAGCTGGGGCAGGACGCGGAAACCTGCCTGGAGGGGGCGAATGAGAAATTCATCCGCCGCTTCGGCCGGGTGGAGGCGCTGCTGGCCGCGCGCGGCAAAACCCCCCGTGATTCAAGCCTGGAGGAGATGGAAGACTTATGGACCTTGGCCAAGAAGGAGGGGCTATGAAGACACTGCTCGAAGGCTATGAGCGGTTCCGCAGCGGCTATTGGCAGGAACATAAGGATCTCTACTCCTCCCTGGCGCGCGATGGGCAGTCGCCACCGGCGATGGTGATTGCCTGCGCGGATTCCCGCGTGGCGCCGGAGATGATTTTCGACTGCGCGCCGGGTGAGATCTTCGTGGTGCGCAATGTCAGCGCCCTGGTGCCGCCCTACGCGCCGGACGACAAGCTGCACGGCACCTCCGCCGCCCTGGAATTCGCGGTGAACTCGCTGAGTGTGCGCAGCATCGTGGTGCTGGGCCATAGCCGGTGCGGCGGCATCCAGGCGCTGATGAAAGGCCCTGGCAATGGCAACCGGGACTTCATCGATTCCTGGATGAAGATCGCCAATACCGCGCGCCAGCGCGTCTGCGATGCGCCGGAGATGGCGCAGGCGGATTTCGCCTCACGCTGCGCCGCCTGCGAGCATGAGGCGATTCGCGTGTCACTGGCCAATCTGCTCACCTTCCCCTGGATTAAGGAGCGTGTGCTCGATGGCCGCCTGACCCTGGCCGGGCTGCATTTCAACGTCGAAACCGGGCATTTGCAGATGGTCTGAGCCAAGCCGGGGTATTTTCACCGCCGGTTAGCGCTTGCAAAAAATGTAGCCAAGGCTACATTTGCCGTGTGCGGCTCTTACCGCACGCAGTTGGAGTGCCGCGCACAGATGGATGCCGAGACACAGACAGGACTGAGCCAAAGGACCGAGGCCGAAATCCGCGCCGTTCTGGCGGGCCGGCGGCATGGGCTGACGACACCCCTGCTGTTCGCGGGCCCGGCGCTCATCGCCTCCATCGCTTATATGGACCCCGGCAATTTCGCGACCAACATCCAGGCTGGGGCGCGCTATAATGATCAGCTGCTCTGGGTGGTGCTGCTCGCCAATCTCATCGCCATGCTGTTCCAGGCGCTTTCCGCCAAGCTGGGCCTGATCACGGGGCGTAATCTGGCGGAGTTGTGCCGCACCCACCTGCCCCGCCCTGTCGTCTATATGATGTGGGGGGTAAGCGAGGTGGCCGCCATGGCGACGGACCTGGCGGAGTTTCTGGGTGGTGCCATCGCCCTCTCGCTTTTATGTCATTTCCCGCTGATGGTGGGCATGGGACTTACCGCCATTATCACCTATGGCATGCTGATACTGGGCGGACGCGGCTTCAGGTCGATGGAGTTGATGATCGGCGCGCTCGTTCTCGTCATCGCGCTATGCTATATGGCGGAGCTGTTCATCGCCCCGGTGGATTGGGGCGCGGCCGCCAAGGGCAC
>DATJXU010000136.1:0-41392 GCA_035499915.1 Acidocella sp.
CGGCGGAATCGCGGATATGCACGGCGGGTACCAGAAACCCCATGGCGCGGCCATAACGCTGGCGCACGGCGGTGAGGCGCCCGAGCAGCCGGCCTTCCCCCGGCCCCACCATCGGCGCCAGGGCGAAGCCGATATTCATGCCCAGCGGGTCGACGCCGCTGACATCCGTCAGGCTGTCCGGCTTCACCTCGGCCTTGCCGCCATCGGCCTCGCTTGGCGTTTGCGCCGCGTTGGCCTGCGCCGCTTGCGGCATGCCGCGCGAGAGCCGCCAAGCCGCCATGCCCAGCGCACCACCCAGCAGCAGGAAGGGGATATGCGCCATCTCCGGCACCAGCCCGATGGCGATGGTGATGGCCGCAGCGATCGCCAATGCCTGCGGATATTTGGAGAGCTGGGATTTGATCTGCGCGCCGATATCCTCGCCCGTGGCGACACGGGTGACGACAAGGCCCGCCGCGACGGAGATGGTCAGCGACGGAATTTGCGCCGCCAGCCCGTCGCCCACCGTCAGCAGCGTGTAGGTGCGCGCCGCATCCGCAAGCGGCAGGTCATATTGCAGCGTGCCGATGATCAGCCCGCCAAGCATGTTGACGACGAGGATGATCATGGCCGCCACCACGTCGCCGCGCACGAACTTGCTGGCGCCATCCATGGCGCCGAAAAAATCCGCCTCCCGGCGCAGCATTTCGCGCCGCCGCTCCGCCGCCTGCGGGCTCAGCATGCCGGCATTGATCTCGGCGTCGATCGCCATCTGCCGCCCTGGCAGGCTGTCCAGCATGAACCGCGCGGAAACCTCCGCGACGCGCGAGGCGCCTTTCGTCACCACCACGAAATTGATGACGATCAGAATGACGAAGATGATGGCGCCGACGACATAATTGCCGCCCACCGCGAACTGGCCGAACGCCTCGATGACATGCCCCGCCGCCCCCGGCCCGGTAAAGCCGTTGAGCAGGATGGCCCGCGCCGTGGCGACGTTCAGCGCCAGGCGCATCAGCGTGGTGGCCAGCAGGATCGAGGGAAAGGCCAAGAACTCCGCGGGCGAGGCGATATAGAGCGAGGCGCCGAGAATCACGAGCCCGGCGGAAATATTGACGGCGAACAGCAGCGAGATCGCCGCCGGAGGCAGCGGCATCACCAGCATGACGAGGATGAGCAGGACCAGAATCGGCCCCGAGAACTGCGCGGCGTTGAGCTTTCCAAAGCCGCGCAGGGCTGACGCCTCAGCCATGCACCAGCCCCGGAATCGCCAGGAAGACGTGCGTGGCGTAGCGCTCCACGCCGCTCAGCATCATCGGCCCGGCGAGGCTGGTGAGCACCGCCACACCGGCCAGCTTGAGCACGAAGGGCACCGAGGCCTCTTTGATCTGGGTCGCGGTCTGCAGCATGCCGGTGGCGACGCCGATCACCAGCAGCACCAGCAGCACGGGGCCTGCGAGTTCGGCGAAGGCAATCCAGGCGCCGGCATCGACGTCGCTATTGCTCACTCTGTCGTCTCGGGCATGGGCTCCACCTCGCCGGCGAGGCCGGTGATGCGGATGCCGTAGCGCTCTCCATCGCCGATGGCGACGACCTCGCCATGCGCCAGCTTCAGCCCATTGGCGTAGATCACCAGCGGGTCGCCGACATGCTGATCCAGCGCGATGACCTGGCCATGGCGCAGGGTGCGCATATCCTTCACGGTCAGCCCGGCGCGGCCGAGCTCGACCGAGATGGCGACCTGCACGCGGTCCAGCAGCTTGCTGCCCTCCAGAACGGCTGCCTGGCCGGGCAGCGGCACCAGCGGTTCCAGCGCGATTTCGACGTTAGCCTGGGCCACGCGCAGGGCGTCGTCCTTTGCATTCACGGTCATGCTATGTCCCTTGTCCAGCGATTGGCCCGGGCTCACCCGGCAGGCGATGGCGCCTTCGAACTCCCCATATTCGGCCTTGAAGAGATCGATCCCGCCGCTGACGGCAATGGCCTCCGGCAGCAGGGTGAGCGGCAGCAGGGTGCCGGGCTTCAGCGCGTTCACCCGCGACATCGCCAGCGTGCCGCGCGCCACCTCGAAGCGCAGCGTGAGCGGCACCATCTCGCTATTGGCGGCGAGGGCGGAGGTCCAGGCCTCATCCAGGGCACGGCTGGCGCCCACCCCCGCCTGGGCGTGCAGCTTCTGCTCCAGCGAATCCAAGGGCGCGAAGGGCAAGGCAATGGTGATGCGGCCCTGGCCGAGCGCGGTCTCGAACTGGCCGGTGATCTCGATCATCCAGTCCTGCGCGTCGGCGACGGTCAGCATCGCACGCGCGGTCTCGTAGCTGGCGGCGCTGAGCGGCGCGATGCCGAGCGGCGTCAGTGAGTCAGAGGCGGATTTGTACACGGCCTCGATCAGCTGGCGGCCGATGCGCAGCTCCATCACCGAAAGATCATGCGCCGGGGGCGTCGAGGGGATGCTGGCGCCGCACATGCCATCGACGATGGCGCCCAGCAGCGCGCCATCCAGCGTCAGCAGCGCGCGGCCGCGCAAGGGCGAGAGATCCGCGATCCCGGCCAGCAGCACATCCGGCAGGCGCTCGATCACCGCCTCATGCGTATCGACGCTGGTCTTGCTGGCGAGCAACGAGACCGAGCTGCGCGTGGTCTTGAACAGGGCGAGCCCGATCTGGCGCATGAAGCGCGAGGACAGAGCCTCCATCAGCCCTGCGCGCAGCACCGGGGCGCGGACATGGTTGAGCAGGTCGATCGGTGTCACCACCTCGGCAGGACTGAGCAAGGCGCTGAGCGCGTCAAGCATAGGCGCGCACTCCCGGATCGCTGGTCAGGCTCTCGGCGTTGCCCGTTTGGAGGGAGGCCGCGCCAGCGCTGCCGCCCGTGCCGGAGGAGCTGCCCTGGCGGAACTGGCCCTGGCCGCCGCCGGCCCCCACATCCGCCTGGCCCAGCGTCAGCCCGGCGGCACTGGCCGCCTGGCGGAACCCGTCCATCCCGTTATGCAGGAGCTGCGCCGCATGGGCGGTGGTGGGCATGAAGGTGACGTTGAGCTGCCCGGCCGCCCCGAGACCGAGATTGACCGTGAGTTGGCCAAGATCCGGCGGGTCGAGCCGCAGCGTGACACGGTCCTGCCCGCTCTGGTGCAGGGCGGAGACGGTGGCGGCGAGTGCTGCGGATGCCAGCGAGGTCGTGGCCGACACGCTGGCAGCGGCAGACACGGCCGTGGTTTGCGCCGTCTGCTTGGCTGTGGCGGGGGGGCTCTCGGCCTGCACCGGCGCGGCGATGGCCCCGGTGGCCGTGCTGGCCGTGCTGGCCGCGGAGGCGAGGCTGGGCTGGGCCGTGCCGGGGGCTGCTGGCGCTGTGTGCTGGGCAATGCGGCCGGTTTTGTCCGCCTGCGCGGCCAGAACGCTCTTCACCGCGCTGGCGGTGGCGAGCGCCGGGGTGGTTTTGGCATCCGTCTGCCCGGATGGCGGCGTGGCCGGTGCGGGCACCCCCACGGTCGTGCTGGCGGTGGAGACGGGCACCGCGGGACTCGCCGCCGGCGCGCTGGGGGCGGCGTGCGGGGTTGCCGCCGACGCGCTGGTGGCGGTGTGCGGAGCTGCCCCCGGCGCCGTCAAGGCCGGCGCGGATTTGGCGGTAGCGGGCGGCGGCGGCGCATCCCCCGTCAGGGCGGCGGTTTCGGCGGGTTCATGCGCCGCGCCCGTTGCCTGGGTTTGGCTGGCCGCGCGGGTTTTGCCTGCGGGGGAGGTGGTGCCGGCCGTGCCGGCGGTGGCGGGGCTGTCGCCTGTCGCGCCCGCGGTGGGTTTGGCGTTCGCGGCCTGCGGCGTGGCGGCAGGCTGCCCGCTGGCCAGGCCAAGCACCAGCGCCGCCAGCGCGCTGAGTGCGCCATCCGCGCCGGCCTCGTCATGCTTATGCGCCGGGGCGTTTGTGGCGGTGGAGGCGCTGTCGCTGCCGCAAGCGTGCGCCGCCCTGCCGGCATCCGCGCTGTCCGGTTCGTCCTGGCCGCTCTGGGCGGCGGCCGCGGCGGGCTGATCCACCGCCGGGGCCGTGCCCTGCGCGGCCTCCGGCGTTTGGGGGGCGGACAGCACGGTTTGCAACGTGTTCGTCCAGCTATTGGAGTCGGGCATGGCCGCGTCAGGCAGCGTGGCGCTGGCGCTGGCTTGCGAAACGCTGGCGCTGGCGGCGGGGGGCAAGGCAACATCCATCACAGCAGCTCCTCGCTGGCGCGCACGGCGATCTTGCCTTCCTCTGCCAGGCGCAGCGCCACGGCGACGATCTCGCCCTGCGCGGCCAGCACATCCGCGCGGCGCAGCCCGGGGGCGCCGGCCAGTTCCTCGTTCAGCACCTCGCGCTGGCGCGCGGAGATATTTGTGAAGAAGCGTTCCTTCAGCTCCGCATCCGCAAGCCGCAGAGCGGGCGCCAGCAGATCGGTCGAGACTTCCCGCAGCAGCAGCCGCAAGGCCTGGTCCGGCAGCCGCACCAGATCCGGGAACGTGAAGAGATTCTCGCGGATCTTTTCGGCGGTCGGGCTGTCATGCGTCTCGATGCCGGAGAGCACCTGCTGCATCTTGTCAGATTGCAGCTGGTTGAGAATGTCGGCGGCGAGCTTCGGCCCGCCGAGATTGGCCACGCGCCGCCCGCCGGAAGCCGCCGCCTGCATCATCTCATCGACCATCTGCTGCAGTTCCAGCACCGCGTTGGGCGAAACCACATCCAGGATCGAGAAGCGGTACAAGGCCTCGGCGGCCAGGCTCTCGGGCAGGAAGGTGAGCATTTCGGCTGCCATTTCATGCGGAATATGGGCGAGCAGCAGGGCGATGGTCTGCGGGCGCTCATTTGCCATCTGCACCGCCAGCGTCTGCGGGTCGCATTGCGGCGGCAGCTGGAAGGCGCGGGTGGCATTCTGCCGGGCGAGGCGGCGCAGGATCTCCCGCGCCTGCGCCTCGCCAAAGGCGGACACCAGCGTGCGATGCAGGAATTTCAGCGCCGGGCCACTCAGGCCCTGCCCCCCCACCTCGCTGGCAAAACGCTCCATCACCTGGGTACGCAGGCCAAAGGGCACGCTGCGCATCGCCGTCATTGCCGCTGAGATGCGGGTGACCAGCGCATCATCCATCTCGCGCAGCACCAGGGCGGCGGTGCCCTCGCCCAACTCCTGCAGCACGATGGCGACACGTTCCGGCCCGCTCAGCTGCTCAATCGGTGCGGGGGGCGGAACGGCCTTGGCGGGAACCCTGCTGGCGGTGGCGCTCATCGTTCTGCCCGGGTCTCAGGCTCTTCCGCCCAGCTTTGCAGCAGGTTGGCAACATTGCGCGGATTTTCGGCCACCTGCTCGCGCAGCGGCGCGAAATTCATAGCCGGCGTCATCAACTCAGGCCGGACCACCGGCACGGGGATCGGCGCCGGGGCTGGCGGGGGCGGCGGAATGAGAATGGCTTTCAGATCGATGCTCTGCAGCCGGCGCGAGAGCGGCAGCGCCACGCCGAGCAGCACGAAGGCGGCGGCCAGCAGCTCCAGCAGCGCATGGGCAATGGCACCGCTGGAGGCGTCCAGCAGGTTGGTGCCGATGGCGCCCTGGCTGCGGAAGGGCGCGGCCAGCACATTGACCGTGACATCGGGATAAGAGAAGGCGCCGGCGATGGCGGTTTTCACCTGTTCGGTCGAAAGCGCCCCGAGCGCGTCCTTATTGATGACCACCGAGACCGCGATGCCCTTCACCGCCCAGTCCGGCCGCGTAATGTCGCTGTCGCTGACATCGTTCTCGTAGGTTTGGTCCTCGTTGTCGCTGTCCTGGCGCGGCGTTTGCGCGGCGGCGGCCTGGTTGCCCGCCGCGGGGGCGCCAGCCTGCGCGCCGCCTTGCGTGGGCACATTGGCCGGGTTGGCGGTGGTGGCCGCCGGGGGCTGGTTTGAGAGCGCACCCGGAATGCCGATGGCCGGCATCTGCGTGCTGCCGATCTGGTGCGACTGATCCTGCACCGCATGCTGCACGAAATGGCCGGGCCCGTAGCTTGTTTGATGCGTTTGAATCTCGGTGAAATCGATATCGGCGCTGATGCCGGTGCGGAAATTCCGCGCGCCCACCAGGGGGGTGAGGATCTCCGCCACCCGTGCGGCAGCCTGCGCCTCGATATCGGCGGTGGTGCCAAGCTGGGCGGCGTTGCCGGCCACTCCCGTCTGCGGGAAGACGGTGACGCCGCTGGTGGTCTCCACCGTGACCTGCTCCGGGGCAAGCCCCGGCACCGCGCCGGCCACCAGCCCGGCGATCGCCGCCCCTTGCGCCTGCGCCGCCGCGGCATCCGCATTGATGACCACCGAGGCGGACGCCTTGGGCTGATCGGCCAGGAACGGGGTTTGCGCCGGGATCGCCAGGAAGACCTGGGCGCTGCTGATCCCCTGCAGGCTTTCGATCGATTGCTGCAGGGAGAGTTCCAGCGCCTGGTTGCCCATGGCCTGCTGCGCCTGGTCGGAGGCCGTGATCGGGGCGTTTTCGACCTGCGCCCAGGCACTGTTGACATCATTGCCCGGCACCTGCGCGGCGCCCAGCTGCAATCGCGCCTGGGCGAGCTGCGGGGCCGGCACCAGGATCACATCGCCGGAGGCCTGCAACTGATAAGGTATGCCGAGTTTCTGCAGCGCCGCGATCACCTTGCCGCCATCGGCGGGGCTCAACCCCTCCTCCAGCACCGCGTAGGGGGGCGAGGAGAATTCCAGCCAGCCGACCAAAGCCGCCGACAAGGCGACAACCGCGCCGCCTGCCAAGAGCAGCCGCGGCGCCTGCAGGGCCTGCGTTTTGACCTTGGTGAGCTGCGCGCGCCAGTCCGCCATCGGCTCAGAACTGCATGTTCATGATCGACTGATAGGCGGAGACGGCCTCGTTACGCACCGCGACGGTAGCACTCCATGCGGTTTCCGCACGGTCGCTCGCCACCAGCGCGTGGGCCAGCGTGGCGCCCGGCACGCCCGCGGCATAGCTGGCCTCGGCCGTGCTGGCCTGTGCCTGCGCACCGGAGACATCCTTGAGCGCCGCGGTGGCGAGATCGAGAAAGCTACTCTGCGCCCCCGTTCCCGACGGGGAGGAGCCGGCCGTAGCCAAGCCGGCGGAGACGGGCAGAAGCGCGCCAACACTCATTAGGACACGATCCTTAACCTAAAACTAAACAAATCGTTAAGTAACGCCGCGTTGGATAATTTAGCGGCAGGTTGAGGGCAAGGCCCATCTGACGAAGAAGTGAACTTAAGTAGGCAATATTCACAAAAAAAATTTTGCCTACATTTCTTTTGTAAATTTATCGGTTGTTTAACATGCTTTGTTGAATTTTTAAAATCGGTAGGCCTTATATTACGTAGGCTAACTAAAAATTGCAGAACGGCTCATCATCGATATTTCTATGAAATAAGCTCTTATCCCGACTTTTTGATCTTGCCAAATCCTAACATTTCGTGAACCTTCCGCGCGACATGCAACCTGCCTTTTTCAGCTTCTACAGCGCCGTTCTCAACGTCGCCCAGGACCGCGAGGACCTGATCGCGAACAATATTGCGAACGCGGATACACCCGGCTTCAAGGCAACGGATGTGGATTTCGATGCCTCCTTGTCACAGCAGATGGCCGATCCCGGCGCCGTCCCGGCGGCGCAATATCGCGCCGATGCAACGGTGGGGTTGAACGGCAATGATGTCGATCTCGATTCCGAGCGCGTCGAGGACGCGCAGAATGGCGAGGTCATGCAGAGCACGGCGACCTTCCTGCGGCAATCGACGGCGGACCTGATCACCGCGCTGCGGCCCAATCCCAGCGGCAATTAGCGTCACGGGCAAGGAGACAGCACATGAGTGGCATTTTCAGCATCGTCGGCAGCGCGCTTGATGCGCAGAACCTGCGCCTGTCGGCGGTGGCCTCCAATCTGGCCAACGCGGATACCGCGGCCGCGCCCGGCACGCAGCCTTACCGGGCCGAGGAACCGGTGTTCGAGGCCGCGCCCGTGGCCGATGAGGGCGGCAGCGATGCCGGTCCGCAGGAGATGGGCGTGGCCGTGCTCGGCGTGACGCAAAGCGATGCCGCCCCCACCCGCACCTACGATCCCGGCAGTCCGTATGCCGATGCGCAGGGCTATGTGACCGGCTCGAATGTCGACCGCGCGCAGGAGATGATGAACATGATCGACAGCTCGAACAGCTACTCCGCCTCGGTCGCCGTGCTGCAGCAGGCCACCCGCATCGACCAGCAGATGATCTCATCCTTCCAGGTGTCCTGACCATGACCTCGCTCGCCACCAGCTCAACCGGCTCGGTCACCGCCGCCTCCGTTGCGGCCTCCACCACCGCCAGCACCAGCGCCGCCTCTGGCTCCGGCGCGTCCGCCACCGCGCTCAGCCAGAGCGATTTCCTGAAGCTGCTCACCGCGCAGCTGCAATATCAAAGCCCGATGAACCCGGCCGACCCGACCCAGATGGCCTCGGAATTCGCGCAGATCGCCACGGTGGATGGCGTCGACAAGCTGAACAGCCAGATCAGCACGCTGCAAAGCGCCACGACAGCCAGCCAGATGGGGCAGGCCGCGGATCTGGTCGGCAAGCAGGTCGCGGTCTCCGGCGATACGATGACGGCGAATGCCAGCGGGGTGGCCACCGGCGCCTTCACCCTGCCGAGTGCCGCCAGCAATGTCACCGCGACGATCCTGAATGCCAACGGCACCCTCGCCGGCACGGTCAATCTGGGCGCGCTGGGGGCGGGCCAGCAGAGCTTCCAATGGAGCGGCGGCACCGCGGGCGATCAATATACCTACGCCATCTCCGCCGCCGACAATTCCGGCAACGCCGTCCAGGCGGCCACCTACTCTGTCCATACGGTCGAGGGCGTGAATATCTCCGGCGCCTCGCCGACCCTGAATGTCGCGGGCAGCGATACGCCGCTGGCCGCCTCCTCCGTCACCACCGTCCTGGGAGCCTCCTGATGTCCTTACAGACCGCGCTGTCTGGCCTAGATGCAGCCCAGACCGGGCTGGACACCGTTTCCAACGATCTCGCCAATGCCAGCACCACGGCATTCAAGAGCCAGGCGGCCTTGTTCGAGGACGTCTATCCCACGGGTGAAGCCAACGTCCCCGGCTATGGCGCGACGACCGAAGGCATGGACACGAACGACTCCGAAGGCAGCCTGACCAGCACGGGCAACGGGCTGGATGCCGCCATCCAGGGCAATGGCTATTTCGTGGTCTCCGACAATGGCGCGCAGCAATATACGCGTGACGGCGCCTTCCAGCTCAGCAGCAACGGCACGCTGCAAACGGCCAGCGGCGCTTCGGCCATGGGCTATAGCGGCACCAGCACGTCGGGCACGCTGACGCCCATCACGGTCAGCACCGGCTCCATGCCGGCCAACCCCAGCGCCAAACTGGGCGTGGACCTGGATCTCAATTCCGGCGACGCGCAGATCCCCGCCACCACGACCTTCAGCCCCACCGACAGCACGACCTACAGCGAGAGCACCTCGACCGTTGCCTATGATTCTCTGGGCAATGCCAACACGGTCAAGCTTTACCTCGTGCAGAACCAGGCCGCGGGCGGTGCCACGCCAAGCTGGACGGTCTATGCGCAGCCCGTGACCTCCACGGGCACGGCTATCGGCGGCCCCACGAATCTGACGACGCTGAACTTCAACACCAACGGCACGCTGGCAAGCGGCAGCCCAAAGACGCTGACCGTCAATTGGAACAATGGCGCAGCCGGTTCCACGCTCAGCTTCGATTTCTCCGGCACCACGCTCGGCGCGCAGAATTTCGCCGTGGCCGGGCTGACCAATGACGGCTACGCCGCCGGCACCTATAACGGCACCTCGATCAATTCCGCCGGCCAGATCGTCTCGACCTACTCGAACAGCCAGACCGTCACCAACGGCACGCTGGCCCTCGCCAATTTCATCAACCCGGAAGGGCTCGAGGCGCAATCCGGCAATATCTTTGCCGCCACCAACACCTCCGGCACGGCGGTGATCAATACCCCCGGCACCGGCCAGGCGGGCACGGTGGAGGGCGGCTATCTCGAAGCCTCCAACGCCTCCACCTCCTCGCTGCTGGTCTCGCTGATCCAGTATCAGCAGGCCTATCAGGCGAATACCTCCGTGCTGCAGACCGAGCAGCAGGACGCCCAGCGCCTGGTGCAGATCTAACGTCGCGTTAGCCTAAGGCGGAGACCCGCGATGCAGATGAGTTCGCTCTACACCTCGATGTCCGGGCTTGAGGATGTCAATGCGCAGCTGCAGGCCGTCGCCAGCAACATCGCCAACGCCAACACGCCCGGCTATGCGGCGATGCAGGCGGTGGCGGAGGCAGCCCCCTATGAAGGCGCGAACGCGCCGCCGGGCGGCGCGGTTGTGGCCGCCGTGCCGGGGCCGGATTTGACGCAAGGCCGGATGAACCAGACCGGCGATACGCTGGATGTGGGCCTCAGCGGCGATTCCTGGCTGACGGTACAGACCGCCGGGGGCACCGCGCTGACGCGCGACGGCGCGCTCTCCATCTCCAATGCCGGCATTCTCACCGACAGCGCGGGCAATCCGGTGCTCAGCACCACCGGCAGCCCGATCAGCCTGCCGCAGCTCACCAGCCTGAAGATCGGCGAGGACGGTACGATTTCGGGCGTCGTCGCCGGGTCGAGCAGCGGCCTCTCCCAGCAATTCGGCCAGATTGCGATGGTCTCCACGCCGGGGGGCACGCTGACCCCGATGGGCAATTCCCTCTATCTGCCGCCAACCGGCGCGGCCCTCACGCCCGCGGCCAATGGCGCGCTGCACCAGGGCTATCTGAACGACAGCAATGTCGATCCGACCGCGGCCATGATGCAGATGATCTCCGACAGCCGCTCCTATGAACTGCAGGCGCAGCTCACGAAGTCCCAAACCAGCGCCAGCGCCGATCTGAACTCTCTTCTCGCGCAAGGATGAGCCGATGAACCCGACACTCGATACGGTCGCCAGCGGCCTCGAAGCCAGCCAGACGATGATGGACACCATCGCCGACAATCTGGCGAACGCGAATACCACCGCCTACAAATCCGAAACGCCGGAATTCCAGACGCTGCTCTACCAGGACGAGACGCAGCCTGGCGCCAACTCCACCGGCCAGACGAACTATCCCTCCGGGCTGGAGCTTGGCACCGGCGTCAAGGTCGCCTCCATCAAGGATGTCGAGACGCAGGGCACATTGACCAGCACCAGCAACCCGTACGATCTCGCGATCAATGGCAGCGGTTTTTTCCAGGTGCAGCTGCCCTCGGGCCAGACCGCCTATACGCGTGACGGCTCCTTCCAGACCAACCAGAACGGCCAGCTTGTCACCGCCAATGGCTATCAGGTGATCCCGGCCATCACCATTCCCTCCAACGCCACCTCGGTCACCATCGGCACGGATGGCACCGTGTCGGTGACGGAATCGGGCAGCAGCCAGGCCACGCAGGTGGGGCAGATCCAGCTCGCCAACTTCGTCAACCCGCAGGGGCTGCAGCCGCTGGGGCAGAATCTCTACGCCCAGACCACGTCGAGCGGCGCGCCGACGGTCGGCGCCGCGCAGACCAACGGCCTGGGCTCGATCAACCAGGATTACCTGGAAAGCTCGAATGTCGATGTCGTGCAGGAAATGGTGAGCATGATCTCCGCCGAGCGCACCTATCAGCTTGGCACGCAGGTCGCCACCTCGGTCGGTTCGGAGCTGGGCTATCTGGCGCAGGCCGCGCAGGGCGCATGAGGGCCAGGCTGCGCCGCGCGCTGGCCGTTCTGGCGCTGCCTGTGCTGGCCGGCTGTGCAACGCACGAGCCCACCCAGACCCAGCTTGTCAAACCCGCCCCCTTTCCGGTGGTGGTGGAGCCCCAGCCCAATGCGGTGAATGGCTCCGTCTATCCCGCCAGCACGGCCGGCTCGCTCTATGCGCCGCGGCGGGACTGGAAGGTAGGCGATCTCGTCACCATCGAGATCGTCACCTCTTCCTCCGCCAGCAATACCGACAATGCCGCGCTGAAGCGTACCGGCACGATCAATGATTCCATGACCACCTTCATGGGCATCCCGATGAGCTTTGGCCATATCAATGGCGGCAGCCTGTCGCCGACGATCACCGCCAGCTCCGATCAGCAATTTGCCGGCACGGGCTCCGATGTCGCCGCCAATGACATTACCGGCGCGGTTGAGGCGGTGGTCACGAATGTCGACCCCAACGGCACGCTCGCCCTGCAGGGCCGCACCAATGTCAACATCAACGGCAATGTCACCAGCATCGTCGTCACCGGCTATGCGAGCCCGGACGACATCGCCGCCAACGCCGCCATCTCCTCCGACAATATCGCCAACATGAACGTGCAATATGTCGGCAATGGCCCGATCAACGACGCCCATACCGTGCCCTGGCTGCAGCGTGCGCTTTCGAAAGTCTGGCCGTTTTGAAGCGGGTTTTCTCCATCCTTTTCGCGCTGGGCGCTGGTCTTGCCATGGCCCCCATGGCGCAGGCGCAGAGCACGACGATCGGCGAGCTGGTAAGCGTGCAGGGCGCGCCGCCCAACCAGCTCTACGGCTATGGCCTGGTGGTGGGGCTGCCCGGCACGGGCGACCAGACCACGCAGGTGCCCTATACCCAGCAGGCCATCCTCAACATGCTGCGCAACATGGGTGTGTCGCTGGGCAACGTGACCACGATGATGCCGAACGATGTCGCCTCCGTGATGGTCACCGCCGAGGTGCCCGCCTTCGCGCATCAGGGCCAGAGGGTCGATGTCACCGTCTCGGCGGTTGGCAATGCCTCCTCGCTGGCCGGCGGCGTGCTGCTGCCCACGCCGCTGCGCGGCGGCAATGGCGTGATCTACGCGCAGGCGCAGGGGCCGCTGCTGGTCAGCGGCTTTGCCGTCAGCGCCGGGGGCAACAGCACGCAGGTGAATGTGCCAACCACCGGCACGCTCCCCAGCGGGGCCATTCTCGCCAACACCATCCCGGCGAGTTTCACGATCAACGGCATGACGGCGCTGCTCGTCGATGATCCGAGCTTCGAGACCGCCCAGCGCATCGCCGATACGATCAACACCGCCTTCGGCCCCGGCACCGCCAATGCGGTCTCGCCCGGCGAGGTGGATGTGAATGGCGGCAATGGCGGCAATGAGGTCGGCTTCATGGCCAATCTGATGGCCCTGCCGGTCACTGAACCGCAGACGGAGCCCGAGATCATCGTGGATGCGCAGAGCGGCACCATCGTGATGAACGAGGGTGTGGAGCTTGGCCCCGCCGTGGTCAGCCACGGCGATCTGACGGTGAGCATCCAGACGCAAAATGCCGTGAGCCAGCCTGGGCCGTTCAGCAACGGCACGACGGTGGGGGTGCGCAACAGCGCGGTGAGCGCCAACCAGTCCAAGGCGCAGGTGATCATGCTGCCGCACGCGGCCACGCTGCAGCAGGTGGCGGCGGCGCTGAACGCGGTGGGCGCGAGCCCGCAGGATCTCATCGCCATCGTCGAGGCGCTGAAGCAGGCCGGCGCGATCAAGGGCCGGATCAAGGTGATCTGATGCCCGGCGCACAGGCCCAAAAGGCGCGGCGATGAACCTGACCCCGCCTCTCTCCCCCCCTGCCGGCCGGGCCGGCCCGGCGCCCTCGCGCCAGGCCATCACCCAGCAGGTGGAGAAGATGACCGGCATGCTCTGGTACCAGGTGCTCTCCGCGCTCAACGAGACGGGGATGCAGGCCGACAGCCTCGGCCCTGGCGGTTCGCAATTCCAGAGCATGTTCCTGTGGAACATCGCGCAGAACGATTTTGGCGGGCTGGACGGGCAGATGGTGCAGGCGGCCTTGCGCCAATATGGCGAGGGGTCGCAAATGCCCCAATCCGCACCGGGGGCGACGCCGCTTCCCCCCGGCGCGCTGGAGGCGCTGCTCACCAATGCGCAAGGCATGGACGCGGTGCCGGCCCCCGTCACCGCCACGCCTTTGGGCGCGCCGGGTGGCGCCGGGGCGGCGGTTGATCTCGTCTCCCAGGCCAAGAGCTTCGCCAGGCAGATCTGGCCGCAGGTGGAGCACGCCGCGCAAGCGCTGGGGGTGCCGGCGGTGGGCATTCTGGCGCAGGCGGCGCTGGAGACCGGCTGGGGCGCCTCGATGGCCGGCAATAATCTGTTCGGCATGAAGGCCGCCCCGGGCGATCCTTCAACCACCCGGGAGACGACCGAGATGGTGGACGGCGTGCTGACCGCCATGGCCGCGCCGTTCAAGGATTACGCCTCGCCCGCTGACAGCGTGCAGGATTATGTGCACCGCGTGCAGGATGTGTTCCCCAATGCGGCCGGGCAGGATACGGTGAGCGGCTTTGCCAGCGCGTTGCAGCAGGGCGGCTACGCGACCGATAGCGGCTACGCCACCAAGATCCTTAGTGTTTCCCAATCCCCGATGATGGCGCAAGTGCTGCAGGCGCTGGGCGTTTCGCCCGCCGCCGGCAGTGGCGCCCCCCTCTCCGTTTCCGACAAGGCAGGACCCCCATGAGCGGCATCAACAACGCGCTGACCACCGCCCTTTCCGGGCTTGACCTGTTTGAAACCGGCATCGAGACGGTTTCCAACAATCTCACCAACGCCACCACCCCCGGCTATGCGGTGGAGAGCGTGAGCGCCCAGGAGGCGACGAGCGGCGCGAACGAGCCCGGCAGCGGCGTGCTGGCCCCCAGCGTGACGCGCGCCACCAGCGCCTTCGCCGCCGCGCAGCTGCGCTCGGCCAATGCCCAGAACGGCGCGGCGGGGCTGCTGTCCACCCAGCTCACCAGCCTCTCCAACGCGCTGACCGGCAATGGCGACGTGCAGGGCGCGATGAGCACCTTCTTCAACGATCTGGGCACGCTGGCCGCCGAGCCCACCAGTGACGCGCAGGCCGCCACCGTGCTCTCCGACGCGGGCGGCGTGGCGGCTGCGTTCCAGAGTGCCGCCGGCACGATCCAGAGCAGCATGGCCGCCGCCACCTCCGCGCTGGGCGATAATGTGACGAGCGCCAACGGGCTCCTGGGCCAGCTCGCCTCGATCAACCACTCCCTCACGGCCGCGCCGAACGATGCCAGCCTGCTGGATCAGCAACAGGCCGCGCTCAATTCCCTGTCCAGCCTGCTCGGCGTCACCGTCACCCCCCAGGCGGATGGCGGGGTGATCGTGAGCAGCGGCGGCACCATGCTGCTGACCCAGGCGGGGGTGAAGAGCCTGAGCGTGGGCACTGATGGCGAGGGAAATCCCGAGGTCATGGTCGGCAATGATGGCACGGTGCTCGCCGCCGGCGAGGGTGACGGCGCCATCGGCGCGGCGCTCTACAGCTATCAGGCCGGGGCGCAGGCGCAGCAGGGGCTGAACGCCTTGGCCACCAATTTCGCCAGCGCCGTCAACACCGCCCAGGCCCAGGGGCTGACCAGCAGCGGCGCGCAGGGCGGGGCCTTGTTCACCGTGCCCGCCGCCAGCGCCACCGCCAGCCAGAGCAATACCGGTACCGGAAGTGTCAGCGTCAGCGCGCTCAACGCGGCGTCCCTGCCCGCCAATGGCGGCCCCTTCACCCTGACCTCCACCAGCAGCGGCTGGTCGGCGGTGAATCAGGCGACGGGCCAGCCCGTCAGCGTCTCCAGCCCCCCGCCCAGCTTCGCGGGCATCACGCTCGCCGTCACCGGCACCCCGGCGGTGGGGGATAGCTGGACGATCAACCCCGCACCGGGCGCGGCCTCCAGCATTTCAGTCGCCGCGAGCCAGCCCGAGGACATCGCCGCCGCCGACCCCTACGTGGCCAATCTGGGCACGCTGCAGGCGAATGGCTCGATCTCCGATAACAATGCCGGGACCATCATCCCCGGCACCGACACGGTGGTGAGCAGCCCGGCCGGCAATGCCGCCCAGGTGCCCGCGGGCGATTATGGGCAGGATCTCATCGTCACTTTCACCTCTCCAACGGCCTACACCGTCGCCCCGGCCAGCAATCCGGCTGCGACGATCTCCGGCACATTTTCCAGCAGCGCCGGGGGCACCATCGCGGTCGCCTACCCGTCGGGCAGCGCTGCCGCCGGCACCTATTGGCAATTGCCGATCACCGGCACGCCGGCCGCGGGCGATACGCTCACCCTCACCCCCGGCGGCGCGGATAGCGGCAGCAACGCCACCCGCATGGCCGCCCTCTTCACCGCCACGGGCACGACCAGCTCCGGCACGCTGGAGCAAAGCGTGGTCGATCTCGGCGCCAGCCTGGGCGTGAGCGCGCAGGCGGCACAGACATCCGCGACGGATTCCGCCGCTCTCGTCACCACCGCGACCAGCAATCTGCAGACCGCAAGCGGCGTGAATTCCGACCAGCAGGCGGTGCTGCTGAGCAATTATGAGCAGGCCTACCAGGCCTCGGCGCAGGTGATCAGCGTGGCGCGCGACATGTTCTCCTCGCTGATCAGCGCGGTCGGCGCGTAAGGGCGGGGAAACATGAAAAAGCTTCTCATCATCTGCATTTCGCTTGTCATCGTGCTCCTCCTCGCGGGCGGCGGGGCCTTTGCCTACCTGACGCTCGGCCATAACTATGGCACGGCGCAGGCGGCCAAACCCGCCAAGCCCGCTCCGATCTATTTCGCGGAGCTGAACGATCTGGTGATCAGCATTCCCGACCAGGCGGGCGATCCGCCGGCGGATTTCGTGGATATATCCCTGCAATTCCAGACCGCCCTGCCCGACCAGGTGCAGAATTTCAGCACCATCGAGCCGATCATCCGTTCGCAGCTGATCGGGCTTTTGATGAACCAGACGGCAAAGACACTGGCCGACCCGGCGGTGCGCACCCAGATCCAGGACCAGAGCCTGGCGCTGGTGAACAACGCGCTGCTCAGCCGCAATTATGCACAGAAGCCGCCCTTCTCGGCATCCTTCATCACCAATCTCGTGGTGCAGGATTAAGCTTGGATGCCGCCTCAATCGCTTTGGGCCTCCTCGCTCACCTCGCTGCTGGTGATCCTCGCATTGCTGGGCCTCGCCTGGTGGCTGGCGCGGTTTCTGCGGCGTGCCCCATGGGCCAATAAGCCGGGCGCGCAGCCGCGGATCAACCTCACCCATGTGCGCTCGCTGGGGGCGCGCAACATGCTGGCCGTGGCTGAGATCGAGGGGCAGCGCTTTCTCATCGGCATCGGGCGCAACGGCATCACCCGCATCGGCCGTCTTGAAAATCCGCAGGCCCATGATGCGCGCTGAGGGCATCGCGCCCCGCGCGGCGCTCTGGCGCGCCGGGCTGGCGCTGGGGCTGGGCCTGTTGCTGCTGGGCCTTGGCGGGCTGGCCATGGCCCATGCCGCCACGCCGCAGGGCCCTGGCGGCCTGGCGCTGGTCAATGCCGTCAATGGCAAGCAGGGCGAGACTTATTCGCTCGACATCCAGGCGCTGCTGGTCATCACGGCCCTCGCCTTCCTGCCCGGCATCCTCCTGCTGATGACGGCCTTCACCCGCATCATCATTGTGCTCTCCATCCTGCGCCAGGCGCTGGGGCTGCAGACCACGCCGCCCAACATGGTGCTGATCGCGCTCTCCCTGGCGCTGACGGTCTTTGTCATGCGTGGCGTCATCCAGCAGGAGCAGCAAAATGCGCTCGAGCCCTACCTCGATGGCAAGCTGACCTTCAGCCAGGCGGTGCAGGCGGGAGAGCCGCCCATCCAGGGCTTCATGCTGGCGCAAACCCGCGCCGAGCCGCTGCATCTTTTCGCCGATCTCTCCGGCCAGAAATATGCCAGCCCGCAGGATGTGCCCTTCACGGTGCTGGTGCCGGCCTTCGCCACCTCGGAGCTGGAGACCGCCTTCCAGATCGGCTTCCTGATCTACATCCCCTTCGTGCTGATCGATCTCGCCGTCGCCTCGGTGCTGATGTCGCTCGGCATGATCATGGTCTCGCCGACGCTGATCTCCCTGCCGCTGAAACTGCTGATGTTCGTCTCCATCCATGGCTGGGTGCTGGTGCTGGGCACGCTCGCCAATAGTTTCGCCGCCCCGGCGCATTGATGGCGCCGCTCTATCTGCGCCTGCTGCACGACGCCTTCGCCATGGAGCTGGCAGTGCTGGCGCCGATCATCGGCCTCATCCTCATGGTCGGGTTTATCGTCGGCTATCTGCAGGCCGCCACCCAGCTTGAGGACGCCACGCTCTCGCTGCTGCCCAAGCTGCTGACCATGATCGCCCTGACCCTGTCGGGCCTGTTTGGCGGGCTGGCGATGCTGGAGCGCTTCGCCGTGGCCTGGATTGCGCATGCGCCGGGCCTGGTGCGGCTGACATGGAGCTGAACCAGGCGCAGATCCTGCACTGGCTTGGCCAATTCCTCTGGCCCTTCCTGCGCATCACCGGGCTGATGCTGACCGCGCCGCTGCTGGGGTCCCAAATGCTGCCGGCGATGATCAAGGCGATTTTCGCCGCCGCCTTCGCGCTGGCCTTGGCCGGGTGGCTGCCGCATCTGCCGCCCTATCCGTCCGACCCCTTCGCCGCCATCGGGATGGGGCTGACGCAGATCGCCTTCGGCGCCGCCATGGGCATGGTCATGCAGCTCGTCGTCGGCGCCATCGCCAGCGTGGGGGAGATCGCCGGCTTGTCGATGAGCTTGAGCTTCGCGGAGCTGGAGCTGCGCGGCGCCACCGGCGATACGCCGGTGCTCTATGACATCATGAGCTGGGCCGGGCTGATCGGCTTCATGGCCTGCGGCGGGGTGGAGTGGCTGTTCAGCGCCCTCTACCATTCCTTCGACCAGGGTGTGGGCCTGCCGGGCCCGGGCGCCTGGGGGGGCTATGCGCAGCTGGGCGGCTTGCTGATCTCCAGCGCCGTCGCGCTGTCTCTGCCGGTCATCGCCATCGCGCTTTGCATCAATCTCACGGTCGGGCTTGCCACCGTCTTCGCGCCGCAGCTCAACCTGCTCTCCATCGGCTTTCCACTGCTCATCCTGGGCGGGCTATGGGTGCTGACGCAATCGGTCTTCTATATCGGCCATGGGCTGCCCGGCTTGATGCAGAGCGGCATGCGGGCCGTGGGCGCGCTGCTGCATGGCTGAGGGCAGCGCCGGGGAGAAACGCCACGCCCCAACCGAGCGCCGGCTGCGCCAGGCGGCGGAGAAGGGCAATATCCGCCGCTCGCAGGATTTTCCGCGCGCGGCTGTCTCCTGCGCCATCATCATCGCGGCGCTGACGGCCGCCGGCGGGCTGGGGCGGCGCCTGGCGGCGGATATGGCCTCCTGCCTCGCCCTGGCCGGCACCGCGCCGCTGGCGGCGGCGCATGGCTGGGCCGCGGCGATGCTGGGCGATGTCGCCCCGGTGATTCTGCTGCTGATGGCGCTGGCGCTCTTCGCCACCCTCGTTTCCGGCGGCTGGGTGTTCACACTGGCGCCGCTGCTGCCCGATTTCGCCGCGCTGCTGCCGGACCGCGGCCTGGGCCAGGTCTTCTCAGCCAACGGGATGATCGAGAATGGCAAGAATCTCCTGAAGGTCGCCCTGATCGGCGGCGCCGGGGGGGCGATGATCCTGCTGCACCGCGCCGATTTCGCGGCTTTGGCCGGGCCGGCGCAGCCGGATCCAGGGGCGGTGCTGATCTTGGTGCTGGAGGTGCTGGGCGCCTCCGGGTTGGCGGTGCTGGCGGTGGGGGTGGGGGATCTCGGCCTGCAGATCTGGATGCACCGGCGATCGCTGCGCATGTCCGACAGCGATATGCGCGAGGAGATGAAGGATGTCGCGGGCAACCCGCAGGTGAAGTCGCAGCAGCGGCGCCTGGCGCGCAAGATGGCGCGGGCGCGGCAGATGAAGCGCATCCCTGAGGCGAGCGTCATCGTCACCAACCCCACCCATTACGCCTGTGCCATCCGCTACCTGAAGGGAACCGACCGCGCGCCTTTGCTGCTGGCCAAGGGGGCGGGGCTGCAGGCGGAGGAGATCATGTCGCGCGGCCGCGCTTTGGGCATTCCCATTGTGCAGGCGCCGCCCTTGGCGCGCGCCGTGTATCGCTATGTGGAGCCCGACGAGCATGTGCCGGTGGCGCTCTACCGCGCCTGTGCGGAGGTGCTGGCCTATGTGTGGCGCCTGCAGGCCTGGCGGGCCAGAGGCGGGGAACGGCCCAAACCGCCCCGGCCGGGCGAGGGCGAGATCACCGTGCCGGGCCGCCGCCGCGTGACGGACGATTAAGGGCGGCCGCCTTTAAAACGCGATTCAGACTTTAACGGAACATCACGAAGCGCGTGAGCGCCGCGCGGGTGACACGATAATGCCGCGCCAGCTCACTGATGCGCCCCTGTGGAATGCGGTTCTCGCGCACCCATTGGCACACCGAAGGATGCGCGACGCCGACCGTATCCGCCACCCCCTTCACACCGCCGAACGCCTCGATCACGTCGCGGACGGTGGGGGCGCGCTCGACAATCTCGCGGCGCTCTTTCTGGGTCGGCCGCCATTCAGATTTGGGTCTGCGTGCCATTTTGCCTTCTATTCCCGCCGGCTATGCGGCCAATATGTTTTGAAACAGATATCAGTTCTTTATCGTAACTGTAAATGCCCCACTCTGCGGCATGGGAAAATAGAGACAAATAAGTCTAAATTGTTAGTTAAAATTTTTATATGAGACCCTCCGGCCTGATCTTCGGCCGCCGGCCGCGCGGATGCGGCTTATCCACAGCAGGCTTGATAACCTTGTGGATAAGGATGTGGATGGCAGGCCAAGAGCCGGGACAAGCCGGATCGGATCAAAACCGGCCATCATCTGCGTGTTCACCAGGCTGAATCAAATAATCCTCTTAAATCAATCACAAAGACGGAAAATTCGTGCCGAAATCAGATCGAAAACCCCGGGAGCTCAGGTGATTCCACGTAAAATCAAGGCCGTGGAAAACTTCACGCGCAGGACAGGCGCCGCTCACGGGCCTTGTGCTGATGAGCCATCGGCAGCCCCCTCCGCGCCTGCAACCGCAAAGCCAGATAGAGCGAGTCATGCAGAGTGTGCGGCGGCGTTTGATACGGGAATTGGCCGCAACACGACCAACGGCAGCCTTTCCCGGCACTGGCTGATGCCCGGCCGCGCCTCGTCCTCTTCCTGGGTCAGCCCCTTGGCCCGGCGCAGCCGCCCAAAATTCCGTCCCACCACTTGCCGCATATCCATAGGAGAGGCTTTGACTCGCTAAAAAACCTTAAGTTTATTAAGCGCCCAACATATTTCCACCTGTAGTTTGCAGCAGCCCCCAGAACCGGCAGGCCTGTCACGCGTCAGCCATAAATCTCTCATTCTTTTGAACGGTTGGTCGGATTTGGGGGCTGCCCATGGAGCTGCGAAACAATTACGCTGCTCGTCAGAAAGAGACCTGGGAGCGTTGATGCTGGATCTGGATCATGTGGAGTGGAATGATGAACGGCGCTGGCAGCAGACCGTACAGACCACAACCAGCCTGCTGCAGATCTTCTCCTTCTCCGAATTCTTTAACGCGGCGGCTGAGAGCCTGGCACGGCTGTTAAACGCCGATGGCGCGGCGCTGATTGTCTATGACGGCGCCGACCGGCTGCGCTACAAATTGTTCTACGGCCTCGAACAGCTCAACCAGGCCCCCACCGTCTCGTTCAGCTTCCCCGCGAACAAAGGCACGGTCGGGCGTGTACTTGCCACCGGCGAGCCTTTGTTCACGCCCGACTATCCCAACAGCGAAGATGCCATGCCGGAATTTGTCGAGGCCGGCCTGCGCGCCAATCTGGTCCTGCCTCTGCCAGGCCCTGCCGGATTCACGGGCGCCATCTCCATCGTCTGGCTCCATCGGCAACCGCCTCCCCCGACCAAGACAAACCTGACGATTGCCGAGATGTTCGCGGCCCTGACCGGCTCCACGATTTACCGGGAAGCGCTGGAGAAGCAGCTGGAGGATCACTCCCTTACCGATCCTCTGACCGGCCTGCCCAACCGGCGGATGCTCATGCACCGCCTCGTCAGCGCCCAGAAACGCGCCTGCCGGCATCAATCGCTCATGGCCCTTGCCATGCTTGATCTTGATGGATTCAAGAGCGTTAATGACGAACTCGGCCATGCCTGCGGTGATCAACGCCTCGTTCTGGCCGCAAACGCCATCCGCACGGCCATTCGCGATGTCGATACAGTGGCCCGCCTCGGGGGCGATGAGTTTGTCATCATCCTCGAAGAGCTCCGCTCTTCCGAGGAAGCTCTGGCCATCCTGGAGCGCATCGTCCGCGTCGTTGAAGCCAGCAACAAGACAGATTCAGGCAAGCATAAAATCACCGCCAGCCTCGGCGCCACGATTTATCCTTTGGATTTTTCGGAACCGGAAACACTTCTCCAACACGCCGACAAAGCCATGTACCTGTCCAAGCGCAATGGGGGCAATCAGTTCAAGATCTTGCCATTGTAGCTGGCGCAATCGTTTGCGCATTGGCCAAGCTGTTTCCCCCTGATCTCAACAGGGTGGTACGGGATCGGGCCGATCAGCGGGAAGCGGGTGATCGAGGAAGAAGCGCAGCATCTCTTTGCTGGCATCCGGGCCGTGCGGATCGGTGTAGGTTCCGGCCGGGCTGCCGCCGGACCAGGCATGGCCGGCGCCATGGATGAGCCACTGCTCAACCAGCGTTTCCCCGCTCATGCTGATATGCACAGAGCGGATATAGCTATGACCGCCGGTCACGCGCCCTTCTTCCACCCTTGTCTCGCGTGGCATGGACAGCGTCGACTGTTCGACGACGCCATCACCATTGCTGGGGTGCACCGTGGTGTCGCGGTCGCCATGGAACACAATCGCGGGGACAATGCGCCGCCCTTCCCGCGCATCGGGCTGCATCATCCTGCGCTGAAAAACCCCGTTCCTGCCCTGGCGCATCGTTGCCAACGCCGATGGCAGATCGCCGGCCGCGCCGCAGGCCAGCCCCGAATGCACGCCAATCGCAGCAAACAAATCGGGATAGGCAGCCCCCATGATCGCCGCGGCCGCGCCCCCGGCGGAAAGCCCCGCAACATAGACGCGCCGCGGGTCGACCTCATACTGGCTCATGACCTCGCGGGTGATCCCCGCGATCAGCGACGGCTCGCCCTGGTCACGCCGCTGGTCGCCCGGGCTGAACCAGTTCCAGCATTTCGACATGTTGGCGACATTGGTCTGCTCCGGATAGACGACGAGGCAGACATGCTCTTCAGCAAGCGCGTTCATGCAGGTGCCGGCGGCGAAGTCGTCCGGCGATTGGGTGCAGCCGTGCAGCATGACGATCAGCGGGATCGGCTGCCCGTGATAGCCGCTGGGCACATAAAGCTTATAGGGACGGGTGCCGGCCGGATTGCTGAAGCTCGCCGAGAGGAATTTTGCGCCGTCGAGCAGCGCCGGCGCGTCTTCGGCAGGCTCCGGAAATGCGAGGCTGCCCGGCGGGGGCAAAAATCCAATCTGGTTGGCCTGTTCAAGAAAACTGCGCAGCGCGGACATGGCCGGTGGCATGCTGGCGCCGGCCATAGCGCCCAAGCCGTCTCGGCCGATGCCGCTTTCTTGCACCGGCGCGGCGGGCGGCGCGGCGGCGGCGGCGGCGTCGGCGATTTCGATTGTCTCAGCTTCACCGTGGCCGAATTCGATCATCCGGGGCGCGGCGTCAGCCGGGGGCGGCGCGGGACGCGGGACGCCCCGGCCCTGGAGCATCTGCCGCAGGAATTTTGTGGCCTCCTTGAGCCGGCCCGCGCGGGTCAGGCGGGTTGCCTCGAACATGCCTTTTAAGGACGTGATGTTCATGTTGAGAACCTTTCTTTGCTTGCGATGGGCAAAACGCCTGGTCCGCCCCCTCCCTGAACGGCTTGCGTCGAAAGTGATCTTGAACGGGGTTTCGTATGCGATCCCCCCGCTGGCCAAGCTCAGCGCGTCCGGTCGCTCAGCGCGGCCCTGACCTCCGGGCTCGCATGCAGCGCGCCCAGAACCGTCACGGAGGCGATGGTCGCGCGGACCAATTCAGGCGTGACGTCCTGGGCGATGGTGATCAGCCCGAGCACGTTGATCTGCAGCCTCTCTCCCGCGGCCTGCACGGCCTCCAGGTCGGCCCGGCTGTAGTGCCTGATACCGAGTTCCAGGGTTTTGCGCGCGACCGATTGCCGCACCGCCTCGCCATGCCGGTCGAGCTGGTTGCGAATGGCGGTCCGGATGAAGTCCGTCCGGTTGGCGTAAAACCCATCCTGCACCATCAGGTCGATCTGACCCAGGTCGACATAGCCAAGATTGATGGTGATCTTTTCGCTGTCGCTGACCTTCGGCCGCAAATCGCGCACATTGGTGGTCATTGAATATACCATCCTCACGCCATCTGGCTGGATGGTATATGGAATTGAGGCCGAAATGTCAAGCCGGCAGGTTGTTTCCGGGGCTTGCGGCGGGCGGACATGGCAATGTCGTGGTGTCTGTGGCAGACTTGGTCTTCAAGCGTGGCCTGACCAGCCGAGCGGACGCAAAGTCGCAGGACGTCCTCAGCCCAGGAGCAGCGGCCGCCTTGGTGGTGGAGTCCGGCAGTTGAACGCATCTTCTCGGCTTGGCGCAAACGGCGACAACAACTTCCGGGTCTTGTGGGAGGATGGCGACCGCGTCTTTGGCCGGTTTTGGCGCCTGGGCGCCGATGGCAAAAGGCACGCCGCGCTGGCGGTGCGGCCCGCCGCGGTGCATCCGGCGCCGGCGACCCTGGACCGGCTGGCCCATGAATACGCCTTGCGCGACGAGCTGGACGGGGCTTGGGCGGCGCGGCCGTTGGAGCTTGTCCAGGAAGGTGGCCGGACCATGCTGGTGCTGGAAGCCCCCGCCAGCCAGCCGCTGGAGCGCCGGCTCGGCGCGCCGATGGCGATGACAGAGTTCCTGAGGCTGGCCATCGCCATTGCCGGGGCGCTCGCGCAGGTCCACCGGCGCGGCCTCGTGCACAAGGACCTCAAGCCGCATAATATCCTCGTGAATCCCTTAAGCGGAGAGATCAAGCTCACCGGCTTCGGGATCGCCTCGCGTCTGCCACGCGAGCGCCAGGCGCCCGAACCGCCCGAGACCATCGCCGGCACGCTGGCCTATATGGCGCCCGAACAGACCGGACGGATGAACCGCTCAATCGATTCCCGCAGCGACCTCTATGCGCTGGGCGTCATCTTCTACCAGATGCTCACCGCCACCCTGCCCTTCACCGCCGCCGCGCCGATGGAATGGGTACATTGCCACATTGCGCGCCAGCCCGTGCCCCCCGCCGCGCGGGTCGCGCCAATTCCGTCCCCCGTCTCGGCGATCGTGATGAAGCTGCTCGCCAAGACGGCCGAGGGCCGCTACCAGACCGCCTCCGGGCTGGAGAACGATTTGCGGCGCTGCCTGGCGGCGTGGGAGGCGGAGCGGCGGATCGAAGACTTCCCCCTCGGCGAGCGTGACACGCCGGACCGGCTGGTCATTCCGGAGAAACTCTACGGGCGGGCCAGCGAGGTCGCGGCCCTGCTCGCCGCCTTCGACCGCGTGGTCGGGAGCGGCGCGCCGGAGCTGGTGCTGGTCTCGGGCTATTCCGGCATCGGCAAATCCGCGGTCGTCAACGAACTGCACAAGGCGCTGGTGCCGCCGCGCGGACTCTTCGCCGCCGGCAAGTTCGAGCAATATAAGCGCAACATTCCCTACGCGACCCTGGCGCAGGCCTTGCAGAGCCTCGTCCGCGCCCTGCTCAGCAAGAGCGACGCCGAGCTGGCGCCCTGGCGCGATGCCCTTGTGGAGGCGCTGGGCCCGAACGGCCAGCTGATGGTCGATCTGGTCCCTGAACTGCCGCTCATCATCGGCGCGCCGCCACCGGTTCCAGCACTGGAGCCGCACCAGATGCAACGGCGCTTCCTGCAGGTATTCCGGCGGTTCATCGGCGTCTTCGCCCGGCCGGCGCATCCGCTGGCGCTGTTTCTCGACGATCTGCAATGGCTCGATACGGCGACGCTGGATCTGCTGGAAGACCTGCTGACCCAGCCGGGCCCGCGCTCCCTCCTGCTGATCGGCGCCTATCGCGACAATGAGGTTACCGCCAGCCATCCGCTGCGGCGCAAGCTCGACGCCATCAAGGCTGCCGGCGGCAAGGTCACGGAGATGACGCTGGCGCCGCTCACCCGCGCGCATCTCGGGCAGCTCATCGCGGACGCGCTGCATTGCGACCCGGCGCGCACCGCGCCGCTGGCGCAGCTGGTGCATGAGAAGACCGGCGGCAACCCGTTCTTTGCCATCCAGTTCCTGTCTTCGCTCGCCGAAGAAGGCCTGCTCGTCTTCGATCATGACGCCGCGCGCTGGTCCTGGGATCTCGCGCGCATTCACGCCAAGCGCTACACCGATAACGTGGTGGAGCTGATGGTGGGCAAGCTGACGCGCCTGCCGGCCGAAACGCAAGAGGCGCTGCAGCTTCTGGCCTGCCTCGGCAACACCGCCGAGGTCACGAAGCTTTCGATCGTCCTTGAGGCGGCAGAGGCGCAGGTCCATGCGGCGCTGTGGGAGGCCGTGCGTCAGGAGCTGGCCGAACGGCAAGGCCGCTCCTACAAATTCACCCATGACCGCGTGCAGGAAGCCGCGTATTCGCTGGTGCCGGTTGAGCGGCGCGCCGCGCTCCATCTCCGCATAGGCCGATTGCTCACGGCACACACGCCGCCCGCGCAGCGCGAGGCGGCGATCTTCGACATCGTCGATCAACTCAACCGCGGCGCCGCCCTGATCTGCGCGCCAGACGAGTGCCAGCAGCTGGCTGAGCTCAATTTGATCGCGGGCCAGCGCGCCAAGGCGTCGAGCGCATACAGCTCGGCGCTGACCTATCTCGCCGCCGGTTGCGCGCTGCTGCCGGAGGATGCCTGGGCGCGTCAATATGAGCTCCGCTTTGCCCTTGAGCTGCACCGCACCGCATGCGAGTTCCTGACCGGCGCGCTGGGGCATGCGCAGGCGCACCTGGCCGAGCTGTCGCGCCGTGCCGCGACGCTTCCCGATCTGGCCGCTGTCACCCAGCTGCGGGTGGAACTCTTCATCGCCGCGGGCCGGAGCGATCGCGCCATCGAGGCGGGCCTCGATTACCTGCGCCGCGTCGGCCTCACCTGGCCGGCGCACCCGACGCAAGAGGAGGTGCGCCAGGAATACGAGCGGATGTGGCGCCAGCTCGGCGACCGCCCGATCGAGGGGCTGATCGACCTTCCGCGAATGGCCGAGCCGGTCGCCTGTGCGACGATGGATGTCCTCACGGCGCTCGCACCGCCCGCCTTGCACACAGACGAAAACCTGCTCTGCCTCGTCTTCTGCCGGATGACGAATCTCAGCCTTGCGCATGGCAACAGTGACGCGTCGTGCCACGCTTACGCCCTGCTCGGCGTTGTGCTGGGGCCATATTTCGGCGACTACGAGGCCGGGTATCGCTTCGGCCAGCTCGGCCTCGCCCTGGTGGAGACCCGCGGGCTGGGCCGCGCCAACGCCGCCCGCGTCTACATGGTCTTGGGAAGCCATGTGAATCTCTGGACGCGGCATGTCCGGACGTGCCGCCCGCTGCTGCGGCACGCCTTCGAGGCGGCGCAGCAGGCCGGCGACCTCACCTACGCCGCCTATAGCTGTACCCACCTGATCGCGAATTTTCTCGCCAGCGGCGAGCCGCTCGGCGAAGTGCAGCGCGAGGCCGAGGCCGGACTCGCCTTCGCGCGCCAGGCGCGGTTCGGCCTCATCGTCGACCGGATCACCGGGCAGCTCCAGCTGATCCGAACGCTGCGCGGCCTGACGCCAAAATTCGGCCGCTTCGACGATGACGGGTTCAATGAGGAGCCGTTCGAGCAGCATCTGGAGGCGGATCGGCGTCAGGCGATCGCCACCTGCTGGTACTGGATCCGCAAGCTGCAGGCGCGCGTCCTCGCCGGCGAGCACATGGCCGCCGCCGCGGCGGCGGCGAAGGCAGAAGGCCTCCTCTGGACGTCGCCGGCTGTCTTCGAGCGGGCGGAGTACCATTTCTACACGGCACTGGCGCACGCGGCACTCTGCACCGCTTCCCCCGCCGTCGAGCGGTCGCGCCACCTGGAGGTCTTGGCCGCCCAGCATCGCCAGCTTCAGCTCTGGGCCGGGACCTGTCCGGATAACTTCGAAAACCGCACCGCGCTGGTCGGCGCCGAGATCGCCCGCCTTGAAGGCCAGGACCTTGAGGCCCAGCGCCTTTATGAAGTGGCCATCCGCTCGGCGCGCGCCAACGGCTTTGCCCATAACGAGGCGCTGGCCCAGGAAATCGCCGCGGGTTTCTACGCGGCACGCGGCTTCCAGGAGATTGCGACTCTTTATCTGCGCAACGCCCGCTACGCCTATCTGCGCTGGGGCGCCGAGGCCAAGGTGCGCCAGCTGGACCAGCTCTATCCGCATCTCAGGGAGGAAGAGCGCGCGCCCGCGTCGCCGAGCCCAATCGGCACGCCGGTGGAACAGCTCGACCTCGCGACCGTGATCACGGTATCCGAAACCATTTCCGGCGCACTCGTCCTGGACAGGCTGCTCGACACCCTCCTGCGCACAGCGCTCGAGCATGCGGGGGCGGCGCGCGTCCTGCTGGTCATTGCGCGCGATGCGCAGCCGCGCATCGCCGCGGAAGCCGGGATCGACGCCGGCACGGTCATCATGCGCCTATGCGACGAGCCGGTGACCGCGGCGATGCTGCCGGAAACGGTCCTGCACTATGTCCTGCGCACCAAAGAGAGCGTCATTCTCGACGACGCCGCGGGGCAGGATCCATTTGCCGCCGATCCTTATATCCGCCAGCACCAGGCGCGCTCCGTCCTCGCCTTGCCGCTGCTCACCCAGGCCAAGCTCATCGGCGCGCTCTATCTGGAAAACAACCTGGCTCCGCGCGTCTTCGCGCCGGCCCGGATCGCGGTGCTGAAGCTGCTCGCGGCGCAGGCGGCGGTCGCGCTGGAGAATACGCGCCTGTACCGCGAGGTGGCGGAACGCGAGGCGAAGATCCGGCGCCTGGTCGACGCCAACATCATCGGGATCGGCACCTGGCAGCGCGAAGGCCAGGACCCGGACATCATTGACGCTGTCTTCATCGAGGCCAATGACGCCTTTCTGCGGATCGTGGGCTATGACCGTGAGGATCTTGCCGCGGGCCGCATCCGGCGCGCGGAGCTGACGCCCCCCGAATGGCAAGACCGGACCGCGCAAGCGCAGGCCGAGCTGATGACGACCGGCACCTTCCAGCCCTATGAGAAGGATTATCTGCGCAAGGATGGCAGCCGCGTGCCCGTGCTGATCGGCGCGGCGAGCTTCGACGAAACCAGCAAACAAGGCGTCCTCTTCTTGCTCGACCTGACCGAGCGCAAACAAAGCGAGGCGGCGCTGCGCAAGATGCAGATGGAGCTTGAGCACGCGAACCGTCTCGCCACCATGGGCCAGCTCACCTCCTCCATCGCCCATGAGGTGTATCAACCGATCGCGGCGATCGTCGCCAGTGCCGGTGCCGCCTTGCGCCGGCTGAACGAGGAGCCGCCGGCCCTGGAGGAGGTGCGGCGGTCACTCGATAAGATCGTCAGGGACGGGCATCGCACGCGCGATGTCATCAACCGGATCCGCGCCCTCATCAAGAAGACGCCGCCGCGCAAGGACCGCCTGGACATCAACGAGGCCATCCGCGAGGTGCTTGAACTCACCCGTGGCGAAGCGGTGAAGAACGACGTCTCCGTACATATAGACCTTGTGGATGGCTTGCCGCTCATCGAAGGCGACCGCGTCCAACTGCAACAAGCGATCCTCAATCTGATCATCAATGCCATCGAGGCGATGAGCGGTGTCAGCGACGGGCCGCGGCAATTGTCGATCAGCACCGCGAGCGCCGAGGCGAACGGTCTACACGTCACGGTGCGGGATTCGGGGCCGGGGCTGCCCCCGGAGGTTCTCGGCCGCCCGTTCGAGCCCTTCTATACAACGAAATCCGGCGGTTTGGGGCTGGGGCTGTCGATTTGTCGTTCCATCATCGAAGCGCATGGTGGGCAATTATGGGCGAGCGCGAACACGCCACGCGGCACCGTTTTTCATTTCACCGTGCCCGCCTGCGCGGACAACGCATAGCGTGTCGTAATCAGAGATGATCCTGACCTTGGCCGCAAACGACTAGATCAATATGCGTCTGGATCGAATCGCCGGGTTCAATCTAAGCGCATGAAATTGATCGCTCGGACAATGGTTGGAGCGTGACAATAGGTCGAGCCGGCCGGCCCGATGCGGGTTTGCCAGCGTCGTCGCGGCGCGCGCGATCCGTCTTTACCTGGTCACCTGCCTTGATCGGGATCAATGATGGCGCAACCACCACGCATTCAGGCCGTAGCCTGGCGCGCCCTTCTGAAATCATAAAAATACAATTGTGGTGCTGGCCTCACTGCGCGGCGTCCGCCTCGGGCGCGTGGCGCCGCAGGCTGGCGGCAACGAAACGCGCGATCGGCGGCCCGGCGAACACCACGATCAAAAACCGCGCGGTCTGCATCGCCATCACGAACGGCAGGTTCACCGCGGGCGAGGAGGCGGCGATGATCGCCACGGAATCCACGCCGCCCGGGCTCATCGCCAGATAAGCGGTGAGCGGGGTGACATGCATGATCTTCACCATCAGCACCGCAAGCCCGCCGCACAGCGCAATCAGCACCGCGATCGAGGCGGCAACGCGCGAGAACGCCTTGGCCGCGTGGGCGAGGATCTGCCGGGTGAAGCGCAGGCCGACGGTCCAGCCGACCAGCGCGTAGCTGAGCGCGAGCAGCCAGGGCGGCAACTCGATCGTCATCGCGCCCGCGCCGTGCAGCAGCGCGCCGAGAAACAGAGGCACCAGCAGCGGCCCGGCGGGGATGCGCAACAGCCGGCTCGACACCACGCCGACCCCGGCCAGCGCCAGCGTCTCCAGGAACGGAACCGGCGGAACATGCGCAAACCAGTTTGCCGCCGCCGCGCCATGGCCGGCGCCGGCAAACGCACGCGCGACGATGGTGGCCACCACCGCCACGCACACCACGCGCAGATACTGCATGAAGGCGACCAGCCGCATATCCGCGCCGAACGCCTCCGACATCAGCACCATCGCGGTCGCCCCGCCCGGCGCGGAGCCCCAGATCGCCGTGCTGCCCGGGAGCACGCGCAGCCGCGCCAACCCCCAGCCGAGCGCGTTGCTGACGGCGATCACCGCCACCACCGCGCCGAGAAAAATCGGCCAGTCGGCGGCAATGTCGCGCAAGATCGAGACCGTGATCGATTGCGCGATCATGCAGCCGACGATCGCCTGGCCACAGGTGAACAGCAGGAAGGGGATGCGGATGCGCGTTTGCAGCGCGGCAAAGACGATCGCAGCCCCCATCGGCCCCAGCAGCAGCGCCGCCGGCAAATGCAGCTGCTCCAATAACAGCTCGAAAACTACCGAAAGCGCGAGAAGACCGGCGGCCTGAACGGCGAAGGGGAATTTGGTGAGGGTCACTGCCCGGCCAGAGAAGCGCATCGGCGCCGGCATGGCAAGGCGTGCGGCGCCAAGAACCGCACCGGCCGTCTCCACGCCATTATCATTCGCCTGGCACAGGCGTTCGCGTTCCTTGTCCTGCACCATCACAATGCTCCCTCGCCGAGGTCGATCGGGCAGAAAGCAACAAGGGAACGCCAGAGGAAAGCCAAAACCAGGCATCGGCACGCAGTTCAGCGCGCTTCACAAATGGACACCAACATCTGCTGAACGGCACCTGGTCGTCCTCCCCGTTCACTGGCGTGCGAGTCTGTATCCATCCGGTCTGAACCGCCTGGCTCCCGCCAGGCCCTTAACGTTCCGCCCTCACCATAAGATTAAAATTCGACAAACCGCGCGTCACCGTTCGGGAAAGAAGCCCGCCGTAAGCGCGCAGCATGAGGCTTTTCACCTTTGCCCTGACGAACACCCTGCTGGCGGCTGCGCTGGCGGGATGCGCCACCTATCAGTCGGCCCCCCTTCCCCATGCGCCCGACCTGCGGGCCAGCCTCCCGGCGCTGAACCATGAACTGCCGGACGGCACCGAACTCAACCTCACGGCCCCGCTGAGCCTTCAGGCGGTAGCGAGTCTGGCGGTGCTGAACAATCCGGATCTGGCCGCCGCCCGGGCCCAGCATCAAGCGGGTGAAGCCCAGTTGCTGGCGGCAGGCACGCCGCCCGACCCGTCCATCACCGGCGGGTTCGCGGCGCTACTCAGCGGGCCGGCCATCATGCCGGCGCTCAATGGCGGCTTCACCCAGGATCTCGGCGCCCTGATCACCGGCCCGGCGGACCGCGCCGCCGCGCGCGCCGGGCTCAGGCAGACGGATGAGGGCATTCTCTGGCAGGAATGGCAGGTGGCGGCGAAGGCCGAGCAATTGGCGATCACCCTGGCCGCCGACCGCGCCACCCGCGCCAGCCTGAACGCGGATGCGGCGCTGCTGGGCCAGGTCAACGCAGCCACGCAGGCGCAGATCACGGCGCAGAACCTCACCAGCAACGACGCCGCCACCGCGCTGAGCGCGCTGGCCGGCGTGCAGAGTGCGGCGGACAGCGCCGCCCAGGCCGAAGGCCAGGACCTCGACACGCTGGACGCGCTGCTGGGCCTGCAGCCGCACACGCCCATCCCCCTCGCCGCGCCCGCTCTCGCCGCGCCCCCGCCGCAGGCCGTGCAGGCGGCGCTGGCCAGCCTGCCGCAGCGCCGACCGGACCTTCTGGCCCTTCGCTATGGCTATGAGCAGGCGGACCAGAAACTGCGCGCCGCCATCCTCAGCCAGTTTCTGCCGGTCAGCCTCGGCGGCGCGGGCGGGCGGGATACCTCCGGTGTCTGGTCCTTCGGGCCGCAATTCACCCTCACCTTGCCGCTGTTCAACCGCAACCGCCCGGCCATCAAGGCGGCGCAGGCCACGCGCGGCGTGCTGCGCGCGCAATACCAGGCGGCGCTCGACAATGCCACCGGCGCGGCGCGGGCCCTGCCCTATCAGATCGCGCTGCTGCAAAGCCAATATAACGCCGCCAAGGCCCAGGCTGAGCAGGCCGCCGGCTTGGCCCAGAGCGCCGTGCGGGCCTATGGCGCGGGCCAGCTCTCCGGCCCCGCCTATGCCAATCTTGCGGCCCTGGCCGGGGAGCGGGCACGCAACGCGCTCAGCCTGCAAACCCAGCTGCAAAACGCCGAACTCTCTTTGGCCACGCTGCTCGGCTTCGGCCTGCCGCAGGAAGCCACTTTGGAAACGCCCGCATCATGAAACCGTTTTACCCCCTCGCCGGCCTTGTCATCACCGCCGGGCTCGGCGCCTGGCTGCTGCTGCGCCCCGCACCCGGCGCCGATGACACGCCCCCCCCTTCGGCCACAGTCGGCGCCATGATGGCAACGCGCCAAAGCGTGCCCCGGCAGATTCAGGCGTCCGGCAGCATCATCGCAGGCACCGCCGAGCAGAGCCTGACCTTGAACGCCGCCTTCATCCTCACCGCCTATGAGGTGGTGCCCGGCGAGGCTGTCAGCGCCGGCCAGGCCCTGGCTGCGCTGGCGCCGGACCCGGCGGAAGCCGCCAATCTGCAAAAAGCCCGTGACGCTGTGCTGGCGGCACAGGCGGCGCGCGCCCATGCCGCGGCGCTGCTGCCGGCGCATCTGGCCACGGTAGCGGACCTCGCCGCCGCCACCCAGGCGCTGCAGGATGCAAAGGCGGCTTGGGCCGCGCTGCGTGCCGCCGGCGCGGGGCAGGCCTTCACCCTGCGCGCCCCGCAGGCCGGGTTTGTCACCGCGCTCAGCGCCACGCCCGGCGGCAGCCTGCCCGCCGGCACCGCCTTGCTGAAGCTGGCCCCCGATACCGGGCTGGTTGCCCAGACCGGGCTGGCGCAGGGCGACGCGGCCCTGGTGACGCCCGGCGCCGCCGCTACCCTCATCCTGCTCAATACCGGCGCCAAGGTGCCCGCCAAGGTAACGAACGTGGCGGGCGCGCTGGACCCGCAGACCGGGCTGGTCGGCGTGACGCTGCGCCCGCAGGCGCCGGTCATGCTGGGCGCGCCGGTGGCCGTGACGATCGATGCCGGCCAGCTCGATGGCTTTCCCGTGCCCAACAGCGCCGTGCTGCGCGATGACCAGGGCAGCTATGTCTACCAGCTCGACGCCAACAGCGTCGCGCACCGGGAGGCTGTGACGGTGCTCCAACAGGGGGCGGATGACAGCGTGCTGGCCCCCACCCTCAACCCGGCCTGGAAGATCGCCACCACCGGCGCCTATCAGCTCGCGGATGGCATGCACGCCACGCTGCAAGGGGCTGGCTCGTGAGCTTCGCCGCCTGGGCCGACCGTCACCGCCGCTCCATCCTCACCCTCGCCGCCGCGCTGGCCCTGGCCGGGCTCAGCGCCGCGCTTTCGCTGCCGATCGGGCTGTATCCAGACGCCTCCTTCCCGCGGGTGCGCGTGACCATCGATGCCGGCAGCCAGCCGGCCACACAGATGGTGCTGGAGGTCACGCAGCCGGTGGAGCAGGCGGTGCGCGCCGTGCCCGGCGTGGTCAACCTGGTGTCCACCACCTCGCGCGGCTCGGCACAGCTCACCGTGGATTTCGCCTGGGGCACCAACATGACCATGGCGACGCTCGGCGTGAACGCGGCGCTGGCGCAGATGGTGCCGAACCTGCCGCCGGGCATCAATTTCACCGTGCTGCGCATGCTGCCGAATGTGTTCGCCTTCATGGCCTATGCCCTCACCTCCCCCACGGTCAGCCAGGTGCAGTTGCAGAGTTTGGCAAAATACCAGCTGGTGCCGCTGCTCTCCGGCGTTCCCGGCATTGCCCGCGCCGATGTGCAGGGCGGCGATACCGGAGAGGTCGAGGTCTCCGCCGACCCGCGCCGCCTGGCCGCCTATCACCTCACCCTCACCGATCTGGTAAACGCGCTCGCCGCCGCCACCAGCCTGCAATCGGTGGGACGGGTGGAGGATCACGACCTGCTCTATCTGCTGCTGACCAATAACAGCGTGCATGGGGTGGAGGATGTGAAGGCCATCGTGCTACGCGCCGGGCCGGGTTACGTGCTGCGGCTGGGCGACGTGGCGGATGTGCGGCTGGGCGTGGTGCCGCAATTCCTCGGCGTGGATGCAAACGGCAAGCAGGCCGTCACGCTGCTGCTCTACCAGCAGCAGGGCTCTGACATGGTCTCCACTGCCCGCGCGGTGGACAAGGCGCTGGCCGCCTTCAAACCGCAAATCCCGCCGGGCGTCAGTTTAAGCAAATGGTACGACCAGAGCAGCCTGGTGCTGGCCGCTGCCGGTTCGGTGCGCGATGCGATTCTCATCGGCATCCTGCTCGCGGCCTTGGTGCTGTATCTGTTCCTGCGCAACTGGCAGATTACTTTGCTGGCCATCACCATTGTCCCGGCCTCGCTGGCCGCGGCAGTGCTGGTGCTGTCGATGTTCGGGCTCAGCTTCAACATCATGACACTGGGCGGGCTGGCGGCCTCGGTGGGGCTGGTGATCGACGATGTGATCGTGATGATCGAATATATCGCCCATCGCAGTGCCACCGGCTGGCGTGAGCCGGGGCGGCTCTGGGTGCTGCGTTCCGGCGGCGCATTCTTCCGCCCGCTCTCCGGCTCCGCCGCCGCCACCCTCATCGTCTTCGTGCCCCTGGCGTTTCTCTCAGGCGTCACGGGCGCTTTCTTCAAGGCACTCTCCATCACCGTCGCCTCGACGCTCATCGCCTCCTGGGCGCTGACCGCGCTGGCGGTGCCGCTGCTGGCGGCGATGCTGGTCGATTTCGAGCGCTGGACGGACCCCGGCGAGATGGGCCCGGGCTGGCTGGGCCGCACCCATGCGCGGCTGCTCGCCGGCTTCTTCCGCCGCCCCGCTCTGCTGGCATTGCCTGTGCTGGCACTGTTGCTGGCCGGGTTCCTCGCCTACCGCAACGTACAGACCGGCTTCATGCCCGATCTCGACGAAGGCGGCTTCGTCATGGATTACCTGACCGCCCCCGGCACCTCACTCACCGAGACCGAACGCGAGATGCGCGAGATCGAGGCGATTTTGCGCAAGGACCCGGCGGTGGCGGATTTCTCCATGCGCGCCGGGGCGGGATTCGGCGGCGACCTGGCGGAATCCAACAAGGGCGATTTCGTCATCAGGCTGGTCCCGCTGAATCGGCGCGACTCCATAGATGTGGTGATGAACCGCATCGCCGACGAGGTGACCGCCAAGGTGCCGGGCGTGGAGATCGACCCGCACCAGCTGATGGGCGACGAGCTGGGCGACATGACCGGCGTGCCGCAGCCCATCGAGATCAAACTTGCCGCCGCAGACCCCGGCGTGCTGCCCGCCACGGCCACGCGGGTGGCGGATGCGATCGCCAAGATCAAAGGGGTGGATTCCATCGATGACGGCATCATCCCGGCGGGCGATGCCATCGAGATCCATGTGGACCAGACCCGCACGGCCTCGCTGGGGCTGGACCCGGCAAAGGTGGCCGCGATGGTGCAGACCGCGATGGCAGGCAGTGTGGCCACAAGCTTCGAGCAGCCGAATCAACTGACCGGCATACGCGTGCGCCTGGACGGCGCCGCCACCATGAACACCGCCGCACTCGGGCAACTGCCCATCGCCACGCCATCGGGTGCGCTGGTGCCGCTCTCCAGCATCGCCACATTCACCATTGTTTCCGGCCAGCCGGAGATCACGCGGGAAAACCTGCAGCAGATCGTCGATGTGACCGCGCGGCTGAACGGGCGCGGGCTGGGGGCGGGCATCGCGGATGTGAAACAAGCCCTCGCCCAACCCGGCGTGCTGGGGCCGGGTGTGACCTATACGCTGGGCGGGCTCTACAAGCAGCAGCAGATCGCCTTCGCCGGTCTCCTGCGCGTGTTCATCGCGGCACTTCTGGCGGAATTCATTCTGCTGCTGCTGCTCTATGAGCGCTTCCTCTGGGTGGCGGCGATCATCTGCACCTCGCTGCTCTCCACCACGGCCGTTTTCATCGGCCTCTATCTCACCGGCGTGCCGCTCAACATCACCGCGATGATGGGCATGGTGATGATTGTTGGCATCGCCACGGAAATGGCGATCTTCTTTGTCTCCGAGGCACAGCATCTGCTGGAAACCCTGCCATCGAGCCAGGCCTTTACCCAGGCCGCCGCCAACCGCCTGCGTCCCATCGCCATGACCACCCTGGCCGCCATTCTCACATTGCTGCCGCTGGCGCTGGATCTCGGCCAGGGGGCCGGCATGCAGCAGCCTTTGGCCATCGCCATCATCGCCGGGCTGCTGGCGCAGTTCCCGCTCGTGCTGCTGGCATTGCCGGTGCTGCTGTTGCGTTTAACCCGCTGAGGAATGCATTCATGCAGACAGTGAAAGCAACCATGCCTGGCACCCGCCAACCAACATGACAGCCTCACCATTGCTCTGCATTGGCTTACCGCGGTTCTGGTCATTCTGCTCTTCCTCCTGGCGCAGACATGGAGTTTCTTCCCGAAGCCGGTGGCCCATCTGATGGTCGTGGGGCATATGTCGTTCGGCTTTTGCCTTGCCGCCGGTGGCGCAAACAGAGAATGGCCGACCGCACGGCCCACGGCGATGGGAAGCTTGGCGCCGCTATGTGGTTATGGTGTGGATTGAAAGCCCGCTTCGGTTGCATTCCAGCTCCATAGGATTACGACGGGGCTGGCAGCAAAGAGGCTGGTCAAAATCATGTATGAAACGCCCAGGACAACATGAATCACGTCAGATACCATCTGTGCCGCATACGCTGACCATGGCAACAAGGCGAAACGGCCGGCTTCTGTTGTCCTCACGGCGCATGGACTCTGGAGGTGAGGATAGAATTTGTTCAAAAGTCGCGCTGACGGGTGTCGGGGCAGCGTGGGATTCGTCCCATCGCTGTGGCGTCATGTCTCACGCACTAAAATTATCAGCCGTTGGTCGTCCGCAGTAAAATTCTTAGTCAATTGAGGGTCTCTATGTATTTTTCGAATTCCACGCCAAAACCAAACATAGCCAAACGATTCTTTTTCGGCGTGCACAGTCTCACAATGGCTTTTCTGGTGGTGACAGGAACGGCTCACGCCGCGCCCACGGCACCGAGCTCCATGCCGGCCAAGCCAATGGCCGCGGCAGCCCCCGCGGCGACATTAATCGGGCGGAGCACGAGCTGGTCGCCGGCATACACGGGCGATTTTGACCATTTTGCCGTGGATACCAGGCGCAACCGCCTGTTACTCGCCGCAGAAGACCACGGCACAGTGGAAGTGTTTAACTTGAACACAGGCATACACGAACGCACGCTAACCACCTTTGCTACGCCCCATGCCATCCTTTATTTGCCAGATGTCGACCGGCTGATCATTACCGATAGCGGCACAGTTGGCACGCAGATATTGGACGCCAAAAGCTATAAAGTCATCGGTCGAATCAAATTGGCGCCAGGCGCGGATTCGATGACCTACGATGCACAAAGTCATCGTCTCTACATTGTGAGCGGCGGCAAGGACGTCGGCATGAAAGACTGCTTTCTTAACGAGGTCGACCCCGATACCGGCCATGTTTATCGGAAACTTGTCTTTCAGTCCGACAACGTCCAGGCGGTAGCCGCCGAAGCCAACGGAGACCGTCTCTTTGTTAACGTCGCTGGCAATAACACCGTGGCGGTGGTTGATAAAACGACCCTGAAAGTCATTGCAGACTGGCCGCTCACCGGGGCCCAGACAAACCTGACGATGGCGTTGGATGAGGCTGATCACCGCTTGTTTGTCGGCACGCGCAACCCAAGCAAGTTGTTCGTGCTCAACACTGACACCGGCGCGGTGGTGGCCAGCCTTGCAGCGCCGGCGACGTCCGATGGTCTTTTCTACGACAGCGCCTTGAAGCGGATTTATATTCCCGGCGGCGATGGTTTTCTCGGCGTATATCAGCAGCAGGATGCTGATCATTACGTTCAACTCGCCCGCGTAGCCAGCGCGCCGGGGGCCAAGTCAGGGATGCTGCTGCCATCGCTCAATCGAATTTATCTCGCGGTCTCACCGGGAGATAACGGCAAGGGTGGCGCCATCCTATGGTTTGGGTTGGTTCCATAAACACGGGTGCCGCCGCTGATCGTGTTTAGATAAATGCGCCCGGCGCTGGCTCGTCCCCCTGGCGAACCGCTCTGAACGCCAGGGGGCCGACGGCCGGCGCCGTGCCGCGCCGGTCGTCGGCCACCCTCAGTCGGCGCTAAGGTCGGGGGCGGCCATCTCGAACGTTACGGCTACCGTGATGTGGTAGGTGCGCCCCTGAAACCCCGCCGGCGGCGGCGGATAGGCGGCGATGCGCGCATCCTCCAGCGCCGCCTCGTCGAGCAGCGGAAAGCCCGAGGAGCGCGTCAGCGTGATGCCGGTGACCGCACCGTTGAGATAGGTGAAGGTAAGCACGGGTTCGCCGGTTTCATGCGCCAACTGCGCGGAGCGCGGATAAACTTGGTTGGCGTGCGCCTGCAGCGCGCTTTTGATCGCGGCGCTGAACGCATCCACCTGGCCACCGCTTGGCGCCGGCGGGGCGGCCGGCGGCGGCGGTTTTTGCGCCACTGGCTGTTGCGGCTGTGCCTGTGCCTGTGGCTGCGGCTGTGCCGGGGCCGGCGGCGGCGTGATTTTCGGCCGCGGCGCGACGGCACGGTGGGTGACATGATGCGCAGCCGGGCGCGGCGGCGGGGGCGGCATTGGCGGCGCCATCGGCAATGGCGGCTGGGCCGGAGGCGGGGGCGGCGTCACCGGCTTCGGCGGCTCCGGCGTGGGGGTGGGCGGCGTCGGTGTCGGCGTGGGGGCAGGCGCCACGATCGAGAGCTTGACCGGGGCGGGGGTCGTCGCCGGTGTCTCCTTATGCGACATCGCCGGCAGCAACAGGCCGAGCGCGCCCAGCTCCAGCAACAGGCCGGCGCCGATGGCGGCCGCGAAACGGCGGCCATCGCCTGCCGGTTTCGGCCAAAAATCCAAATTCATTGTATCTGTCATTGCAGCCACCCGTAGATAAAACGGTTTTAACGCATCAGAGTCCGGCTTGCGCCGGACTCCTTTTTGGTTTCCGTGAATTGTCACAAAGGCAGGGCGGACACACCGCCCTGCCCGCGGGGATCAGAAGCTGATCGGCATGCTCACCGAGACGAAGGCGGACACGCCAGGCAGGGTGTAATAGAGCCCCTGCTTGAGAGCGTTGGTGCCGTTATCAAAGATGATCTGCTTCTGGTCGGTGACGTTGTCGAGGTTCAGCTTCACCGTCGCCTGCCTCAGATGCATTTTGAGATAGTTGAAGGTATAACCACCCGACAAGTTGACGATGTTATACGGATCATACCATTCGCCCGGCACGCGCTTATTGGTGCTGGTCGTCGGCACGTTGCCATATTCACCGCCGGTCACCTGGTCCATGATCGAGGCATAGATGCCGTTCTTGGCGTAGATCATGCCGAAATTGCTGGTGAATTGCGGCGCCTGGATGATGTATTTGTTGGTGCCGGTCATGTTGGCCTTGTTCAGGCCGCCATTGGCGAAGAAGCTGATACCGTTGTCGAACGTGTAGGTCGCCTCGCCCTCGATGCCCTTATACACGGCGCCGCCGGCGTTATAGTAGATCTGGTTCGCGCCGGTTCCGGAGGATGCAATGAAGTTGGTGAAATGCACCAGATACAGGTCGCCGCCGAGCGCCAGATGCTGGCTCTGATAGGCAAAGCCGGTCTGGTAGTTCCAGGTCTGTTCCGGCGAGTAGGCTGATTTGTCCGGATTCGTGACGTAGAAGGTGCTCAGATTCGGCGCGAGCAGACCTTCAGCCACCTGGGCGTAGGAGGAGAGGTTCGGCGAGAAATTATACTTCGCCTCGAATGAGGGCAGGTACTTGCCCCAGTCATGCGAATAGCCGATCGCCTGCTCGGTGCCCTGTTGCGACTGCGCGTTCAGCTGGCGGCGGAAGAAGGCATATTTCGCACCAGCGGTCAGCGTCAGGTTCTGGATCGGCTCATAATCGATCTGGAGATAGGGCTGGAACGTATAGAGCTGGTCGTGCTGCAGATGGTCGAGCACGCCATAACCATTGTTCGGCGCCGCAAGCTTCGACGTATAGCCGCCGTTTGAGTCGGTCGGAGCATAGTCGGGGGCGTTGCCGTCGGACAAATCAGCCTCGCTGAGGAAGCGTGTATTGACCTGATGGTCGAACCAGGAGCCAACCTTGATATCGCCCCAGGCGAAATCCTTCTGCAGGCGCTGGATGGTGCCGACTGAGCGATAGCTCATCATGAAGGTCTGGCCCGGCACGCCGGCGATGATGGGACCGCCCGGCGAGAGCTCGACCTGATTCGGCACGCCCTTGAGCTTGATCAGCTGCGCGTTGGTGTACTGTCCCGGCAGGCCCTGGCCATTGACGCCATCGCCATTCAGGTCGTGGTGATAATAGGCATAGGTGTAGATCTTGCCGTCATATTCCCAGCCATCGGCAAGATGCGAGGCGACATCGACATATTCCATATCGGTGGTGATATGGTC
>DATJXU010000137.1:0-3587 GCA_035499915.1 Acidocella sp.
ACCGCGCCGGTGGAATTCCCCTATCTGCTGCTGTTGCTCTCGGGCGGGCACAGCCAATGCGTGGCGGTGGAGGGCATCGGCAAATACCGCCTGCTCGGCGCCACGCTGGATGACGCGGTGGGCGAAGCCTTCGACAAAACCGCCAAGCTGCTCGGCCTGCCTTACCCCGGCGGCCCGGCGCTGGAGGCCCTGGCCCGCGAGGGCGATGCGAAAGCCGTGCCGCTCCCCCGCCCGCTTCTGCGCCGGGAAGGCTGCGATTTCTCCTTCTCCGGCCTCAAGACCGCCATCGCCCAGCTCCTGGCCGCCGCGCCGCCGGGGGCGCTGCCCCGCGCCCGCGCGGCGGACATTGCCGCCAGCTTCCAGGCGGCGGTGACGGATATTCTGGGCGACCGCCTCGCCCACGCGCTTGCCATGCTGCCGGGTGCCCATGGCGTCATCGTCGCGGGCGGGGTGGCGGCCAACCAGGCCATCCGCGCCCGGCTGGCCGAGGTGGCGGGGCAGGCGGGCAAGCCCCTCATCGCGCCGCCCTTGCGGCTCTGCACCGATAACGCCGTGATGGTCGCCTGGGCCGCCATCGAGCGGCTGCGCGAAAACCACGCCTCGCCCCTCAACGCCCCCTGCCGTCCGCGCTGGCCTTTGGAAGCCTTATGAATTACCGCCATATCTACCACGCCGGGAATTTCGCCGACGTGATGAAGCATGCCTTGCTGCTGCGCCTGCTGGCCGCCATGCAGCGCAAGCCCAAGCCCGTCCTGGTGCTGGACACCCATGCCGGCATCGGCCGCTACGACGTGACCAGCGAACAGGCCGAGAAAACCGGCGAATGGCGCGAGGGCGTGGGCCGGCTGCTCGCCGCCCCGCCGCCCGCCCTGGCCGATTACGTGCAAACCGTGCAGCGCCTGGGCCTCTATCCCGGCTCCCCGGTCTTCACCGCTGAAACCCTGCGCCCGGATGACCGCCTCGTCGCCTGCGAGCTGCACCCGGAGGACGCCGCCACGTTGCGCCGGACCATGCGCCCCTATGAAAACGCGGCCGTGCATGAGCGCGACGGCTACGAGGCCCTGGGCGCCTTTCTGCCGCCGCCGGAAAAACGCGCTCTGGTGCTCATCGACCCGCCCTTCGAGCGCACGGACGAATTTCCAGTCCTCGCCAAGAAGCTCGCCGCCGCCTGGAAGAAATTCCCGACCGGCGTTTACGTCATCTGGTATCCCATCAAGCACCGCGCCCCGGTGCGGGCGTTCTTCGACGCGCTGAAAGCCACCCCCATCCGCGATGTGATCGCCGCCGAGTTGTTGCGCCGGCCAGATACCGACCCGGCCCGGCTGAACGGCGCGGGGCTTGCCATCATCAACCCGCCTTACGGGTTCGCGGAGGAGGCCGCGCCCATCCTCGCCGCCTGCGTTGCGGCGTTTGGCGAGGCCGGGGCCAGCGCCGGGGTGGAGCGGATCATCCATGAGTAAAGCCGCCGCCAGCTCATCCATCGCCGTCATCGGCGCCGGGGCCTGGGGCACCGCGCTGGCCATCCTGCTCGCCAAGGCGGGGCGGGCGGTGACACTCTGGGCGCGTGACCCGCAAAAGGCCGCGGCCATGCAGGCCGGGCGGGTCAATCCGCGCCTGCCGGGGGCTTTGTTTCCGCCCGGCCTGCGCGTGATTTCGGACATGCCAGCGGCGGATATATTGCTCATCGCGGTGCCCATGCAGACCCTGCGCGCCATCCTGCCCGCCTTGCCGGCGCAGGCGCCCCTGGTGCTGTGCTGCAAGGGGCTGGAGCAGGGCAGCTTCCTGCTGGCGCCGGACATCGTCGCCCCGCGCCCTTGCGCGGTGCTCACCGGCCCGAACTTCGCGCATGAGATCGCCGCCGGGCTGCCCGCCGCCGCCGTGCTCGCCACGCCGGATTCCGCCTTGCGCGCCAGGTTGATGGCCGCCCTGCACACCCCCACGCTGCGCCTCTATGGCGCCGCCGATATCACCGGCGCCGCGCTGGGCGGGGCGGCGAAGAACGTCATCGCCATCGCCGCCGGGGTGGTGATGGGCGCCGGGCTGGGGGAGAACGCCCGCGCCGCGCTCATCACCCGCGGCCTGGCGGAGATCGCCCGCCTCGCGGCGGCTCTGGGCGGCAAGGCGGAGACCATCTCCGGCCTCTCCGGCCTGGGCGATTTGCTGCTCACCTGCACGGGCACGAGCAGCCGCAACTATTCGCTCGGCTTCGGGCTGGGGCAGGGGCAGGGCCTGGCGGACATCCTGGGCAATCGCAGCGCCGTGACGGAGGGGGTGATGACCGCCCCGGCGCTCCTCGCCCGCGCCGCGCAGGCCGGGGTGGAGATGCCGATCACACAAGCCGTGACAAAACTTCTCTCCGGTGAAATGAATGTGCCGCAAACCATGGCGGCCTTGATGGGCCGGGCCTTGAAGGATGAATGATGCGGCGTGACGCCCTCGTCTCTCTGATCGCGCTCCTGGCGGCTTTCCCCGCGCCGCTGCTTGTGGCGGCTGCGCCCGCCTGGGCAGATGCGCCGCCGCAAGCTGTCGCCGCCTGCGAGAGCCATGACGCCGCCATGGCGTTGCAGGGCTGCGGCGATATTCTCGATGCCGGGCAGGACATGGAGGCGCTCGATTTCGAGGCCTATAACAACCGCGCCTTGGCCGAGATGCAATTGCACCAGCCCGAGGCGGCGCTGGCGGATGCGCAGGCGGGCATCGCCCTCAATCCCGAGAATGGCGGCATCCATGTCACCCTCGCCCGCGCCTATATGGCCCTGCACCAGCCCGCCCAGGCGCTGGATGCGGTGAACCAGGCCATCGCCCTGATTCCCAACGACCCCGCGCCGCTCACCCTGCGCGGCGAGATGGAGCTGGCGGGCGGCAATTGGCAGGCGGATGTGGCCGACCAGACCGAAGCCCTCACCCATGCCCCGGGCAACGCCACCGCCATGCTGGACCGCGCGATGGCCGAGCTGGCGGGCGGCCAGGAGGCCGACGCGCTCGCCGATGCCGCCGCCGCCGCCCTCGGCAGCACGGACCCGCGGGTGCATCTGGTGCGCGGGCTGGCGGCGGCCGCCGTGTCCAACTGGCAAGGCGCGCTGGCGGAGGAAACCCAGCTGCTCCAGGCGGCGCCGGACAACCCGCTCGGCCTCGCCGCGCGCTCTGAGGCGCAGGCACATCTGGGCGATTTCCCCGCCGCCATCGCCGATGCCAGCCGCGCCATCGCGCTTTCGCCGGATAATCCGGGGCCGTATGTCGACCGCTCCTTCGCCGAGCTGCAGGCCGGGGATTTCCCCGCCGCGCTGGCGGATGCCACGGCGGCCTTGCAGCGCAACCCGCATGACGCCGCCGCCTACACCAACCGCGCTTTGGCCGAGACCGCGCTGGAGCGCCCCGATGCCGCCCTGGCCGATGCCAGCCAGGCCGTCGCGCTCGACCCCGGCAATGCCCAGGGCTACGATGCCAGGGCCACTGCCCAGGTGATGAAGAACAACCTCGCGGCGGCGCTGGACGATGAGGGCAGCGCGATCAAGCTCGCCCCCGGCAATCCGGGCTATTACGAAAAGCGCGCGCTGATTGAGCTGCACCAGAACCAGCCCCAGGCG
>DATJXU010000138.1:0-20119 GCA_035499915.1 Acidocella sp.
CCGATGATGAACAGCGCCGCGCCGACGAGGCCGCCGCCAATGGCCGCGTTGCGGGCCCGGCCATAGATCGGCTCCTCGCCGCGCAGCATCAGCATGGTGCCGCCCTGCTGGATGGAGAGCGCCAGGGACATCACGCCGCAGAGCAGCGCGAAGGGGTTGAGCAGGTAGAAGATGAAGCTCTCATCCTGGTAATATTGCCCGTCCCAGCCGTAGTGAAAGCCCACACCCTGCATGACATTGCCGAAGGCGGCACCGTAGACGATCATCGGCAGGGCGCCGGAGACCAGGAAGGCCCAGTCCCACGTGCCGCGCCATGTCTTGGTATCCACCTTCGAGCGGTACTCGAAGGCCACCGGGCGCATGATCATGCTGAACAGCAGCAGGATCATCACCACGTAGAACACCGAGAAGGAGGTGGCGTAGAGGGTGGGGAAGGCGGCGAAGATGGCGCCGCCGCCCAGGATGAACCAGACCTGGTTACCATCCCAATGCGGGCCGATGATGTTGAGCGCCACGCGGCGCTCCGCATCGTTCCGGCCGACAAAGCGCAGCAGGGTGCCCACGCCCATGTCCATACCCACCATCACGGCGAGGCCCGAGAGCAGCACCCCCAGCAGCACCGCCCAGATCACTTTCAGGACGACATAGATTTCCATATCACATGGCTCCTTTCACTCGGCCGGGGCGGCGAACATCGGCGCCGGGGTTGCCGCAGGCGTTTGCGCATGGTGCGGCTGCGGGCCAAGGCGGGCGAATTTGAACATCAAAAACAGCTCGGCGGCGATGAAGGCGCTGTAGAGCAGCGCAAAGCCGATGAGCGAGAACACCATATAGCCGACGCTGTGGCTGGAGGCGGCCTGGAAGGTCGGCAGGTAGCCATAGACCGACCAGGGCTGGCGCCCGGCCTCGGCGGTGATCCAGCCGAACTCGCAGGCCAGCACCGGCAGCGGGATGGACCAGACGCAGAGCTTGAGCAGGAGCGGGTTGCGCTCAAGCTGGTTCTGCAGGCTGAAATAGGCCGCGAAGGCGAACAAAGCCACGAAGAAGAAGCCCAGCGCCATCATGATGCGGAAGGACCAGAAGGTGACGAACACGTTGGGGATGGTGTCCTTCTCCGCCTGGGCCACCACCGTGTCCTGGTTGGCCGGGGTGATCTGGCTCAGATCCTGGTTGGGCGCGTAGCGCTGCGCCAGGAAGCCATAGCCCATGTCTTTCTCATTGGCCTTGAAGGTGGCCAGCGCCGCGGCGTCATGATCCTGGCCATAGGTCTTCAGGGCGTTCAGCGCCTGGATGCCGTTCTCGATGCGCGGGCCGGCCTGCTTCTCAAGCGTGACCAGGCCGGGGATCGGCGTGTCGAACGAATGCGCGATCAGCGGGTCCAGAATATAGGGCACGCCGATTTCGAAACGGTTGGTCTGGTTCTGCTGGTCGGGCAGGGCGAAGACCAGCCAGGGCGCGGCGGCGGCGGAGCTGTCGGCATTGCTGTCCTGCCACAGGCCCTCGATGGCCGCGATCTTGGTGGGCTGCACCAGATAATCCAGCCGCCCCAGCGCGTCGCCCAGCGTGACCACCGCCAGCGAGGAGATGACGCCGAAAAGCGCGGCCATGCGAAAGGAGCGCGCCGCGAATTCACGGTGCTGCTTGCGCAGAATGTAGAAGGCGGAAATGCCCATCACGAACAGCGCGCCGGTGACGAAGCCGGCGATGGAGGTATGGACGAATTTCGCCTGCGCATCCTCGCTGAACACGAGGTTCAGGAAGGAGTTGAACTCCATGCGCATCGTGTCCGGGTTGAAGGAGGCGCCTTGCGGGTTCTGCATGAAGCCGTTGGCGACCAGGATCCACAAGGCCGAGAGGTTGGAGCCCAGCGCGGTGAGGAAGGTCACCGCCAGATGGCCCGGCTTGGAGAGCCGCTCCCAGCCGAAGAACATCAACCCGATGAAGGTGGATTCCATGAAGAAGGCCATCAGGCCCTCGATCGCCAGCGGGGTGCCGAACACGTCGCCCACGAAATGCGAGTACATGGACCAGTTGGTGCCGAACTCGAACTCCATGGTCAGGCCCGTGGCCACGCCGATGGCGAAATTGATGCCAAAGAGCTTGCCCCAGAACTGGGTCATGTCTTTGTAGATCTGCTTGCCGGTGATGACGTAAACCGTCTCCATGGCCGCGAGCAGGAAGGTCATGCCGAGCGTGAGCGGCACGAAGATGAAGTGGTAGAGTGCTGTCAGCGCGAATTGTAGGCGCGATAGATCGACAACACTCGGATCGATTAACGGCATGACCGCTCTCTCCAATTCTAGTGAAAACCTCTTTACCAAGCGCCCTGGGTATAAGAGTTAATGCCAAGCAGCGGCTTGATCTTAATCAAATTTCACCGTCCGGGCGCTGAGATAGTCGCCCCTTGAGGCTTATTTCAGCATCCTGTCGCCCGCATGACACGGACAGGATGAACGCCGGAGCGCGAATCTATCCCGGCCATGCCAAGCGTCAATGTTTGGGGGGTGATTAGCTGGTCTGCGCGGCCTTGCCATGAAGCAGGGTGTAAACCTCGTCCATCAGCGCCAAGCCCGCCGGGCGGTGGGTGATGTAGAGAACCGTGCGCCCGGCCAGGATGGGGGCCAGATCCGCCAGGAAGGCGCGCTCGGTTTGCGCGTCCAGCCCTTCCGTCGGCTCGTCCAAAATCAGCCAGGGGGCGGGTTTGAGCACCGCGCGGGCCAGCGCCACGCGCCGCGCCTGCCCGCCGGAGAGAAGCGCGCCGCCCTCGCCGACGAGATGATCCAGCCCGCGCGGCAGGGCGCGCACGAAATCCGCCAGCTGCGCCACCTCCAGCGCGTGCCAGAGGGCGGCTTCATCCGCCTTGCCGTTGGCCAGCAGCAGATTGTCGCGGATGGTGGTGTGAAACAGATGGCTGCGCTGGGAGATGACGGTGACGTGCCGCGCCATGTCCGCGCTGCCATAGGCGCGCAGGTCGTGCCCGCCAAAGCGCGCCGTGCCCGCCTGGAATTCATGAAAGCGCAGCAGCAGATTGATCAGCGTGGTCTTGCCCGCGCCTGTCGGGCCGACGATGCCGATATGCCGGCCTTCCTTCACGCTGAGGCTGAAGCCCTCCAGCACCGGCGGCGCGTCGGGCGCGTAGCGCAAAGTGATGTCCTTGAGCTCCAGCCCATAGCCCTGCGGCGCCGGGGCGGGGGCGGCGGGGGCGGGCACGGGCGGCGCCTGGTCCGCCAGGGCGAAAATCCGCCGCGCGGCGGCCTTGATCTGCCCGAGATATTGCAAGGCGGCGGGCAGGGGGGCGGTGGCCTCGAACGCCGCCATGGCGCCCAGCACCAGCATCGGCACCTGCGCGGCGGTGATCGCGCCGGCCTCGAAGCGCCGGGCGCCCGCCACCAGCACCGCCAGCAGCGTGGCATTGGCGGCCAGGCCCGAGAGCGCGAAGCCCAGCCCGGAAACCCGGCCCATTTGCGCCTGGGCGCTGGCCAGCTGCGCATTCAAAGCCGCCGCGCGGGCCTGCATCCCCGGCGCGGCGCCGAACACCAGAAGCTCGCCCATGCCTTGCAGCGCCTCGACATATTCGGTGCGCAAGGCGGCGGTGAGGCGGTTGATCTCCGCACCCGGCTTCGCACCCTTGCGGCTGGTGATCACGGGGGCCAGCAGGCCGTTCAGCGCCAACCCCGCCAGCAGCGCCAAAGCGGCCTGCCAGGAGAAGAAGGCGAAGAACGCCGCCATGATCAGCCCGGCGGCGATGGCGGTGAGCACCGGCACGAAGACGCGCAGATAGAACAAATTCAGCGTGTCGATATCGGTGACGATGCGGTTCAGCAGGTCCGCCGCGCGCTGGGTTTGCAGCACCGCCGGGGCCAGCGGCTCCAGCCGCGTGTAGAACCACACCCGCAGATCCGCCAGCAGCCGGAAGGTCGCCTCATGCGTCACCAGCCGCTCGGCATAGCGCGAGCCGACGCGCAGCGTGGCGAAGAAGCGCACCATGGCCGAGGGGGTGAAGAAATTGAACGCGTTCTGCGCCGCATAGCCCGCCAGCCCGGTGAGCGCGGTGGCGGCCAGGAACCAGCCCGAGAGCGCCAGCAGCCCGAAATTGGCCAGCAGCGTGACGCAGGCCAGGCCCAGCCCCGCCAGCATCCAGCCGGAGCGGGGGGAGAGCAGGCGGATGAGGCGCCAGATGTCAGACATGGGCAACCTCCTTCTGCGTCTGCACCATGTCCCGGTAGGGGCCGGGTTGGGCCATCAGGCGCTCATGGGTGCCTGACTGCACGAGCCTCCCCTCCTCCAGCACCAGGATCTGGTCCGCCCGCTCGGCCACCGCCAGCCGGTGGGCGATGATGATGGCGGTGCAGCCGGTTGCGAGTGTCGCCATGGTATCCAGAATGGCGGCCTCGGTCGCGGAATCGAGGCTGGCGGTGGCCTCGTCCAGGATCAGCAATTTCGCGTTCCGCAGATAGGCGCGGGCGAGGGCGATGCGCTGAATTTCCCCGCCCGAGAGGTTCGCGCCGCCCTCCCCGACATCGGCCTTGAACTCACCCGGCAGCGCCTTGATGAAGTTGTAGGCATGCGCCCGCGCGGCGGCGCCGCGCAGTGCGGCGTAGGGGGCATCCGGGCTGCCGAGGGTGAGATTCTCCGCGATGCTGCCATGAAAGAGGCGCGGATTTTGCGGCACCCAGGCCAGCGCCTCCCGCCAGCGCTCAGGCGCAATCTCCGCGAGGTCTTGCCCATTCACCAGAATGCGCCCGGCGCTGGGCGCCAGAAACCCCAGCAGCAGGCGCGAGAGCGTGGTTTTGCCCGCCCCCGAGGCGCCGACGATGACAGTGGTTTTGCCCGCCGGGAATTGCGCGGTGAAATCCTCCAGCACCGCCCGCCCGGCATAGGAAAAGCCCAGATTTTCGCAAGCGATCCCGATGGTTTCGGCGGGCGCCAGGGCTTTGGTGCCGCGTTCGGGCACCGGCGCGTCCAGAATCGCGAAAATCTGTTTCGCGCTGGCGATCGCGCTCATGCGCGCGTGGTAATGCACCGAAAGCCCGCGCAGCGGCACGAAATATTCAGGGGCGAGCAGCAGCACCAGAAACGCCGGGTAGAAATTGAAATGCCCGTGAACCAGCCGCGCGCCGAACAGCACCGCTACCAGGGCGATGGCGAGGGAGGCGAAAAACTCCAGCACCGCGCTGGTGAGGAAGGCGATGCGCAACCCTTCCATGGTGGTGCGGCGGTAATCATCGGAAATGCGGGCGATGATGCGGATTTCATCGCGCGCGCGGCCGAAGAGTTTCAGCGTTGTGAGCCCTTGCAGCACGTCGAGAAAATGCGTGCCGAGCTGCAGCAGTTTCTCCCATTGGCGCTGGTTGATCGCCTCCGCCCGGTAGCCGACGAACACCATGAAGAGCGGGATCAGCGGCCCGGCGACGAGCAGCACGATCCCGCTGATCCAGTCCAGCGGGAACACCAGCGCCAGAATGGCCAGCGGCACCGCCACGCAGAGATACATCTGCGGCAGATAGCGGGCGAAATAGGGCTCCAGCGTTTCCACCCCGTCCAGCATGGTGGCGGCGGCCTCGGCGCTGGCGGCCTCACCGGCCGGGCCGCGGGCGAAGAGTTTGTCCAGCATGGCGGCGCGCAGGCCGGTTTTGATGGCAAGGCAGGCCCGGCTGGCCAGCACTTCCGCGCCATAGGTGAGACCGGCGCGGATGAGGAACAGCAGGGCCAGCCCAGCGATCCAGGGCATGAGCGGCCCCAGCGTGATGTGGCGAAAGGAGATGGCATTGACCAGCCTGGCCAGCAGCACGGACTGGCCGATGACCACCCAGGCGCAGACCAGCCCCAGCGCGATGCTGCCATAAAGCGCGCCCCTGGCGCGCCGTCCTTCGCGCATCAAACGCGGGTCTATCCGTTCACTCATGGCGCCGAGCTAGCCCGCCCAAGGGGGGGCTGCAAAGATGTATATCAAATCCGGGTGCGATATTACGCCTCGGGCGGGGGGACTTGCCGCAGCCATTCCCGGGCAATGTCGATGCGCCGGGCCACCCATACATCCGGCAGGCCGGCCACATAATCCAGAATCCGGCGCAAGCTCCCGATGCGCCCCGGCCGGCCGATGATGCGGCAATGCAAGCCCACGGACAGCATTTTCGGGCAGGTTTCGCCCTCCAGGCGCAGCGCGTCGATGGCGTCCTTCACGTAATTGAAGAAATGCTCACCGGTATTGAAGCCCTGCACGGCGGCAAAGCGCATGTCGTTGGTATCGAGCGTGTAGGGCAGGATGAGCTGGGGCTTGCCCCAGCTGGTGTCGTAATAAGGCAGGTCATCGGCGTAGGAATCCGAATCATACACAAACCCGCCCTCCTCCACCACCAGCCTTGCGGTGTTGGGGCTGGTGCGGCCGGTGTACCAGCCGAGCGGGCGGTGGCCGGTGAGGGCGGTGATGATCTCGACGGCGCGCTGCATATGCTCGCGCTCCACCGCTTCGGGCACATATTGGTAATTGATCCAGCGATAGCCGTGGCTGGCGATCTCCCAGCCGGAAACCAGCATCGCCTCCACCGCCGCCGGGTTGCGCTGCATCGCCATCGCCACGCCATAGACGGTGAGCGGCAGGCCGTGCTCCTCGAATAATTTCCGGATCCGCCAGAACCCGGCGCGGCTGCCGTAATCATACAGGCTTTCCATGCTGTGATGGCGCATGCCGGAGATTTGCGGGGCGCTGACGATCTCGGAGAGGAAGGTTTCCGCCCCGGCATCGCCGTGCAGCACGGAGTTCTCCGCCCCTTCCTCGTAATTCAGCACGAAGCTGAGCGCGAGCTTGGCCCCGCCCGGCCAGGAGATGGTGGGCGGGTGCCCGGCATAGCCGGCAAGGTCACGCGGGAAGGTGGGGGTGTTAGCCGCCTCGATAGGTGGAATAGCCATAAGCGCTCAGGATCAAAGGAACATGGTAATGCCGCGCCGGTTCATGCACCAGGATGCGGACGGGGATGATATCATAAAACTCCGCCGCGCGGCGGTAGGTGGCGGCGTGGAAGCGCAGCTCATAGGCCCCGGCCTCCAGCTCCTCGACCAAAACGGCGCGGCCGCCTTCATCCAAAGTGACGGTGAAGCTTTTATTGCCGGGGACGTAGACATCCACATGCATGCCGGCGGCGCCGGTGCCCTTCACGATGTCCAAGACGTGGGTGGTGAGGCCCTTCATGGGTTCATATCCTGCAAACGCAGCCAGGTGATGCTGCCGATTTCGCGCAAAGCCTGGGCTTTTTCCACATCCGAATCATTCTCCAGCCGTTTGGCGAAGGCCTCCAGAATCGCCGCCTTGCCCGGCTGCAGCCGCACGCAGATGATGAAGGGAAAGCCGAATTTCTCCCGGTAGGCGGCGTTCAGCGCGGTGAAGCGGGCGAATTCCTCAGGGCTCAGCGCCCGCAGCCCCGCCCCCTGCTGCTCGGCTTGGGAGGCTTCGGTCAGCGGCACCTCGCGCGCGCCCAGCTCAGGGTGGGCGCGGATCAGGGCCAGCTGCTCGGCTTCGGTGGCATCCTCCACCACCCGCATCAGCGCGGCGTGCAGGGCGGTCTTGTCAGGGAAGGGCGCGGCGGAAAAGGCGCGCGCCACCACCCAGGGGGAGTGTTCGAAGAGTCCGAGAAAGGGGTCAGCCTCAGTGATCAAGCACAACGCTCCGATATATTGGCGAATGCCAGTCTCGCTAGCATACTGGTCCTGATAGCACAGCCGCGCAACTGGGACTTAAGAGATGAAGCTGACCGACCTGATCGACACCCACACCGCCACGCGCGAGGCGTTTCTTGCCAAGCTGGTGCGCCAGCCCTCGGATAATCCGCCCGGCGATTGCGAGGCCCATGCTTTGCTGACGGCGCAGCTGCTGGAGGAGCTCGGGTTCCACGTGGAGCGGCATAAAGTGCCGGATGCGCTGGTGCGCGCGCATGGCATGGTCAGCGCCACCAATCTCATCGTGCGCCACGGCTTCGGCCCGGGGCCGGTGATCGCGCTCAATGCCCATGGCGATGTGGTGCCGCCCGGCGAGGGGTGGAGTGCGGACCCCTACGGCGCCGAGATCCGCGCCGGCTGGATGTATGGGCGCGGCGTCGCGGTTTCGAAATCCGATATCTGCTCCTACGCCTTCGCCCTGAAGGCGCTGAAGGAGAGCGGCCTGCCCTTGCGCGGCACGGTGGAGCTGCACATTACCTATGACGAGGAGACGGGCGGCGAGATCGGCCCGGCCTGGCTGCTCTCGGAAGGGTTGAGCAAGCCAGATTGCGCGATTGCCGCCGGGTTCTCTTATAATGTCGTCACCGCGCATAATGGCTGCCTGCATCTGGAGGTGACGGTGCTGGGCCGCTCCGCCCATGCCGCCAAGCCGGAAACCGGGATCGACGCGCTGGAAGCCGCAACCGGCGTGCTGAACGCTCTTTATACAGAGCGGGCGCGGCTGCGCGGGCAAGTTTCCGCGATTCCGGGCATCGGCGCGCCGGGGCTCACCGTGGGGCTGATCTCGGGCGGCATCAACACCAATGTGGTGCCCGACAAGGTGACGCTCCGGCTGGACCGGCGGATCACGCCGGATGAAACCCCCGCCGCGGTGGAGGAGAGCCTGCGGACCTTGATCGAACAGGCGGCAACCGAGGTGCCGGGTGCGAAGGTGGAGATCAAGCGCATCCTGCTCGCCTTGCCGCTCACCCCGCTCTCAGGGGCCGAGACGCTGGCGGAGGCGTTGACGCGCCGCGCCACGGAGGTGTTCGGGGAGACAATCGGCACCACCGGCGTGCCGCTTTATACCGATGCCCGGCATTACGCCGCCGCTGGCGTGCCGATTGTGCTCTATGGCGCCGGGCCGCGCAGCATCGAGGAGGCCAACGCCCACCGGGCCGATGAGCGTTTGCCGCTGGCCGATCTGCACCGCGCCACCAAGGTGATGGCGCTGGCGCTGGCCGACCTACTGGCCGCTTAAACGCCCCAGGAAATCCAGCATCACCCGCGCGGCGGCGTTTACGTCCTGCGCGGTGACATGCTCCGCCGGGTTGTGGCTGATGCCCGCCCGGCAGCGGATGAACAGCATGGAAACGGGGCAGAGGGCGGCCATGCTCATCGCGTCATGCCCCGCCCCTGAGGCGAGGTGAAAGGGGCGGAGTCCCTGCGCGGCGATGGCAGCCGCCAGCAAGGCCTGGGCCTGCTCGTCGCACAAACAGGGGGCGAGCTGCTGCACAAGCGTGACCTCGTGCCCGATGCCCCGGCGCGCGCAGATCTCTGCCAGCCCGGCGCGGAAATCCTGCTCGGCCGTATCCCGCGCCGCCGCCAGGGGCGCGCGCAGATCGACCGAGAAGACACAACCGCCCGGGATGACATTGCCCACCCCCGGCTGGGCGTTGAGGGCGCCCACCGTGCCGACGATCCCCGCCTGGGCGGCGATGCGCTCCACCAGCAGAATGGCCTGCGCCGCCGCCGCCAGGGCGTCCTTGCGCAAATGCATCGGCGTGGTGCCGGCATGGTTGGCCATGCCGGTGAGGGTTACGGAGAGCCGCGTCTGCGCCGCGATGCCGGTGACGATGCCGACGGGCAGATCCTCCGCCTCCAGCACCGGGCCCTGCTCGATATGCGGCTCGAAATAGAGGAACACATCCTCGCGCAGGGCGGCTTCGCGCAGCCTGGCCGGGTCCAGCCCGAAACCGCGCATGGCCTCGCCCATGGTGGTGCCGTCCTGGTCCGTCAGCAGGGTCGGGTCGCCCTGCAGCGTGCCGGCGCAAAACCGGCTGCCGGTCATGGAGGCGTGGAAGCGCGAGCCTTCCTCATCGCCGAAGGCCAGGATCTCGATGGCGAAGGGCAGGCGCTTGCCTTGCCGCGCCAGTTCCTCCACCACGCCCAGCCCCAGCATCACCCCCAGCGCGCCATCATAGGCGCCGCCATCGCGCACGCTGTCGATATGCGAGCCGATGAGCAGGGTTTTGCCGCCCGTGCCCTCATAGCGGCCGCTCAGCGTGCCCGCCGCATCCAGCCGCACCGCCATGCCGGCCTCTTGCATCCAGCCGGTCAGCGCATCCAGCGCGGCGCGGTGGGCGGTGGTAAGAAAGCGGCGGGTGAGGGCCCCCTCCTCCTCGCTATAGGGCGGGGTTTTGAACAGGTTGCACCGGGCAACGGCAAGTTCACCCAGGCTTTGGGGGGCGGCAGCGGACATGCCAAAACCTAGCCGGAGAAAGCGATTGCCCGCAATGCGGGGGGTGGCTAGCATTGGCCCCCGTATAGTCAACGATGACGGGGTTGCCTGAAGATGGACCAGATGAGCCAACCGAAGACCGGAAAGCTGGCGCAATTATCGGCGCGGGTGCGCCATGATCTGGAATGCCTGGATTATCCGGCCCGCCCCTGGGTGCGCCCGCATGCCAGCCCGGACGGCCATGTGCATGACGTGCTGATCATCGGCGGCGGGCAGAGCGGGCTGGCGGCGGCCTTCGGGCTGATGCGCGAGAAGGTGGGCAATCTGCTGGTCATCGACGAGAACCCGGCCGGGCAGGAAGGCCCCTGGGTGACCTATGCCCGCATGGTGACGCTGCGCACGCCCAAGCATCTGATCAGCATCGATCTCGGCGTGCCCTCGCTCACCTTCCGCGCCTGGTGGGAGGCGCAGCACGGCCCCGAGGGCTGGGAGGCTTTGGGCAAAATCCCGCGCGGGGAGTGGATGCGCTATCTCATCTGGTACCGCGAGACGCTGGGCATCCCGGTGCGCAATGAGGCCAAGGCGGTGCTGATCGAGCCCATCGAGCGCGGGCTGTTTCGCGTGCGGGTGGAAGGCGAAGGCGCGCCGGAGGGCGGGTTTTATTTGGCGCGGAAAGTCGTGCTGGCCACCGGCATCCAGGGCGGGGGGGAGTGGCATACGCCCGATTTCATCAAGGCGTTGCCGAAATCGCGCTACGCCCATACCGCGGAGGCGGTGGATTACGCCGCGATGAAGGGGCAGAAAATCGGCATTCTCGGCGGCGGCGCCTCGGCCTTTGACAATGCGCAATATGCGCTGGGCGAGGGCGTGGCGCAGGCGCATGTGTTCATCCGCAAGCCGGCCTTGCCGCGGGTCAATCCCATCCGCTTCATGGAAAATGCCGGTTTCCTCGGGCATTTCGCGGATCTGACCGATGCGCAGCGTTATGACGGCATCGACCATTTCCTCTCCTATAACCAGCCGCCGACCAATGACACATTTGCCCGCGCGGCGGCTTATGACGGGTTTGCCTTCCACCCCGGCGAGCCCTGGCTGGCGGTGGAGGACACCCCGCAAGGCGTGCAGGTGACGACGCCGAAGGGCACCTACCTGTTCGATTTCCTTGTGCTTTCAACCGGGCTCTTGACCGATGCGCGGCTGCGCCCGGAGCTGGCCGCGCTGGCCGGGGACATTGCCTGCTGGCGCGACAAATACCAGGCGCCCAGGCCCAACAGCCTGATCGACGACCACCCTTACCTGAAGCCGGATTTCGCCTTCACCGGCAAAACCCCGGCGGGCGAGGCCAGGCTGCACGGGCTGTTCAATTTCAACTATGCGGCCCTGGCCAGCCTGGGGCTCTCCGCCTCGGCGCTGTCAGGCATGAAATTCGCGGCGCCGAAGCTGGTCTATGGCATCGTCTCCCAGCTTTTCGTGGACGACGCGCCGGAGATTCTGGCCGATTACAAAGCCTATGCGGAGGAGGAGTTCACCGGCGCCTGATTTTCATCCCCGCCACAGGCGGCAGAATTTGAATCCCGCTCTCTGGACAGGGGGATTAGCCTGCGGGCGGGGCCGTGCAGACGCCATGCAGAAACACGGTAATGGCGTTGCGCACCTGCGCGCGCCGCGCCGCGTCGCTCGGCCAGTCCAGATCGCCGAAGAATTTCATGAGCATCGTGCCGAAGACCATATCCGTCAGCATGCGGGCGGCGCCCAGCGCGTCTCCCGCCAGCCGGATCCGCCCCAGCTCCTCCTGGCGCGTCAGCCAGTTGGCCAGGGCGGCCAGGGTGTAATCTGATCCGCATTCCTTCAGGATCTGGTGCAGCTCCGGGAAGTGGCGGCCCTCGGTCAGGCTCACGCGCAGCAAATCCAGCCGCTCGCGGTTTTCCTCTTCGCTGATGTCGATGCGGAAGATGCGCTCCAGCGCCGGCTGCAGCGCAAGGTCTTCGGGCACCGGCAATTCCAGCCATTGCGGCCTGTTGGCTTCCACCACCGCGGCAAACAGCGCCGATTTGCCGGAAAACAGCCTGTACAAGGTCTGCTTGGAGATCTTGCAATGCGCGGCGATGTCCTCTGTGGTGGTGGCGCCGTAGCCTTTGCGCAGAAACAGCCGCCGCGCCTCGTCCACGATCGCGCGGCGTTGCGTTTCATCCGGCAGGGCCTTTGGCCGTCCACGGCTTCGGCAACAATCCGCGGTCATTCAGCTCCTCACCAAGCCGCCGCAGTGCGGTGCAATAAATTGAAATATGTTCACGTCTTGACAGTCGTCGTGACCGCACAATATCAGTACCAACAAGTACTGTAAATGCTTCGAGTGTATGCACTGCTTCATTCCGGGTACCCGTTCCGCGTCTTTTGTTCCAATCTTGTCTGTGAGGTCTTGATGCCCGCCAAAAATCGTCACCATGCGCGCAAGCATGTCCTGGCGGCTTCGTGCCTTGCCGGGCTGTCCCTGCTTGCGGGATGTGACAAGAAAGAGAGCGCCGCCGCGCCGCCGCCGCCGGTGGGGGTTGTGAGCATCCATACCCAGCCGGTTCTGCGCACGACGGACCTGCCCGGGCGCACCAGCGCGGTGATGACCGCGGATATCCGCCCGCAGGTGAGCGGCGTGATCCTGCAGCGGCTGTTCGTTGAGGGCAGCGACGTGAAGGCCGGCCAGCAGCTCTACCAGATCGACCCGGCGCCCTATCAGGCGGCCTATGACAGCGCCGTGGCGACGCTCAAGCATGACCAGGCGGCCCTGGCGACCGACCAGGCGCAAGCCGAGCGCTACAAGCCGCTGGCCGCCGCCCAGGCCGTCAGCCAGCAGGATTACGACAATGCGGTTGCCGCCGTGCAGGAGGATGAGGCCAATATCGCCTCCGCCAAGGCCAGCATCGAGACCGCGCGGATCAACCTGCAATACACCAAGATGTTTTCGCCGATCTCCGGCACCATCGGCGCCTCCGCGGTGACGCCGGGGGCGCTGGTTACGGCGGACCAGACCGCGGTGCTCGCCACCGTGACCCAGCTTGATCCGATCTATGTGGATTTGAACGAATCCTCCATCACCTGGCTGCGCCTGAAGCAGGAGATGGATGCCGGCCAGCTGGAAACAGCCGCCGACGGGTCCGCGAAAGTCACCCTCACGCTGGAGGATGGCAGCACCTACAGCCTGCCCGGCAAGCTGCAATTTTCCGAGGTGAATGTGGATGAAACCACCGGCACCGTGCTGGTGCGCGCCCTGTTCCCCAACCCGCAGCATCTGCTGCTGCCGGGCATGTATGTGCATGCCGAGCTGGAGGAGGGCGTGAACAAGGATGGTATCCTGGTGCCCCAGCAGGCGGTTTCGCATAACACCCATGGTGACGCGACGGTGCTGGTGGTGAACGGCAAGAATGTCGTCTCGCAGAAGATCATCACCGTCGGCGCCAATGTCGGCAATGATTGGGTGGTGACCGGCGGCTTGCAGCCGGGGGACCGGGTGATTGTCGACGGGTTGCTGAACGCGACCGTTGGCCAGAGCGTCTCGCCGACAGACGAGACCGCCCAATATTCGACCAACGCCGCCACCTGAGCCAAAGGCTGAATCCCCGCCATGTCACGTTTCTTTATCGACCGGCCGATCTTTGCCTGGGTTCTGGCGCTGGTGCTGATGATGGCTGGTGCCATCGAAATCACCCGGCTGCCGATCGCGCAATATCCCTCGATCGCCCCGCCGGCCATCTCCATCTCCACCACCTATGCCGGCGCCTCGGCGGAGACGGCGGCTGATACCGTCATCCGCCCCATCCTGCAGCAGATGACCGGGCTGGATGGGCTGGAATATATCGACTCAACGGCTGAAGCGACCGGTGCGGTCAACATCACCCTGACCTTCAAGCAGGGGACGGACCCGAACATCGCCCAGGTGCAGGTGCAGAACAAGCTGGCCCTGGCCGAGCCGACCCTGCCCTCCGAGGTCACCACCACGGGCATCAATGTCCGCAAGGCCGAGAAGAACTACATGCTGTTCTTCGCGCTGGTCTCGACCAATGGCAGCATGACCCGCGCGGATATCGCCGATTACATCGCCTCGAACATCGAGGCGCCGGTCACCCGCGTGCCGGGTGTGGGCGATTACACGCTGTTTGGCTCCGAATATGCGATGCGCATCTGGCTGGACCCGGACAAGCTTTACAAATACGGCCTGACCGTCACGGACGTGGTGAACGCGATCCAGGCGCAGAACGTACAGGTTGCCTCCGGTGAGTTGGGCGGCCTGCCGGCGGTGCAGGGCCAGCGGCTGGACGCGCTGATCAACGGCCCCTCGGAGTTCACCTCCGTCAGCCAGTTCGAGAACATTCTGCTGACTGTTGAAACCAGCGGCGCGCAGGTGCGGCTGAAGGATGTGGCGAAGGTCGAGCTTGGCCCGCAGAGCTACGCCATCAACAGCCTGTTCAATGGCCAGCCCGCCGCCGGCATGGGCCTGAAGCTGACGCCGGGCGCCAACCAGCTCGATACGGAAAAGGCCGTGAAGGCCCAGCTGGCGACACTCGCCCAGAGCCTGCCGCCGGGGCTGAAGCTCGTCTACCCCTATGACACGCAGCCTTACATCGTGCTGTCGCTGCAGGAGGTGGTGAAGACCCTGTTCGAGGCCATCGCGCTGGTGTTCGTGGTGATGCTGGTGTTCCTGCAGAATTTCCGCGCCACGCTGATCCCCACCATCGCCGTGCCGGTGGTGCTGCTCGGCACCTTCGGCGTGCTCGCGGCTTTGGGCTACAGCATCAACACGCTGACCATGCTGGCCATGGTGCTGGCGGTTGGCCTGCTGGTGGATGATGCCATCGTCGTGGTCGAGAACGTGGACCGCCTGATGCATGAGCGAAAGCTCTCGGCCAAAGAGGCGGCGCGGCAATCGATGGACGAGATTTCCGGCGCGCTGGTCGGCATTGCCCTGGTGCTGGCGGCGGTGTTCCTGCCGATGGCCTTCTTCGGCGGCTCCACCGGCGTGATCTACCGGCAATTCTCCGTCACCATCGTCTCGGCCATGGTGCTGTCGGTTCTCACGGCGCTGATCTTCACGCCCTCGCTCTGCGGCTCTCTGCTGCGCCCGCCGCAAGAGGGGGCTGGCACGCATGGCTTCTATGGCTGGTTCAACCGGGGCTTCAACAGCACCCGTGCCGGCTATCTCAAGGGCGTGCGCAAAATGACCAAGCGCCGCCGCCTGACCATGGTCAGCTTCGTGTGCATCACCATTCTCACCGTGTTCCTGTTCTCGCGCCTGCCCACCGGGTTTCTGCCCAATGAGGACCAGGGCCTGCTGCTGGGCCAGGTGACCTTGCCAAACGGCTCCACGGCCGAGCAGACCGAGGCGCTGAACGCGCAGGTGCGTGACTATATCTCGAAGACCGAAGCCAAGAACGTGAAATCCATCTTCACGATCAGCGGCTTCAGCTTCGCCGGGCAGGCGCAGAGCCAGGGCTTTCTGGTGCTGCTGATGAAACCCTGGGCCGACAGGCCGGATGCATCGCAGAACGTGGCGGCGATCGCGCAGCGCGTGATGATGCATTTCTTCGGCAATCCCGCCGGGCAGGTGTTCCTGCTGCAGCCGCCCCCGGTGCTGGAGCTGGGCAATGCCACCGGCTTTGACATGGAGCTGATGAATTCCGGCGATATCAGCCACCAGGACTTCCTCGCGGCCCGCAACAAATTCCTGCAGCTGGCCGCGCAGGACAAGGCGCTGGCGGCGGTCCGCCCCAACGGCCTGAGCGACGCGCCGCAATATCAGCTCAATGTCGACCGCGAGAAGGCCTCCGCCCTCGGCCTTTCGATGAGTGACGTGAACACCACCATCCAGGGGGCGCTGGCCTCTGAATATGTGGATCAGTTCCGCCGCAGCGGGCGTGTGAAGGATGTCTTTGTTCAAGGCCAGCCGGATTCACGCATGCAGCCGGGCGATCTGGCCAAATGGTATGTGCGCAATGCCTCCGGCGGCATGGTGCCCTTCAACGCCTTCGTCTCCGGCAGCTGGGGGGTCGGGCCGCAGGCGGTCGAGATCTATAACGGCGATGAGGCCTATGAGATCCAGGGGCAGCCCGCCCCCGGCGTGAGCAGCGGCACGGCGATGGCGGCGCTGGAGAAGATCGCCGCGCAGATGCCGCAAGGTGTTACCATGCAATGGACCGGTCTCTCCTACGAGCAGGTCCAGGCCGGGTCTCAGACCGGCGCGCTCTATACCATCTCGGTCGTCTTCATCCTGCTATGCCTGGCGGCTCTGTATGAGAGCTGGTCCATTCCGGCGGCGGTGATGCTGGTGGTGCCGCTGGGCATTATCGGCGCGGTGGCGGCCAACCTGATGCGCGGCATCGATAATGACGTGTATTTCCAGATCGGCCTGCTGACGACGATGGGGCTGGCGGTGAAGAACGCCATCCTGATCGTGGAATTTGCCCGCGCCTTCTACGAGCAGGGTGCAAGCCTGGTGGAGGCGGCGCTGCACGCGGCGCAGGAGCGGCTGCGGCCGATTTTGATGACCTCCATCGCCTTCATCTGCGGCACCTTTCCGCTGGCCATCGCCACCGGTGCCGGCGCGGGGGCGCGCCAGGCCATCGGCACGGCGGTGGTGGGCGGCATGGTCACCGCCACCGTGCTCGCCATCTTCTTCGTGCCGGTGTTCTTCGTGGTGGTGCTGACCTTTACCAAGGTCAAACGCCGATCGGAAACACTGGCGGCTGAATCCGCCGGCCAGGGGGGGACGACCCATGCGTAACGTGAAACCGGCCTGCGCCCTGATGCTCGGCCTGCTCTCGGGCTGCAGCCTGATCCCGGCCTATCAACGCCCGGCCTTGCCTGTGTCGGCGCAATATCCGGTTGCGGGCGGGGGGGCTGGCCCCGCCGCCGCCGATATCGGCTGGAAGCAGTTCTTCTCCGACCCCGCCTTGCAGGATCTGATCGCGCTCAGCCTCGCCAATAACCGCAACCTGCGCGTCTCGGTGCTGAATGTGCAGCAGGCCCAGGCGCAATACCGGATCGACCGCGCCAGCCTGTTTCCGAGCATCGAGGGCAGCGGCGAGCAGATCGTCGAGCATATCCCGGCCAATCTGGGCAATTCGGGGGCGGAGACAACCTCGCACGAATACAGCCTGGGGGCGCAGGCCGTCTCCTGGGAGCTGGATCTGTTCGGCAAGATCCGCTCCCAGGCGGAATCCGCGCACCAGACCTATCTGAGCGATGCCGAAACGGCGGTGAGCGCGCAGATTTCGCTGATCGCGCAGGTCAGCGCGGCATATTACACCTGGCAGGCTGACCGTGAATCATTGCAGATCGCGCAGGAGACGGCGGCAGCGAACCTGAAATCCCTGCAGCTGACGCAGATGGAAGCCGCCAACGGCACCGTTACGGCGCTGGCTGTGGCGCAGGTGCAAACCACCTACGACACGGCGATGGCCGATGTGGCGCAATATCAGCGCCAGGTGGCGCTGGATATGGACGAGATGGTGCTGCTGGCGGGCGCGCCGATCCCGCCTGAGCTGGTGCAGAAGATGCAGGCGGTGGACGGGCTTGCCGCCACGCCGATGCTGCCGCAAGTGCCCGCCGGTTTGCCGTCTGACCTGCTGACCCGCCGGCCCGATATCCGCGCCGCGGAGGATGAGCTGCTGGCGGCCAATGCCAATGTCGGCGCGGCGCGGGCGGCGTTCTTCCCGTCCATCTCGCTCACGGCCAATGGCGGTGTTGCCAGCAACAGCCTGAGCGATCTGTTCGGGGCCGGGCAGACCGCCTGGCTGTTCGAGCCGCAGATCACCGTTCCGATCTTCACCGGCGGCGCCAACATTGCCAATCTGGATGTGGCGAAGGTCGAGAAGCGGATTCAGATCGCCACTTACGAGCAGACGATCCAGTCGGCGTTCCATGACGTGTCGGATGCGCTGGTTGCCCGGCAGACCTATGTCGACCAGGTGAAGGCGCAGCAGGATCTGGTGGATGCGGATACGCGCTACTACACGCTGGCGGATATGCGCTTTAAAGCCGGGATCGATAATTACCTGAACGTGCTGGTGGCGCAGGATTCGTTGCTGACCGCGCGGCTGACGCTGGTGAGCCTGCAACTGGCGCAGCAGCAGAATGAGATCACGCTCTACAAGGCGCTGGGCGGGGGCTGGCAGGCGCAGGGCATGCCGGTTGCGTCTTCCAAGCCGGCGGCGCCAACCGCTGGTTGAGCTCTCTCGCGCATCGCGCCTGCGGCCTCTATAGCTGGGGCGCGATGAGTGACCTGCTCCAACAATCCGCGCCGCCGCCCAGCCTGGAGCTGCGCGGGCTGATGCTCCGCTATGAGGGGCGGCCTTTGTTCGCGGGGCTGGACCTCACCGCGCAGGCGGGGCGCTGCACGGCGCTGCTGGGCGCCAGCGGCGTGGGCAAAACCAGCCTGCTGCGGATTGCCGCCGGCCTCGCCGTGCCGGATGCGGGCAGCGTGCAAGCGGGTGACGGCCTGCCCCTGGCCGGGCGTGTCGCCTGGATGGGCCAGCAGGATCTGCTCTACCCCTGGGCGCGGGCGCTGGAGAATGTGACCCTGGGCAGCCGCCTGCGCGGCGAACGGGCCGACAAGCCCCGGGCGTTGGCGCTGCTGGAGGCGGTGGGGCTGAAAGGCCGGGAGCGGGCTTTGCCGAAGGAGCTTTCCGGCGGCATGCGCCAGCGCGTGGCCCTGGCCCGCACGCTTTACGAAAACCGCCCCGTGGTGCTGATGGACGAGCCTTTCTCCGCGCTGGATGCCATCACCCGCGCCGCCATGCAGGAACTTGCGGCCAAATTGCTGGCCGGGCGCACGACGCTGCTCATCACCCATGACCCGCTGGAAGCCTGCCGCCTGGGCCACAGCCTTTACGTGATGGCCGGCCAGCCCGCGCGGCTGGGGCAGGAGATGACCGTGCCCGGCACCCCGCCCCGCGCTTTGGACGACGAGGCGCTGCTGCACAAGCAGGGAGAGTTGTTGCGCGCCTTGCTGGAAGGCAGTGCCGCATGAGGCATGTGCATGGTGTTCTGCGCCCGGTGGTGACGCTGCTGGGGCTGCTGGCGCTCTGGTGGGCGCTGGCGCGGTTTTTCGGCATTCCGCCCTTCCTGCTGCCCGGCCCCGGCGCGGTGGCGCGGGCGCTGGCGGCGCAGCGCGGGTTTTTGCTCCAGAACATGCTCGTCACGCTCGTGGAGATCGTGCTGGGGCTGGGGCTTGGCACCTTGTTCGGCGCCATGCTGGCGCTGGCCATGGTGTTTTCGCGCGGGTTGCAGCGCTGGCTGCTGCCGCTGCTGCTGCTGAGCCAGGCCGTGCCGGTTTTTGCCCTGGCGCCGCTTCTGGTGCTGTGGCTGGGGTTTGGGCTGGCCTCGAAAGTGCTGATGGCGGTGGTGGTGATCTTCTTTCCCGTCACCGCCGCCTTTTATGACGGGCTGCGCCGGACCGATCCGGGCTGGCTGGACCTGGCCCGCACCATGGGCGCCTCCAACATATCTGTGCTCCTGCATGTGCGGCTGATGGCGGCACTCCCGGCCTTTGGCGCGGGGCTGCGCATTGCCGCCGCGGTGGCGCCGATTGGCGCCATTCTGGGCGAATGGGCGGGGGCCTCGGCGGGGCTTGGCTATGTGATGCTGAACGCCAATGCCAGGATGCAGACGGATCTGATGTTCGCCGCGCTGGTGCTGCTGGCGGCGCTGACCATCCTGCTCTGGGTGGGGGTGGATGTGCTGTTGAAAAAGCTGCTCCACTGGGCGCCGGAGAGCTAGGGCCCGTCTGCATTCATCGCAACCAGGTCATGGCGCAGGCGAGATGAATGCAGACAGCCCCTAGTGCGGCTGCAAAAGCGCTGCCAGCGCGCCGGGGGGCAGGGTGAGCGGCGCGAAACCGGCGGGCGGCGCAAACTGGTCTTCGGGCTGGGGGGCGTAGCTGACGGAGGTGGCGGTGATATCCGCACCGCCTTTGGCATC
>DATJXU010000139.1:0-2306 GCA_035499915.1 Acidocella sp.
GCCGCGAGCGGGTCTTCCAGCTCGTTGATATTGGCGACAAAGTAATTCTCGTGCCGCGGCGGCTCGCCGGGGTTGCGCACGCGCTCGGAATAGACGTTCAGCGTTCCATCCCAGGCGATACGCAGATTGAAGGGACGCGGCACCGGTCCTTCGGCGATCTCCCATTCCTGCCCGTTTTCGCCCGGCGCTATCTCAGTGGAGGCCGGCACCAGAGCAGCATCGTCTGGCGCCTCGACGGCTTGCCCTGGCACCAACGCGAGCTTCGCCGCCGCGGCGGCCCGGTCCTCGGAGTCGTAGCCCTTGCCGCCGGGCGGCAGTAGGAGGATCACCTCCTCCGGGTGATAGCCGCGCAAGGCCTCGGCCAGTTCAGCCCACTCGGCGGAAGAAAGGAATTCCTCCTCGCGGAAGGCGGCGGAGATCTGCGGCATATCGAAGGTGTTGCGCACCTCCACCTGCCAAGCCAGCTTTTCCGCGAGCAGGGTGCGGATCAACTCGGGCATTTCCTTCAGGTTGGAGCGATAGGCCATCACGCTGTACCGAATGCGAGGCGCCCCAGCCGTCGCGGCGAACACCTCCAGCAGCTGGCCCCAGTTCTCCATGAAGATGGAAAAACGCGCGCCCTTGCGCATCTTCTCGTACACTGGCGGGTTCAGGCTCTCCAGCGACACGTTGATGTGGCTCATACCGGAATTGGCCAGAGCCTCGAAGTAGGATCGAGGCTGGCGCTTGGCGAGGTTGGTCGTGAAGAACAGCTTGTGCCGGTATTCGCGCGGCACCATCCCGATGAACTCGGTCAGGCGCGGATGCAGCGCTGCCTCATGCAGACAGGAAAGCCAGAAATTCCCGTCGGTGACGAACGGGATCAGCCGCAGGGCGGAGCGGAACGTCTCCTCGCTCATCGCATAGGTTTTCTTCGTGTCCGCGTAGTCGTACACGCAGAACGGACAGCGCAGATTGCAGTTGTTGACGATGTCCATCGCGACGTAATGGATCGGCTCGAACCGGCTGTTGAGCTGGGGGGAGGCTTGCAGCACATGCGTGGCACCACAGACGCGCACGAGCACGCGCTCGCGCTCGGCCTCGGAGATCTGCGCGCTGAACAGCACAAAGAAGCTATAGGCACCGTCTCCCACGCCAATCTGGCGGAGGACGTCACTGGGCTGATCGGCGGTGATATGCGCGAGGATAGTCTCTCCTCCGTCCTCGCCCGGCAGGATCACCTCGACAGCCACACGCCGGGCAGCGTCTGACAGATCGCGCACCCAGCCAGCCACGTGGCGCACACTGCACTCATCCACATAGCCCTGAAATGGCCCGCCCACGCTGGGCGGATCCGTCCGCAACGCTGGCGCCAGCTCCAGCCGTTGCACCGCCCCAGCGGGGCGGACAAAAACGCGGTCACGCTCGGCTTCGGTCAGCGGTACGGCGTATTCCGCCAGGAAAGCATAGCGCCCATCGCCCACCCCGACCTGCATCAGCAAGTCGCTGGGTGTATCGGCCACACCGGCGGCCAGCACGCGCTCCCCCGCGGCATCGGACAGAACGACCTCATAGGCCAGACGCCGGGATGGGTCATTGAGGTCGCGCAACCAGCCCTTTACATGGAGCGTGCTGCGCTCGTCGATATAGCCCTGGAAATGCGGCGCCAGCTCCGTGATCGCATCCATATCTCTTCTCCTTTGCCGGCGCGGCGCGCCCCTCTCCTGTCAACGTCCATGACAAAACCGAGATGCGTGCTCGTTCAGCCGGTGAGACATGGATGCAGCATCATGTTCTCCCCAATGGCCTCTTTCAACTGTTCCATCAACGGAGGATATTCGGCATGGTCGATAGCGGGCGCTCGCTTGACCCTGCGGGGGCTTCGTCCAACACTAATTTGCCCATGAAATTTGATCCTGGCACGTCCAAGCCGAAGCGGGACGCACTAGAGGTCGGGGGGCATCGCCGCCGCGCTGACGATCTACGCGCTCAGCGCCGTGGTCGCCTTTGTCATCGACCAGCCCCTGCAGCGCCTGCTTCGCCGCCTGCCCATCTAACACCGATTCGCCCCAATCAGGCAGCTTGACGCCCTGCCCTGCCCGCCCCACGTTGCGAACATAAAGTGAACAAAATCTCCACCCCGAAAAATGACTCGTGGCAAATCTTGGGGTTGGGAAAAATCTTCACAAGCTCGATGTAGTAGCGATTGCGCGACGCCCTGACTATATGTTGTTATGTCCCTCGCTTTAGAAACTGGAAGCCGGCAGATGAACATGATGACTAAACCAGAGGCTGTGCTGCTCAACGAAGACATCGTGCAGCTGCGC
>DATJXU010000140.1:0-4390 GCA_035499915.1 Acidocella sp.
CCGCAGCTCGTGCGGCGGCTGGGTATCGATCCGCATCGCGGGTTGAAGCCGGATGAGGTGGCGTGTCTGTTGAATGGGCAGCGCGCCGATGGTGGCGCCATCGATGGCCGCGTACAGCGTGCATCGAGCCTGCCGCTCGCGCAGATTTTTGGGCTGGATGCCGAGCAGGTGCCAACGCGTGAACAATTGGAGCAGATGCTGGCGGGGCGGAAGGCCAATGGTGACGCGCTTTCCGCCGAGGTGGCCGAGCGCGCCGTCCGGCGATTGCTGGCGGGTTTGGGCGTCAGGGAGAAAACCCCTACCCCTGAGCAGCGGGCGCATATTCTGGCGGGGCGTGATGCTGAGGGACGTGAGCTGAGTGCCCGGCAGTATCGGACACTCCTTGAGGCGGCCAAGATGCGGATCGGCTATATCGATCTTACCTTCTCCGCCCCGAAATCCCTTTCTATCGCCTGGGCGTTCGCGCCCACCAAAGCCGAGCAGGCGATGCTGCACCAAGCGCACCGGGACGCGATTGATTGCGTCATGGCCGCCATCGAGCAGGAGATCGGCCGGGCGTCGGTGGGGGATGCGGCCAAGCGGGGCTACGAGGCTGGTTCGATCGGCTGGGTGTCCTTCGATCATTACACGGCGCGGCCGACGGTCGAGATCGTGCGGGAGGATGAACAGGGGCTGTCGGTCACGGAGCTGCACACGCTGACCGGCACCAAAGGCCGGGCGCCCGGCGATATGCAAATGCACACCCATGTCGCGGTCTTCAACATCGTGGAGACGCCGAGCGGGCGGGTGGGCAGCCTCGATCTCGCCCAGCTTGAGGGGCGGATCCATGAATGGGGCGCACTGTATCAGGCTTATCTCGCCAACCATCTGCGCGCCCATGGCGTCGCGGTCGAACTCGATGCCCGCACGGAGATGGCGCGGCTATCCGCCGTGCCCGAGAGCATTGTCGCGCAATTCAGCAAACGGACGACGGGCGGGAGCGAGGCGGCGCGGGCCTATGCGCGGGCGCAGGGGCTTGATTGGGAAGCTCTCACCCCCGCCCGGAAAATCGCGTTGCTTAAATCCGGCGTGCAAAATCCGCGCGAGGCCAAGAGCGATGATGTCAGCGATCTCGCCGCCTGGCGGGCGACGGCGGCGCGGCTGGGATATGAACATCGCAGCGTGCTGCGCCTGCAGGATATCGCGCTCTACTCCAGCCGTGAGCAGCGCCTGGAGACAGCCTTCCAGGCTGCTCTACCGTTGCTGGGCAGGCAGTTCGAGCGGCGGGCGGTAATCGACGGCGCCGATGCCAGGATTGCCGCTGCCAAAGGGCTGATTGCGGCGGGGATTGGGGAGGCAAGCGATGTGGATGCCATCACCCGCGCTTTCCGGGAGCGTGGGGTTCAACGGCGGGGTGAGGATGCCGCGTTGATCTGGGGCCGTGTGCCGGGGCGGCAGGGCCGGGACCGCATCGCGGTGACCACGACGCTCGATCTTCGCGAGGAGCAGAGGCTCATCGAGACGGCACGTGCCGGCGCGCGGGATCGCAGCGCAGCGCTCTCGGGCAAGGCCATTGCAGCGGCGGTGGCGGCGTTCCCAGAAATCGATTTTACCGATGCCCATGGCCGGGCGCAGCGGCGGATCATCGAGCAGTTGGGCACTGGCGGGCGGGTGGGGTTGGCCATTGGTGTGGCGGGTTCCGGCAAGAGCACGCTGCTGAAGCCGCTAGTCCGGGCTTGGCAGGCGGATGACAGGGCTGTCCACGGCATCGCCTTGGCTTGGCGGCAATCCGACGATCTGGCGGAGGCGGGGATTCCCGCGGCCAACACCAGGGCCGTGGCGGCCTTCCTGCGGGGACTGGAAACGGGCGCCGTGGCGCTCGACCGCAAATCCGTCGTGGTCGTCGATGAAGTGGGGTTGCTCGGCACGCGCCAGTTGAACGCGATCTTGACGGCGCAAGCCGATAGACAATTCCAGTTGGTGATGATCGGCGATCCGAAGCAGATGCAAGCGGTCGAGGCTGGACCGGTGATCGAGCTGCTGCGTCGGGCCCTTGGCGCGGACAAGGTGCCGGAATTGGGCACATCGGTTCGGCAAAAGGCGGCGGAGGAGCGCGAGACTGTGCTGATGTTCCGCAACGGCCAGACGGAGGAGGCGGTACGCCGCAAGGATGCCAATGGCACGTTGCGGATTATGCCAGGCGGTTATGAAGAGGCGGTTGAGCATGTCGCGGTGCTTTGGCGGCAGCGGCGGGAGGCAAACCGCGAGCGGCCAGGGTTCACGATATCGGTCAGCGCGCCGAGCAATGAAGAGGCGCATGATGTCAGCCTCGCCATTCGCCAATACCGCCGGACCATGGGTGAAATCGGGGCGAATCAGATCACAGTCACAGCCACCGATGGTGCGGGAGAGCGGGAGTACGAACTGGCGCTTGCCGTGGGGGATCGGGTTCGCTTGTTTCGGCGTACAAACGCCAAATTCACGGAGACCAGCACGGTCGGGAATATCGGTCGCAATGGGTCAGTGCTGGAAATTATAGCCGTCGACGCCGCTGGGCTGACCATGAGGAACGGTGCGGGCAGGGAAGGGGTCGTGGCCTGGGAGACATTGCGCGATGGGCCCAGCGGCAGAATTCAGCTTGCCTACGGCGATGCGCTCACCACCAATACGGCACAGGGGACCACCGTCACCGAGCATATTCATGCGATGCCGCGTGGCTCGAAGCTGGTCTCGGCGTTTGGGGCCTATACATCGGGAAGCCGGCATCGGGATCAGAGTTTTATCGTGACATCGGAAGGTGCCGAGCGTGCCGAGATCATCGCCCGACGGCCGCTGGGTGACCAGCGCGAGATTCAGCGCGGCGATTTAATGAACAACGTGGTACGCAATTTTGCACAGCAGCCGCAGAAGGAGGCCGCGATGGCGTTGATCGAAGGGGCGGCTAGGCTGCGGCGTGGTGCGGTCCAAGCGGCACAGATAGCCCACCAAACGGCGGAAGCGCGAGGAACTGCCCGGGAGCAGCACTCCATGCTGCGAGAGCGGCTGATGCGCCACCGGACTGCGCGGGCGTTGGGGGAGAAGTTGCCCGGCCTGGCGGCGCAACTGCGGCGTCATGGCGGGGCGCTGGTGCGAGTTGCCCGCATTGGCGCCGTCTTAGCGGAACTCTTGGCCAGTGCGGCCCGCCGCCTATCAGCAAATCGACATAGTGAAGCAGAATTCTGGCGTCAGGTTGGCCAACGGGATGAACCGGTGCCTGAAAAGGTGGATCGTCGCCAGCAAACGAGGCGGCATGGCCGGTGATGGATGGAAGCCACGTGAGCGACCACAATTCATCGATAAGAGGAAGGACCAGAATAAGGACTATATTCCTGTAATCGTGGCTAAATTAATCTGGTAGCCCCCGCACTGCAACAAAATCTTCGCCGGCAAAGGTTAAAGCCATCCCCCGATTTGAACTAGGTTGGGCACATTGGCATCACTTCAGCTATCAAGCATGATGGGGAAAGACTCTACGCCTGACCGGATACAAAAAGGGGGTTTACGTCAATCCCGCCCGGGCTTGCCACGCTTCCGAAGGCAATATGGTTCCATCTTCGCCCGTCGGGCGTCACTCAGGACAAGACGCTCTTCCATGAAAACCGTGAAACACAAACATCATAACCAGGGAAATTATTCAATCTCAACAAACTCCGCCGGCGTCCTGGAACACCTCTTTACAAATCAACTTTAAGTATGTATCCATGTCGCAACTACCCCGAGCAAGCTTTATAATCGATCGTGTGTGTACGTTCAATTGATACACAAGCGGGCAAGTGATGTTTGTCCAGTGCGGAAGTGTCATATCGCAGGAGAAGGTTGGTATGATTGTCCATTATTGGGGAAGTTCGATCATAGTCATGGTTTGGTAAAATCGCCAACCCACATGCAAAGAACTAAGATGATCATGCCGTATTGCGAAGGACCTCGATGAAAAAAAACTGGTGGTTGTTTGTAGCTGCGGCGGGAGTGATCTCGGTCATCGCCTACGCCAGCGGATCCGCGTCTTGGGTACACATTTTAATGGGTGACCCGGTGTGGCCGCTTAATTGCCCCGGCTGTAGCTGGCATAAGTCATTTCATTACGAAGTGACGCTTGAACAACCATGGACAGTATCTAGTGTCGTCTGGAGTTCTGATGGAAAGTACCTGGCAGTAGGGAGCGCCGGGGGAGGAATTATTAACGTGTATGACACCGCCAATTGGCAGTTGATCGACGGCATATGGAGATGGGATATCGGTGGCTTTGAACCACTAACGAGATTTACCGATCAAAATACCACACTCATTTTTCCAAGACTCTGGGGAATGAACGCCAAAATTCGAACTCCAGGCTCAATGGCCGACGAGAATGTGTCTATTGAGAAATGGAACA
>DATJXU010000141.1:0-3407 GCA_035499915.1 Acidocella sp.
GCCGGGCGCATTCCGCGCAAAGGCTTCGCCACGGCGTCCTCGCCGATGACGGGGCTGATCCGCTGAAGGCGCTGCGCGCCGTACCCGAGATCGCGGCGAATTTCGTCGCCCCCTATCTCGTTTACGAGGCGTTGGATGCTCGTTTCGGCGATACGGCCGCGCTCATCGCTTCCGCCATACCGCCCTTGCTGTGGAGCGGTTACGAGCTGGCCAAGGTGAAGCGGCTGGATGCCGTCTCCTCGCTCGTGGTGGTGGGAATTTTGTTCACGCTGTTCGCCACCGCGTTGGGTGGTTCGCCACGGCTCATCCAGGTGCGCGACGCGCTGGTCACGGGTGCCGTCGGCGTCTTGTTCCTGGCTTCGCTGGCGCTGAAAAGGCCGATTGTCTTCTATCTCGCCCGCGCCACTTCGGCCCGTGACACGCCGGAAGGTGAGGTGGAATTCGAGGCGCTGTGGGAAAAGCCCGGCGTGCCGGAGGAATTCCGGAAGATGACGGCGGTGTGGGGCGTGGGGCTCATTTTCCAGACGGGCGTGATGGTATGGCTCGCCTATATTTGGCCAATTCCGCGCTATCTGCTGCTCTCGCCCTTCATTGGTTACGGCATTCTTGCGCTGCTGCTGGGCTGGAACCTGTGGTACGTGACAAAGCGCAAGGCGCTGGGGGTGCTCGTCGGTGTCCGGGTTCGGGGCAGGGCCGAAGACCGTTAGGTCGTCCCTGGCACGCGGCAGCCATCCGGCGGCGCGATCAGCTGGTCCGGCGTATCAGGCAATCTCGAGGCGTCTGCGCGGAATAGGGGCGCCAGATCTGCGTCTCGCCAAAAATCGCCAGGCCCACAAAGCCGCGCATATGCAGATTGCCCTGGGCGTCGAACGTCACTGTCGCCTGATAGACGGCGCCGTCGCGCGGGTCGGAGACGGTGCCGTTCCATTTCACCGTGCCGTCATCGGCGGTCTCAGGGGCGACTTGGAAGATGATGTCGCCGCATTGCGGCTGGCCGCGCCAGTCGAGCGGCGGAGGGTCGTTCGGGTGGTCCAGCACCATGCCGGAGATGCGGCCGCACAGATCAGTCCCGCATTGCGCGACGCTGATCACGGTTTCGCTGTTCTTGGTGATCCAGCTTCCGGAGGGGTATGTAACGGGGGCGGCTGAGGCGGCGGTGGCCTGCGCCAGGGCGAGGCCGCCGCTCAGCCACAAGGCGGTAAGCCAGCGGCTAGGCAATAAAAGTCTCCCAGACGGTGCGTATTCTTGTGCAATCCGTCGAGAAATCATTACCAATAGCACGCGTAAACGGGCCAGCGAAAAACCTCGCCAGACCGGAGTTTCTGGCGTGATGTGGCAGAAAAGCCGCAATACTGAAGGGGGGCTGGCCATTTAATGATGTTCTGCGCGTCGTTCCTGCTCCTCATTTGGAGCCCGCGCGGGGCGGAACAACCAGCAAATTCTCTTATCTGAGTTGCATGGCGTAACGAGTATAACCATCCCCTGCGTCGCCCTGGCTGGTGATGTTGCCGAGCGGCAGCAGCGCCTTGGCGGCCTCCGGCGCGCTCTCGAACACCGCCGTGATCGGCGTGCCGATGGCGGCGAAGCGCCAGATTTCCGGCGTGGCCACCGTGACCGGCTTATGCGCCAGGATGTAACGGACGATGACATCCTGCGTCTTGTCCGGCGCGTGCAACACCACGTCCGCCGGGTTATGCACGATGCCGCCGCTGTCGGCGCGGTAATTATTGGTGATGACGATGAATTCCTGGCCGTCATCCACCGGGGAGCCCTGGTAGCAAAGGTTGACGATGCGGTGCGCCTGCGGGTGCTGCAGCCCGTGCGCGCCGTAGCGGCCGGGCTGGGTGAGGTCGATCTCGTAGGTCACCCCAGCGATGACGTCGAAGATGTATGACGGCACGCGCGGGCGCAGCAGGGCCTGTGGGGCGGGGTTGCTGGGGTCGATGCGGCTGAATACGCCGGCGGAATGCTCCAGCCACTCGCGCAGCTTGGCGCCGTTCACGCGCAGCGCCGCCACGGTGTTGGGGTAGCTGTACAAATCCGCCACGTCCTTGATGGCGATGCCGCCGGCGGGGAGGTCCACGTAGTTCTCGGGGGACTGGTAGCCCTCCTTGAAGGGGGCGGCGGCGGAGAGGACCGGCAGATGGCGTACTGCCTCGGGCAACAGCGGCGTGGCGTACCAGGCCTGCGCCGCGTTCACCAAAGCGAGCGAGCTGTCCGCCCCGTTCACCAGCGCCAGATAGGAGTTTACCGGTTGGGTCAGCTGGCCGATCGGCTCGCGGATCCAGGCCAGGGTCTTGCGGTGCTCGGGCGCCACCGCCGCGTCCACTGCCGCGTTATTGGCGGCGAGTGAGATCACGTCGTGGTTCTGGCGCTGGGCGATGGGCAGGGTGGCGCAGGCGAAGTCGCTGACCATCCATTTGCCGCCTGATTGGGTGAGGGTGAGGTCGATCTGCCCCAGCTCGCCGCCCCAGAAGCCGGGCATCACCGCGGGGATGCCGTTCAGCGTGCCGCGCGCGGCGTCCACCCCGTCCATCCCGGCGTAATCCGGCCCGGGGAAGGTGCGGTGTGAATGGCCGGTGAAGATGACGTCAATGCCCGGGACCGAGGCGAGGTACAGGCTGGCGTTTTCCTCGCCGCCCTGGCGGGGTGCTGCGGAAATGCCGGAATGGGCCAGCGCGATGACGAGGTCCGCCTGCTGGCGCAGGGCCGGCAGGTGCGCCCCGGCGGACTCCACGATATCCTGCGTGCGCACCTGGCCGTGCAGATGGTCACGGTCCCAATGGGTGATCTGCGGCGGCAGGAAGCCGATGATGCCGATCTTCAGCTTGTGCGCGCTGCCGTCCTCGGCGGTGAACTCGCGCTCCAGCAGCAGGGTGGGGGGCAGGCAGGGCGAGCCGTCCTCATGCAGGTAGTTGGCCGAGCAGAAGGGGAAATTCGCCCCGGCGATGGTCTTGTTCAGGAAGTCCAGCCCGTAATTGAACTCATGGTTGCCGAGCGTGGCGGCGTCGTAGCCCATGGTGTTCATGGCGCGGATGGTGGGGTGGACGCCATCCGCGGGGAAATTGCCCGGCATCGCCACGAAATCGGCCAGCGGGTTGCCCTGGATGATGTCGCCATTGTCGAACAGCATGGCGTTTTTCGCGCCCGCCCGCGCGGCGGCGGCCAGTGTGGCGACTTTCGTCAGCCCGACGCTCTCATCCTGCTCGTCGCGGAAATAGTCGTAATCCTCGACGAAGGTATGCAGGTCAGAGGTTTCCAGCAGGCGCAGCTTGATGACCGGGCCGGTGGCGGCAAGCGCCTGGGCCGCGGGCAGCAGGGCGGCGGACTGAATGAGGGCGCGGCGGCTGAGATCAAAGCGCATGGCCGCCCTGGAGTCGTCTTAAGGCGTCGCGTTGGGGTGCGCG
>DATJXU010000142.1:0-16472 GCA_035499915.1 Acidocella sp.
CAAGGTAAAGGACTGATCCCCCGCAAGCTCGTAAATTTGCGCGGGCATGGCCGATACCAGGGTCAGCGCGGCGGCCTCGGCGTAATCGGCCCGGGCCGCGGCGGAGATGCGCCCATTCCCCGCCGCGCCAAGCAGCGCGCCATGCTGCACGGCCGCCGGGGCGCCCTCTGCATAATTCTCCGTGTACCAGCCATTACGCAGCAGCACATAGGCGAGGCCGGAGGTGGTGATCAGCGTCTCGGTCTGGCGATGATCCTCGGCCAGACCGAGTTTGGATTTATCCGCATGTAGCACGCTGGTGTAATGCAGCCGCTGCACCCCCGTTTTCTTGGCCGCTTCCACCACGTTGCGGTGCTGGGTCACGCGCTGGCCGGGTTTGTTGGAGGTGATCAGCAGCAGACGCTCGATTCCGGCGAAGGCCGCCTCCAGAGAGGCCGGGTTCTCATAATCCGCGATGCGCGCTGTGATGCCCTGCGCGCGAAAAGCGGCGGCATCCTGGGGTTTGCGTATTGTCACGGCGATGTCTGAAGCGGGCACGCGGGCCAGCAGCGCCTGAACGGTCAGCTGCCCAAGCTGCCCGGTGGCGCCGGTGACCAGCAGGCGAGGGGAGGGAGGCATGGCAGGCTCCTTTCCGTGGTCTCGTTGAGAACCAGAATATGATTTGGTGACCGTCAGCCGCCCGTGAAAGAAGGCAGTTTGCAGTGCCGAGGTGAGGAGACAGTAACCATGGACGCCTTCTCCCGCGCTTCAGCCAATAGGCGCCCGAGATTTCGGCGCCGCAAATGGCCCGGCCCGCAATTTTCTGGAGCGCACCGGCGATAAATGCGCCGCGCTGCTTGGGCTGGTGCCCGGCGTTTGCCTCAGCAATGTCTAGGCGCTGCGAACTTGGCTCGCTGTCACACCGCATCCGCTGGGGGCGGCGGGGCTTGGTTAACCGACCGGCAGATTATCCAGAAGCCGCACCGGCCCCAGCCGTGCGGCGGCGATCAGCCGGGCTGGGGATTGCAGGGCCGTGATCGGCTCCAGGCTTTCCGCCTGCACCAGCGCCAGATAATCCGGCACCATGCCATGCCCGGTGAGCGTCTCGCGCGCGGCGGCGAGGGTGGTTTCAACGCCGTCTCCTGCCTCGATTCGCCGGGCGGCGTCGCGCATGACGGCATAAAGCTGCGGCGCGGTGGCGCGCTCAAGTGCAGAAAAGTAACGGTTGCGGGAGGATTTCGCGAGCCCATCCGCCTCGCGCACCGTCGGCACCGGCACGATTCGCACGGGCAAGCAGAGATCTTCCACCATCCGCCGCACCACCTGCACCTGCTGCCAGTCCTTCTCACCAAAGAAAGCGGCTTCAGGCTGCATCTGGCCGAACAGCTTGGCCACCACCGTGGCCACGCCGTTGAAATGCCCGGGCCTTTCCGCCCCTTCCCAGAGGCGCGACGGCCCGGCCACCTGGATGCTGGTCGCGGCATCGGCCGGATACATGCTCTCCACGGAGGGCAACCAGACCAGTGCGCAGCCGGCCTCTTTCAGCTTGGCGAGATCGCCCGCCTCGTCGCGCGGGTAGCGGGCGAAATCCTCGTTCGGGCCAAACTGGGTGGGGTTGACGAAAATGCTGGCCACCGGCGCCAGCCCGGCCGCCTTCGCGGCGCCGATCAGGGCGATGTGCCCCTCATGCAGCGCGCCCATGGTGGGGGCGAAACCGGTGGCCCCCAGCGTGGCGCGGGCGGCTGCAAGCTCTGCGAGTGTTCTGGCGATTATCATTTGGTGCGGCTTTTCATTATTTTCCTGAGTCCGTCCAGCCCTGGGCAAGCCGGGACGCGACGGCTAAAAAAGCGCTTATGAGCAGAAGAGCCACGAAACCCTGGATCAAATCGGAACAGAAGCTCGGGTTTCGAGCCGCAAGATTATCCATTCTCTTCGGCGCCACCGGAATCGTCTGCGCAATCATCCAGGCCGGTGCGGCGGCGCGGCTGCTGGCGTCGCTGCTGCATGTGCAAAGCGGCGGGCTGGCGGTATGGGTCAGCGCTTTTGTGTTCATCCTGGCCGTGCTGGCGCGCGCGGGGCTGCAATTGCGCAATGAGCGCGGGAATTTCGAGCTGGGCGCGGCGGCGCGGCGGCGGCTGCGCGGCAAGGTGCTGAGCGTGCTGCTGGCGCTGGGCCCGGCGGGGCTGCGCGGGCGCCACTCCGCCGAGCTTGCCGCCACGGCGGTGGACAGGGTGGAGGCGATGGACGGTTTCCATGCCCGCTGGGTGCCCGCCACGGGGCTTGCCATCATCGGCCCGGTGCTGATCGGGCTGGTGGCGCTGCTGGTGGATTGGCGCAGCGGGCTGGTTCTGGTCATTGCCGGGCTCTTTGTGCCCTTCGCCATGGCGGTGGCGGGCATAGGGGCGGGCATCGCCGCCAAGAAGCAGTTTCTGGCGATGACCCGCCTGCAGGTGCGCTTCCTGGACCGTATCAGGGGCATTTCCACCATCGTCCTGGCCGGGCGGGCGGATGACGAGGCGAAAGCCCTGGGCGAAGCGGCGAAGGAGCTGCGCCAGCGCACCATGCGCGTGTTGCGGGTGGCCTTCCTGTCCTCCACGGCGCTGGACCTCGCGGCGGCGGGGGCCCTGGTGCTCATCGTCATCCGATTCACCCCGGTGCTGCGTGGCGCGCATGAGCTGGCCCCCACCGCCTTGTTCCTGGTGCTGCTGGTGCCGGAATTTTTTGCCCCCCTGCGCGGTTTTGCCGCCGTGTATGGCGACCGCATGGCGGTTGAGGCGGTGGCCGAGGCGTTCCAGGCCCTGCCGGACGCGCCGCAAGCCGTGCCGCCTGCCGATATCCGCTCCGTTGCCGCGCATGGCGTGACCCTGGCCTTTGAGCATGTGACCTATGGGTGGGATAAGGCCCGCCTTGTTCTGGAAAATCTTTCCTTCAAGGTCGGGCGCGGGGAGATGCTGCTGCTCACCGGCGCGTCGGGCACCGGCAAATCCACCGTCATCGATCTCATTCTCGGCTTCCTGGCGCCCGGGGCCGGGCGCATCACCATCAATGGCGCCGAGCTGGATATTCTCGTGCCCGCCGCACGCACCCGCATGCTGGGCTGGATCGGCCAGAAGCCGGTGATTTTCGCGGGCACGATCGAGGAGAATATCCGCTTCGCCAACCCGGCGGCGAGCGAGGATGAGCTGAAGGACGCCATCCGCAACGCGCATCTGGAGGAGCTGATCGCCAGCCTTCCCCAGGGCATCAAGACGCGCTTGGGCGAGGGGGGCTTTGGCGTTTCGGGCGGGCAGGCGCAGCGAATCGCCATCGCCCGCGCCTTTCTCAAGGATGCGCCCTTGCTGCTGCTGGATGAGCCGACCTCGCATCTCGACCCTGCCGTGGAGCGCGACATTCTGGAAAGCCTGAAACATCTCGCCGCCGGGCGCACGGTGGTGCTGGCCACCCATTCCACCCAGGCGATGGATTTCGCCAAAACCATAGGGGCCAAGCGCGTGGATCTCGACGCGCTGCGCTACGCAAGCTGGCGGGGGGTGGTGGCATGAGCCCGATTATGCGCATCGTTTCGCTTTGGGCGCGCCATCCGGGCTGGCTGCTGCTGGCCGTGCTGCTCTCGCTCGGCGCGCTGGCCGCCGGCGTGGTGCTGATGGGCCTCTCCGGCCATTATCTGGCGGTTGCCATCGGCGGCGGCGTGCTGATCGTGCCCGTCCTGCTGCAATGGATTGGCACGGCCCGCGTGGTGCTGCGCTATGGCGAGCGTGTGGTCGGCCATGAGGCGATTTTCCGGGCGCTGGCCGATATGCGGGTCTGGATGTTCAGTGGCCTGGCGCGCAGTGCCGCGGGCGGGCTTGGCCTGCGCCGCGCGGGCGATGCGCTGGCCCGGCTGGTGAATGATGTCGATACGCTGGACGGGCTGTTCCTGCGCATCTTCGTGCCGCTGCTGGGGGCCGCTCTGCTGCTGCCCATGCTGGTCTGGACGTTGTGGCGCGAGCATGGGCTGGCCCTGCTGGTGCTGCTGCCTTTCTGTTTCGTCGCCTTCTGGCTGCCGCTGCGCGCCGCCCGCGCGGCGGAGGAGAATGCGGGCAAGGCGGGGCTCGCCATGGCGGGGCTGCGCTCGGCGGCCCTGGATGCGCTGCATGGCTTGCGGGAGGTGAAGATTTTCGCCGCCGAGGGCCGCATGCTGGCCGAAGTGCAGGCGCGTGAGGCGCAGCTTCTGGCCGCGCAGCGCGAGCTGGCGGCGGACGGGGCGAGGCTGAACGCCATCGCCTTCATCGCCGCGCAGGGCGGGATATTGCTGGCGATCATTCTGGGCTTTTTCGGTCTGCCCATCGCCGCCGTGGCGGCCGTGCTGGTGCTCACCGCCGCGTTCGAGGCGGTGCTGGGCCTGCCGCGCGCCGGGCTGCTCTATGGCCAGGCCAAGAAGGCCGCCATGCGGGTGGTGCAGGCCGCCGAGGCTGGGCCACCCGTGCCCGACCCCGCCACCCCGGCGCCGATGCCAAGCCGCAATGCCATCGCCTTCGAGCATGTGAGCTTCCGCTACGCGCCCAACCGGCCTTTCGTGTTCGAAAATCTCTCCTTGCAATTGCCGGAGGGGTCGCGCACGGCGATCCTGGGGCCATCAGGGGCGGGCAAATCCACCATCGCGGCGCTGATACTCAAGCTGATCCAGCCGGTGAGCGGGCAGATCCGCTTCGGCGGTACGGATATCGCGCGGCTTCCCGCCGAGGCGCTGCGCCAGCGCATCGCCTATCTGGGGCAGACGACGCATCTCTTCGCCGACAGCATCCGCAACAACCTGCTGCTGGGCGACCCGGCGGCGGATGATGAGCGGCTCTGGGCGGTGCTGGAGGCGGCACAGGTGGCGGATGTGGTGCGCGATCTGCCGGAGGGGCTGGATAGCTGGCTGGGCGAGGGCGGGGCCACGCTCTCGGGCGGGCAGGGGCGGCGTCTCGCTTTGGCGCGCACGCTGCTGATGAACGCGCCGATCATCCTGCTGGATGAACCCTGCGCCGGGCTGGATTCAGCGACGGAACAGGAATTCTTTCGCGTCTTCAATGCCGCCACCGAGGGGCGCACGGTGCTTTTGATTCTGCACCGGCTGACAGGGGTGGAATATCTGGACCGGGTTTGGCGCCTGACCGGCGGCACGCTGGTGGCAGCGGCGGGTTAGGCGCAGCCCTTCGTCCGCGCGGCGGCCAGCAACCCCAGACCCAGCGTGAACACCAGGGGCAGGGGCGCCGCCATTAGCAGGGCATGCCCGGAGGCGTGCGAGATGGACCTTGATGGCGGCCATTTATTTATGTCCCTAGTGAACAGGCCGTGGCGTTTCACCATGACCGGGACGGTTTTTTCTTGAAGCCCGCGTAAAAATCCCCATAATATTTATTGCTCGGTTGCCTCGACGAGGGGCTGGGTGCTCACACGGTTCGCCAGAACGGGAACCGCAGGAGCGTTAAAACACTTTGACATACCTTGCTTTTGAAGGGGGTTATCTCATGACGTATGATTTCGCGCCGCTTTTCCGTACCGCTGTCGGCTTTGACCGTCTTGCCCGGCTCGTGGACACGTTGCCGCAGGAAGCCGCCAGCTACCCGCCGTATAATATCGAGAAGACCGGTGAGGATACTTACCGCGTCAGCCTCGCGGTTGCGGGTTTCGCGCCGGAGGATATCGAGTTGACGGTGAAGGACAACGCGCTGCTGGTTTCCGGCCATGTGGCTGAGGAACCCGCCAAGGGCGAATTCCTGTATCGCGGCATCGCCGCCCGGGCTTTCCAGCGCCGCTTCGTGCTGGCCGAGCATATGGTGGTGGAAGGGGCTGAACTGGTGAACGGGTTGCTGAATGTGAGCGTCCGCCGCGTGGTGCCCGAAAGCGCCAAGCCGCGCCGGATCGAGATCGCCACGGCGAAGCAGGCGGCCAAGACCATCGAGTCCGCGCCGCAGCCGGAGCTGCCGAAGGCCGCGTGATGTTTCACCGGGTTTGAAAAGCGAAGGGGGCCGCAAGGCCCCCTTTTGTTTGGCTCCGTGGGCGGGCGCCCTGCGTCCCCGCGCGCTTACTCGGCCATCGCCGAGGCTTCGGAGCGCGTGGCGCCGACGCGCGCGGCGAGCGATGAGGCCAGGAACGGGTCCAGCGCGCCATCCAGCACCGCGGCGGGGTTGCCGCTTTCATGGTTGCTGCGCAGGTCCTTCACCAGCTGGTAGGGGGCGAGCACATAAGAGCGGATCTGGTGGCCCCAGCCGATATCGGTCTTGGAGGCTTCCGTGGCCGCTGCCGCCGCTTCGCGCTTTTGCAGCTCCTGCTCATACATCCGCGCCTTCAGCATGTTCATCGCGGTGGCGCGGTTGCGGTGCTGGGAGCGGTCGGTCTGGCAGGCGACGATGATGCCGGTGGGAATATGGGTGATGCGGATGGCCGATTCCGTCTTGTTCACATGCTGGCCGCCCGCACCGGAGGCGCGGAACGTATCCACCTTCAGATCCGCCGGGTTGATCTCGACTTCGATCGTGTCATCCACCACGGGATAGACCCAGACGGAGGCGAAGCTGGTCTGGCGGCGCGCATTGGCATCGAAGGGCGAGATGCGCACGAGGCGATGCACGCCCGCCTCGGTCTTCAGCCAGCCATAGGCGTTGGTGCCGAAGATCTGGATGGTCATGGATTTGATGCCCGCCTGTTCGCCCTCGGACTCTTCCATGATCTCGGTCTTGAAACCCTTGCGCTCGGCCCAGCGCAGATACATGCGCGCCAGCATCTGCGCCCAGTCCTGCGCCTCGGTGCCGCCGGCGCCGGCGTTGATTTCCACGAAGGCATCGCGGCTGTCAGCCTCGCCGGAGAGCAGGGATTCGATCTCCTTCTCCTTGGCGGTTTCGGCCAGGCGTTCCAGCGTGGCAAGGCCGTCCTTCACCATGGCTTCGTCGCCCTCGGCCTCGGCCATCTCGATCAGCTCGAGCGTGTCCTTGGTCTCGGTTTCGATGGCGTTCACGCCATCAACCATCGAGGCGAGCCGATTGCGCTCGCGCATCACACCCTGCGCCGCTTCGGCGTCGTTCCATAGATTCGGGTCTTCAGCCCGGTGATTCAGCTCAGCGAGCTTGAGAACAGCGGCATCCCAGTCAAAGATGCCTCCTCAGCAGGGCGACCGAGCGGCCGATCTGCTCATTCAGTTGGTCGGATTCAGCGGACATCCGCGCGATATACGCGCAAGCCGCGGCAATTGGTAGGGGCATTGGGCACTATCAGGTTAGATCACGCAGCCACTAGGGCTTGTGGTTGACCTGATTTCATGGTCGCCTCACGGCGTTCGGATAACCTCACCACGGCCTCTGACACCCCACCAAAGTAGGGATTCGTCGTCCGTGGGTCAGCGGGGGCACCCCTGCTCCCGGTTCTACCCGGCCTCATCGACCGGATACGTCGCTCCCCGAACTGGCGCACCAGTTCGGCAAGGACTGCCTCCTTCCTCTGGAAGACTGAACCAATAGGGAGCGCACGGCGCTCCCCGATGTTCGGTGCCGCATTGAGGTCGGCGTGCTTGGTGTGGCCGCACCACAGGCAAGAGAACTTGCTCTGCGAGCGGCGATTGCGTTTGTCCACGTAGCCGCAGGCATTGCAGGTCTGAGACGAGTATGCCGGGTTCACTTCCGTGGACTTGATGCCGAGCCGGTCTTCGAAGTCGGCCAGCTTGGTTTGAATGATGGACCTGCCGCAGTTGCGAAGGATGGCGTTCAGACGACGTGACAGGTCCGGGTTGCGGAAATCCAGCCGTTCAAGGACCAGTTCCTTTGGTCGGCCCGTCTCGACCAGCCGATTGAGGACACGGCCAATCTCAGTGCGCAGGAAACCTCGCACATCATCGACCAACGCCCGATACCGCTTGCTCTCGCGCGGCTTCTTCCCCGCGCGCTGCTGGCTGGCGGCAATCATGGAAATCAGAGCGTCGTAGCGCCGCAGGCGCTTGAGCCAGCGCTGCCCAAGCAATTGGCCCTCGCTCGTGGCGAACAGGGTGGACAGGCCGAAGTCCAGCGCGATAGCACCAACGCCGTCATAGTCGGCACGGGACTTAGCGCACGCCTCTCCTATGTCGGTCACGATACCGAAGGAGAGAACGCCCTCGCGATTGAGGTTGACCTGAATGCCATTGGTCACGTGGCCAGTGCGCTTTGCATGGTAGTCGTAGGTCAATAGCGGCACCGATATTTTCTTGCCGCTCTCCATGGTGGACAGATTGACCCACCAGCCGACCGCGCCGTTTTGCGTCGCCTTGGTCGGGGCCGCGAGGCATGCGGCACGATGGTCAAGGCGCATGGATATGCAGGACAAGTCTGGCTTGCGGTGCTTGCCCATGACATGGCGCATGATGGACCGGGCGAGACGCCTGATGCCATCGGGGATGATCTCCCCCGTCTTGCGCATCACCACAGCACCGCGCAGGAACCAAGCACCCAAACGATTAATGACGAACAGCATGTGCTTGGTGTCGCCGTCGAGGCTGCTGCGGTTGACCGCATCGCGGAACTCGTTCTCGCGATTGCTCACCCATCCCTGTAGCTGACCAACCACCTGATAGCGGCACATCTGAACCCGATTCGCCGCGCCGATGACGGCAGCGAACGTCACCTTGTCCACGTCGTGGTTTTTGTTGAAACGTCCCGTTTCGAAGAACAGCTTCCATTGCTCGCGCCCGAGCAACACCGCACCTGCCCGGTAGTGGGCAAGCAGGTCCAGCACCTTGGCCTGCTTGCCCACCGTCATATTGGACGGCAGCAGGTCGGTGCGATGGACTGGCGGGTGTTCCGGGCGTTTGCGTGCCATCACGCAGCCCTTGTGAGAAAGGCATAGGACAGCAATCGACCTTCGCCGTTGCGGACCAGACGGGCCATCCGTTCGAGACAGGCATCGGCCTTGCGGTTCCAGCGGAAGGTTGTCTCGGAGACATAGCGACCGAGATGTTTGACGCTGATTTGGTGCCAGACGCCGATAACGGCACGACGCATGAAGCCGTTGAAGGATTCGACGCGGTTGACGTGAACGCGGTGCCCGGTCTCGTCATCGGTGCGGGCAAACTCCTTGTCGGAGTGATTGACCGACAGATGCGTGTGGTCTTTGCCCATATGCTTGTAGGCCGGAAGGCCATCGGTCATCACAACGGCATCGGCGTCGAGTTTTCCTTCAAGGGCTTCCGCGGTGGCGGCTTTGCCATGCGTCGGGATGACTTCGGCGGCAACTTGTCCGCCGCGTTCTGCGGCAACCAGAACGAGCGGACGCTTGGTGCCACGCCCCTTGGTGTTCGGTGCTGGCGGATCGCGGTCATCATCCTTTTCGGGCTTCGCCCGCTTACGCGGCGGTGCGCCCGCGTACATTTCGTCAATCTCAACGACACCCGAAAGAATGGGGTTGGCCTCTGTCATCATGGCGCGGATGCGGTGGCCGAGGTGCCACGCGGTCGGGTAGCCGACGCCCAAGATTTCACTCAGCTTCTTCGCGGAGATTCCTTTGGACGAACCAACAACGAGGTAGATGGCTTGCGCCCACACCAGCAATGGTAAGTGGGTGCGGTGCATCGGCGTTCCTGCCGTGACCGAGAAGTGCTTCTTGCACCCGGCACAGGACCAGAACTTCTTGGAGCTAATCCACCACGCTTTGCCGACGAGGCCGCAGTGATAGCACTCCGGGCCTTTCGGCCAACGCGCGTTCTCGAACCAGACGCGGGCAGCGTCTTCGTCCGGGAACAGGTCGTTGAAGGTGCGGAGTGACACGGACTGGATCATATTACGATACTATATCTATTTAGTACGTCCGTAAACTTGATAAGTCCGGGGGCATTTACGCGCCCCGCGCTTGCCAAGAGCAGGACGGGTTGCGATGCATGCGCGCATGAACGCCACGCTCCTGGTTGTCCTGATCGCGCTCTGCTTGCGGCTCATTCTCGCCGGCGGGTCCGGCCTTGGCATTGATGAAAGCTACATGGTGGCGGCCACCCGGCATTTCGCCGCCTCGTATTTCGACCATCCGCTCGCCTCCTGGTGGCTGGAGCTGGCGTCGCGCCAGCTTTTCGGCGCGGCGGCACCCCTCGTGGTGCGGCTGCCCTTCGTGGTGCTGTCGGGCGTCTCATCCTGGCTGCTTTATCTCATCACCAGGCGGCTTTACGGCGCACGGGCTGGGTTTTGGGCGGTTGTGGCCTATTCCATCGCGCCGGTTTTCTCCCTGGCTTTTGGCAGCTGGGTGCTGCCGGACGGGCCGCTGGATACCATGCTGCTCGCCTGTCTCTACGCGCTGATCCGCGCCCTGGGCCTGCCGGAGCAAAAACCGGCACCGCTCTGGTGGCTGGTGGCGGGGCTGTTCGCGGGGCTGGCCATGCTGTCTAAATACAGCGCCGCCTTGGTGCTGGCGGGGGCGGCGCTTGCTGTGGTGCTGGACCCGGTGGGGCGCAAAGAGCTGCTGCGCCCCTGGCCGTGGCTGGCGGTGCTGCTGGCGCTGGCTTTGTTCTCCCCTGTGCTGGTCTGGAATGCCCAGCATCACTGGGCCAGCTTCAATTACCAGGGCGGGCGGGCCACGGGCTTGCGGCTGCGCCCGCTGATGGCGCTTTCCGTCTGGGGCGGCGAGGCGCTTTATGTGCTGCCCTGGCTTTGGCTGCCGATGATCTGGCTGCTGGGCCGGGCCTTCGGCGCGGGTCCCAGAGCGCGGAATTCCTGGCTGCTGGCCTGGGCGTCCATCATCCCCATCCTGCTCTTTGCCTTGGTCGGGTTATGGTCGCGTACCCATATTCTCTTCCATTGGGCGGCGCCGGGTTATCTGATGCTGTTCCCGCTGCTGGGGGAGTGGGCCACGCGCCGGTCCCGGCGGCTTGTCGGTAGCGTGGCGGCGGTGTCGGGCGCCTTGCTTGGCTTCGCGGCGCTGTTGATCGTGGCCCTGGTGCAATCTGGGCTGCCGCCAGCGCTGGCGAGTTCGTTCAAGCCGGGCAAATCCCCCATGCTGCAGGCGGTGGACTGGACGAGCATCGGCAAGTCCATGCCGCCGGGCATTGATGCCGTCGCCGCGCAGCGCTGGTTCGATGCGGGCAAGATCGGCTACGCGCTGCTGCGCGATGGCATCGATACGCCGGTGACGGTATTCGGGCCGGAGCCGCACCAATTCGCCTTCACCACCCCGCCCGAAAGCCTGATCGGCAAGACTATCCTGATCATCGCCATGCCCGGCAGCACCTCCGAGACCTGGAGCCGCTTCGCGCCGGATTTCGCCAGCTTCAAGCCCGGCCCGGTACTGACGGTGATGGACCATGGTGTCGTGCTGCTGGCCATTCCCACCTTCATCGGCACGGATCTTTTACACGCGCCTTAATCAAAACCCTGCGCCCGGCAGAGCCGGATGAACCCGGCGGCGGCCTCGTTCAAGGGCCGCCCCGCCACGGCGGTGAGCAGGACCTGCCGTTTCAGCTCCGGTTCCACGAAGGCGCGCGCCGCGAGGGGGGCTGAAATGGAGGCGCGGCTGGAGAGCAGCGCCAGCCCCAAACCGGCCCGCACCAGCTCCTGCATCTGCGCCGCGGTGGCGCGCACGCGCTGGGTGCGCAGGGGCATCTCCACCATTTGCGCCAGCCTGTCGCCGAAATTGCCGCAGGCATCGCCCAGCAGCAGCGTTTCGCCTTCCAGGTCCGGCAAGGCGCATTGGTTGCGCCGGGCAAGCGGATGCGTCTCCGGGCAGATGAGCATGGCGCTGTCGGTGAAAAGCGGCCAGCGGTTGAGGCGTTCCGGCAGGGCGGCATCGTCGGGCAGCAGCGCGCAATCCAGCCCGTCCGCCAGCATGGAATCGACCAGCGTACCTGACGGCGCCTCGGTGAAATGAATTTCCGTGCCGGGCAGCACGCGCAGCGTCTCGGCCACCGCGCCGGTGATGGGCGTGGCGGGAATGCCGGGGCCAAGCCCGATGCGTAAAGAGCGCGGCGCGTTCTGCCGCCGTGCCGCCGCCAGGGCGCGCGCGGCCTCGGCGGCGTCCAGCATGGTCTCGAAATGCGGGCGCATCTCGCGCCCCAGCGAGGTCAGGCGCGTGAGATTGCGTTCACGCAAGATCAAGGCACCGCCCAGCTCGTCCTCAAGCCGCTGGATGGCGCGCGAGAAGGCGGGCTGGGTGACGTTGCACTCTTGCGCGGCGCGCGAGAAATTCAGCGTGCGGCAGAGAGCGAGGAAATAGCGGATCTGCGTCAGCTCCATCAGCGCAGCCCGTCCAGTGCTGCGATGATCTGCTCAGGCTCCGGCCATTTGGTGAAATCCACATCCACGAAGCGCCTGGCGATGCGCCCATCCGGCCGGATCAGGAAGATGGCGGGCACCGGCAGGCACCAGGCGGCATTGCCCTGGCGCAGCGTGAGATCCAGCCTGGCGGCGCTGAGGGTGGCCCGGTAGAGCGGCGGAATTTTGTAAACCACCCCGGCCTGCAGCCCGACGCCGAAATCCACGTCGCACAGCACCTCGAACCGGTCGCCATGCCGGGCCTGCAAGGCGGCGGGCAGGGCGCCGGTCTCGGGTGTCAGCGCCAGCAGCGCGGCGCCCTTGGCCTGGATGCGCGGCAAGGCTTCGGCCAGGGCTTCCAGCATCAGCTTGCAGAACGGGCACCAGGTGCCCCGGAAAAACCCCAGCACCACCGGCCCGCTGGCCAGGCGCTCGGCGAGTGTCACCAGCTTTCCCGCCGCACTCGGCAGCATGAAATCCGGGAAGATCTCGCCCTCGCGCAGGATGCCTTCGTAGAATCCGTCGCGGTGCAGCGTCTCGATGATCTGCAGATAGGCTTCATCCCAGACGGCATTTTCACGCCGGCTGGTACGCAACTCCCCGAGCGTCTTGGTCAGATCGCCGATCTTGGCCTCCTTGCGTGCGGCGGCGGGCGCCGTGCCATGAGATTAGGCGGCGCGGCGCCGCCCTGGCAATTACGGGGTGTTCGCGGGATGGCCCATGGCGCCGCCGTTGCTCATGGCCGAGCCATTGCCCATCGACGACCCATTGCCCATGCTGTCATGGTCGGTGGAGGGCTTGCCGCTCGTGGTGTTCTGGGCCGTGGTGGCGCCGTTGCCCATGGGCTCATGGCTCATGGCGCTGTTGCCCATGCTGTTTTGGCCCATGCTGCCGGAGGATTGCGCGAAGGCGGCGCCGGCGCTGGCGAGGGAGAGAAGGCAGGCGGCAATGGCGAGGCTGCGGGACATGTGATGAACTCCTGTGTTGAAAACCGGGTTTGTCCGGCCGAGGCGGATATGGCGCCCTGCCTTCCGCCATCGCCAATGCCGTTTTGGTATTGAATTCATGCCTTGCGACAAATGCACCCGGCGCGCCATTTTTGGCGTATAATTTTTAGCCTTACCGGTTTGCCTGCAACCGGAGAGCGGAGTGTCGAGCATGCGCGCGCGCGTTATCCATCCCTGGCCCTTGCGGCTGACGCATTGGCTCAATGTCGTCGCCATGGTGGTGATGATCGGCAGCGGCTGGCAGATCTACAACGCCTCGCCTTTGTTTGGCTTCAGCTTTCCCGTCACCTTGGGGCAGTGGCTGGGGGCGGCCATCGCCTGGCATCTGGCGGCGATGTGGCTGCTGGTGTTCAACGGGCTCGTCTATTTCATCTGGAGCTTCGCCAGCGGCCATTACAAGAAGCTCCTGCCCATCCGCCCGCGCGAGGTGTGGGGGGATTTGCGAAGCGCGCTGCGCTTTCACCTGAAGCATGAGGCGGGCATCTATAATGCGGTCCAGAAGCTGCTTTATGTCGGGGTGCTGCTGGCCGGGCTCGTGGCGGTGCTCTCGGGCCTTGCCATCTGGAAGCCGGTGCAGCTCTGGTTCCTGTGCGATCTATGCGGCGGCTATTTCGCCGCGCGCTATGTGCATTTCTTCGCGATGACGGGAATCTGCTGCTTCATCCTCATCCATTTGCTGCTGGTGGCGCTGGTGCCGAAGGTTCTGCCGCCCATGATCACCGGAGGGCGCCTGCCATGATCAAGCGCCGTTCCCTTCTGCTCCGCGCCATGGCGCTGGGCGCCGTTTCCCCGCTGGGCGGCTGCAATTACGAGGATCCGGCCCATCCTGACCTCGCGGATAAGTTCCTGCACGCCATGTCCGCCTGGAATGACAGGGTGCAGGCGGCCTTGTTCGACCCGCATACGCTGGCACCCACCTTTAGGCCGGATCAGATTACCAACCCGCCGCGCTTTAACGCCTTCTACGGCATCGACCAGGCGCCGATGGTGGATGAGGCGAGCTACAGCCTGGAGCTTGGCGGGCAGATCCAGGACAAGACGCCCTGGAGCCTGCCCCAATTGCGCGCCTTGCCGCAGGAATCGCAGATCACGCGGCTCGTCTGCGTGGAAGGCTGGCGGGTCATCGGCCAATGGGGGGGCGTGCCGCTTGGAGCATTCCTGCGCCGGGTGGGGGCGGATATGAGCTGCAAATATGTCTCCTTCAAATGCGCGGACGGCTATTACAGCTCCATCGACATGCCCTCCGCCCTGCATCCGCAGACGATCCTGGCGCTGAATTTCCTGGGGCAGCCGCTCACCCCGCCCTTCGGCGCGCCGGTGCGGCTGCGCATTCCAACCAAGCTTGGGTTCAAAAACCCGAAATCCATCATGCAGCTCGCCGTCACCAACATCTATCCGGGCGGCTATTGGGAGGACCAGGGCTATAACTGGTTCAGCGGATCATGAGACACGCTCTGGCCTTAACTGCCGCCCTGGTGTTTGTGGGCTCGCCCGTCATGGCCCGGCCGGTGCTGGTGGAGATGTTCACCTCGCAATCCTGCTCCTCCTGTCCGCCCGCCAACGCGCTGTTGCAAAGGCTGAAGGCGCAGGACCAGGACATCCTGCCGCTGAGCTTCGATGTCACATACTGGAACGATCTCGGCTGGAAGGACACCGACTCGCTCCCCGCCGCGACCGACCGGCAGGATTGGTACGCCGGCCTGCGCCACAGCACGGAGGTCTACACGCCGGAAGCGGTGGTGGATGGGCGCGCGCAATTCGTCGGCAGCCATGAGGGGCAGATGCGCGCCGCCATCGCCGCCGCCAAGGCGGCGCCGGCTGGCGATGTGCCAATCGGCATTTCCGGCCAGGACAAGCTGGAAGTCTCCGTTGGCAGCGGGGAAGGGACGGGCAGCGTGCTGCTGGTGGGGTATGACGACCAGCACAGCACCGGCGTGAAAGCCGGCGAGAATGGCGGTGCCACCATCACCGAGGTAAATGTCGTGCGCGTCATGGTGCCGCTGGGGAACTGGGCTGGTGCGGCGCTGAGCCTGCATGCGCCCCGTCCGGCGGGCCAGCATGTGGCGGTCATTCTTCAGTCCGGGAATGGGGCGGTGCTGGGGCTCGCGGCGCGTTGATTCACCAGCACAAGTAAAAAAACCGCCCGTTTTCACGGGCGGTTTTTTTTGGGTCAGTAGAGACCGCCAAGCGATTTGTCGATCGTGGAGGGCGCGGGGGGCGTGCCCGGCGTGCCGGGTGTGGCATTGCCGGGGGCGGTCAGTGCCCCGCCATTGCCGGAATTACCCTGGCTGTCCATGCCGCCGCCCAGCAATCCGTTGGCGTTTTGCGCGCCGGGGCTCTGGCCGGGCTTGAAGGCCTCGGTCACCATCTGGCCGTCGGGCTCGGGAGCCTGCTGCAGCGTCATGCCCTGCGGCGCGGTGAAATCGACATCCGGCTGCCCCTTCAGCGCCACCTTCATGTACTCATTCCAGATCGGGCCGCAGACATTGCCGCCCGTCTCGTTATTGCCAAGGCTGGCAGGCGTGTCGAAGCCAACCCAGCAGCCGGTGACGAGGCCGGGGGTGAAGCCGATGAACCAGGCGTCGTTGAAATCATTGGTGGTGCCGGTCTTGCCCGCGACAGGCTGGGAAATGCCCTTCACCGCCGGAGCGCCTGTTCCACGCTGCACCACGCCCTTCATCATGGTGAGCATCTGATAGACCGAATCCGCGTCAGCAACCTGCTGGCCGCTGGCGGAAAGCTGCGGCGGCTGGCTGGGGTCGCCATTCACGCAATTGGCGCATTGCTCGTCCGGCGCCTGGTAGAGCACCGTGCCATCCGGGTTGGTCACGCTGTCGATCAGGCTCGGGGTGACGAGCCGGCCATATTGGTCCAGCGTCGCGTAGGCGGCGGTCATCTTCCATAAGGTCGTGTCGATGGCGCCGATGGCGGAGGGGTAGTAGGGCGGCATTGTGTCGACGATGCCGAAATCCTGGAAGGTCTTGGCCACCGCCGAAAGCCCGATCTGGCGTGCCAGATGCAGGGTGGCGAGGTTCAGCGAATCCTCCAGCGCATGGAAGATCGGCACCGGGCCCTGGAACGTATTCTCGTAATTGCCCGGTCGGTAGACGCTGCCATCCGCCAGAACCTGCACGAAGGGGCCGTCCAGCACCTGTGCGTCGGGCTGGATGCCCTGTTCCATGGCGGTGAGGTAGACCAGCGGTTTCACCGAGGAGCCCGGCTGGCGCTGCGCCTGGGTGGCGCGGTTGAACGGGCTGATATTATGGCT
>DATJXU010000143.1:0-2685 GCA_035499915.1 Acidocella sp.
GCGGCAAGATGGATTGCTTCGCTTCGCTCGCAATGACCGGGTTGACGTTGCGATATGCGCCGCGATGATGCGGCATGGAAAGACACCTCCTCATCTTCGGCCTCGGCTATTCCGGCCGTGCCATCGCCAAGGCGGCGCTGGCGGCGGGATATGCTGTAACCGCCACCACGCGCGGGAATGCCGCGCCGGAGCCGGGAGTCTCGCTCATCCCGTTCGGGGCGGCGGAAAGTGCCATTGCCGCCGCCACCCACATCATCGCTACCGCAGCGCCGGACGAACATGCCGACCCGGTGCTGGCGCCCTACCGTGAAGCCATCGCCGCCGCGCCGCATCTGCGCTGGGTCGGCTATCTCTCCACTACCGGGGTTTACGGCGATGCTGGCGGCGCCTGGGTGGATGAGGACACGCAAGTGAACCCCGGCTCAGAGCGCACGCGCCGCCGGGTGGAGGCGGAACGCGCCTGGGCGGCGCTGGGCCGCCCGCTCGCCATTTTCCGGCTGGCCGGGATTTACGGCCCCGGGCGCTCGATGTTCGACGATCTCCGCGCCGGGCGGGGGCGGCATGTGGTCAAGCCCGGCCATGTGTTCGGGCGCATTCACCGGGACGATATTGCCCATGGCGTGCTCGCCGCCATGGGGCGTGAGGCTGTTGGCATTTTCAACTTCGCCGATGACCTGCCCGCAGCCAGCGCCGATGTGGTGGTGGAGGCGGCGCGGCTGCTCGGCGTGGCGCCGCCGCCGCCCGTGCCCTATGAGGAAGCGGCGAAAACCATGTCCCCCATGGCGCGCAGCTTCTGGGCCGAGAACCGCAAGGTCTCCGCCGCCAGGACCAAGGCGGCGCTGGGCATTGCCTGGAAATACCCGGATTACCGGGCGGGGCTACGCGCCATTCTCGCCGAGGACTCGGAAGAAAAACCATGAGACTTGGCATCATCGCTTCTACATTTTTTCTTCCTGCTGTCTGCCTGGCGCAGCAGCCCGAGGTACAAATTTCCCACCCGAAAGCCTTTGCCCTCAATTATGGCGTGAATGATGTTGTGTTCTGGGGGCTGCAACCGCGTGTCACCAAGAACGGCAAGATCGTCACGTCGCCGTCGCATTTTGCCGGAAAGATCATTCGCTATGCTGAAGGTGACAGTGAGTTTAATTTTCCCGATTTTTATTTTGCAATTTCGCCGGGGATTGCCGGCATGGATGGCGTTCGCTTGAACACGAATACCTTAGCCCAGCCGGGCGGCGCGCCTTCTGGCGATGTTGTGGCCGCGCTCCCCGATGCTGGACAAGGGAACACAAGCGCCGTGCGCTATTTCAACGGTGTTTGGCAGAGGCATTGCCAGACATTCCTTGCAGTCGCGGACGTTGACCGGGACCAGGATGCGGGCACGCAAACAACGACGATCTACTTGTACGATTTTTCCGGACCTCTCATGAACATCGGTTTTATAGGCACCGATCCAATGTTCTACCTGCTGACGAGCTATTTAAGCACCGGACAATTCGTCGATCCCGAACTGTTACTGGCGCAAAAATTTTCCCTCCCCCTCCCGCCACGATTTCAAGCCGACTTTACGCCGCAGTATACTAAGCAACTTGGCCTGCCACTTGCGAGCCCCGCAAACACCTATTTCAAACCCGAAGATTCAGCGAATGGCTGCTGACTTACGCGCCATTCTGCAGGAGGAGGCTGCGCAGCGTTCCCCCTAGCAGGCCGAGATCACGCGGGCGGGAAAGCCGGTGGTCGCCATCCTTCACGAAGACGAGCCGGACATCCGGTGTCTCCAGCTGCTCGGCGAGTTCCAGGCTCAGTTTCCAAGGCACATCGGCATCCTGCATGCCGTGGAGGATTCGCACCGGGCAATGCACCGCGATTGGCGCATCCAGCAGCAGATGCGCGCGTCCTTCCTCCAGCAGCCGCCATGTCAGTGGCAGCGGCTCGCCATATTCGGAAGGACGGTGCAACACACCTTGCATCTTAATAGTGTGCAACTGGTCAGCGCTGAGTTCGGGGAGGATCAAGCGCTCGGTAAAGTCCGGCGCCGGGGCGATAAGCAGCAGCCCGCACAGTTGCGCCTTGAGTCGCAAAGCCAGCAGTAGGGCGATCCAGCCGCCCATCGAGGAGCCGACGATCAGCAACTCCTGCTGCGGGACCACCTGGCTGATGATGAAGGCTGCATCCTCCAGCCAGCTGCCGATGGAACCGTCGATGAATTCACCGCCGGAGCGGCCATGGCCGGAATAGTCAAAGCGCAGCATCGCCAGTCGCTCGTGCTCGCAGATTTCCAGCAGCGCGGTGGCTTTGGTGCCGTTCATGTCCGAGGCATAGCCAGGGCAAAACACCACCACCGGCCCGGCGCCTGGCAGGTACTCATATTCCAGGTTCACACCAGGTACGCGGGAAACATTCGGCATTGGCTATTACCCCCAAATTCATGTTAGCGCGGCGCCCATGAATAATCGACGCCTAACGATTCTCCAGGTGCTGCCACAACTTGGTATGGGCGGCGCGGAGCGCGTGGCGGTGGAAGGCGCGGAGGCTGTGTACTTGAGCGGCCATCGCGCGCTGATCGCCGCCGGGGCCGGGCCGCTGGCATCGCTGGCCACCCGCGCCGGGGCGGAGCTGGTGCTCCTGCCGCTGAACACCAAGAACCCGCTCAGCATCTGGCGGAATGTCCGCCGGCTGGAAGAG
>DATJXU010000144.1:0-6691 GCA_035499915.1 Acidocella sp.
GCTGGACCGGCTGAAGCCTGAACTGCAAGCCGCCAAGGCGGAAACCACCGCCCTGCGCGGCGAGTTGGCCGCCTTGCGCGACGATCTGGCCGCCTTGCGCGGCGAACTGGCGGCGCGCGACGCCCGGGAGAACGCGCTCGCCAAACAGATGGAGGCGGCGTTGCTGGCCATCGCGCTTAACCGGCGCGACGAGCGCGCGATGTCGAGCTAGAGCGCGTTGAGGTTGCCGCGCGAGGGCGCGGCGACCTCAAGCGATCAGGCTCTAAAAACCTATAGCGCCACGCCCAGCACGGTCGTGGTGTCCACCTCCTCGAATCCGAAATTCTGATAGAGACGCAGCGCCTCCGTCAGCAGCACGCGGCCCCGCGCCCCGTCCGGCATGGTCAAGGCAGCACCGTCTCAAGTAGAAGCCGCGCATACGCCGCCATTGAATGGGCGGCGCAATAAGCCATCCGCGCATGTTCCGTCTCCCTGGGCGCAGACAAGATGTTTGCCAATGCGGCTGCGATCTCCTGCGAGTCGGGCACATCGGCCACGCGCGCCACATAGGCGGGCGCATTGATGTTCTCGGCAAGATCCCGGCTCGCCACGGTTGGAAGCCCGGCGCCGATGCAATCCTGCAAGGCGGCGGAAATCCCTCCCGGCTGGCCCAGGCGCAATTGCAGCCCGACATCCGCCGCCGATGCCCAGGCCCGGTAATCCGCCCCGCTCAAGAACCCTGTGCCGAGCCTCATCCCAAGCGCCTCTGCCTGGGGGGCGAAAGGCGCCAAATCCATCGCCGCTTCACCGGCAAAGACTAACCGCGCGTTCGGATGTTCAGCCTTCAGCAGGGCAAAAGCCGCCATCGCCTCCGCAATGCCCTTGCCGGGCACCAGAAACCCGAATGAGACAATCAGTTTTTCTTCAGGCCCAATGCCGAGCTTTTGCCGTGCAGCCACTCTTGCGCCGGGCGAAACCGGCGCATGATGCCGCATCATCGGAAAGGGCAAAAACCGCGCTTCAACCCCGAATCGTTCCTTGCACAACGCCACCGGCTGCGGCGCATGAAAGATCAAGGGCCGCGCCGCGCGTGCCAGAGGCCCAAGAAAACTCGCCTCACGTTTGGTTTCGTCCATGGCCCAGCTTGCAATTTCCTCAACCGTAACAACCCGGCCGGCTTCCTCCGCCGCCATCTCCGCCGCGGCCCCCAGCCCCTCGGAAGTCGCCAAGCCCAGCAGCCGCGAATCATGGCAGAGCGCCGCCGCACCATAACGCAGGCAGAGATCATAAACCGGCTTGTGCAAGGGCGAATTGCCGATAGCGCACAAAACCGCATCATACCCCCCATCCTGCAAAACCAGCGGCGAATAGGGCGCGGTGGAAAATGCGTCCACCTCCGCGATCTGACGCAATTGCGCGATCAAAGCTGCGGAATGGTCGGCAACACCGCTGCGCGCCGGGGGCAGGGGGGTCAGCAGCGCCAGCCTCGGTTTGCGCCCACGTAGCGCTGCTTTCGGCCTCAGTGTCGCAAACAGCGTCTCTGCCACAGCTTTTTCTGAAAACGGCGTCGCCAGCCCGGCCTGCGCCGCCACCGCCTCATCGCGCCGCGCCAGCACCTCCTCCAGCAGCCGCGCCAGCCCGTCCGTATCCTCCACCCCGAACAGAAACTGCTCCGGCAGCAAGGCCCGGTGCGGGGGAATATCCGACGCGATGGACGGGACACCCACCTTGCACGCCTCCACCACCGGCATGGAGAACCCTTCCGCCCGCGACGGCGTAACCACTACAAGCGCCCCGGCGTAAAGCTCCGCCATCTGCGCATTGCTCACCCGGCCAGGTAACGCGACCGCGGTCAGGGCCCGCATCCGCGCCACCGCCTCCGCTCCATAGGCCCCGGTGATCACCAGCGGGATGTTCCGCAAAACCGGGCTGGCCGCATGGGCGCGCAGCAGCACCTCCGGGTTCTTGCGCGCATCATCCCCGCCGACCATCAGGATATGGCGCGCCGCCGCTTGCGGCAGCGCATCCAGAAACGGCGGCAGCCCGACCCCGGTGATCACGCTCTCCACCGGCCCGAACAACTCCCGCAACCGCGCATCCGTCGGCACCGAGATCGGGAAGAACCGGTCATAGCGCCTCAGCCAGGCCAGGGCGGACAAATAGTCCAACCGCGCCCCCGTCTCCCGCAAATAGCGCTCCGGCTCATCGAAGGGGATGAAATCATACACGCAGGCGGCCTTCAGCACGCGCGCATCCGTCAGCAGCCGGGCGCAGAAAGTCTGGTCCGGGCTGAAAGGCGAGGGGTTCAGGAACACCCTTGCCCCCGGCACGTAAGCATGGGGCGAAAGCCGCCCCGCCATCCCCGCCGCCTCTTCGGGCAGAGGCGGCAGCATCGGGTCATAAACCCCCACCCAGCCCGGCGGCGCATGCCTCATCAGGCTGCGCGTATGGTTGCCGATGCCCCGTTCATAATATTGCCTGTCCTGCAGGCAGCGCAGATCAATCACCAAAGTCATTGGCGGCAGCGTCTCTCCGAGGTACAGCCCACACCTAATATGGTTTCTGAGTTACATCCAATGCGCCGCCTCACTGAACTCCGCCTGCCCCTCAACCACACGCAAGCGGAGCTTGTTGCCGCCATCGCCGCCGGATTCGGCGTGCCGGAAGGGGCGATCCTCTCCTGGCATGTGCATCGCCGTGCCTGGGACGCGCGGAAAAAATCCCAGGTGATGCTGGTCTACACCATCGATGCCGAGCTGGCCCTGGATGTAACGACCGGCGAGCCGACGCCGGACATGGCCTATAAATTCCCCGCGCAAGCCGCCCGCCGCCCGGTGAAACGCCCGGTCATCATCGGCACCGGCCCCTGCGGCATTCTGGCGGCCCTGCTGCTGGCCGAGATGGGGTTCTGCCCGCTGGTGCTGGAACGCGGCAAGATCGTGCGCCAACGCACAAAGGACACCTGGGGCCTGTGGCGGCGCGGCGAGCTGGACCCCACATCCAACGTGCAGTTCGGCGAGGGCGGGGCAGGGACGTTCTCCGACGGCAAGCTCTATTCCCAGATCAAGGACCCGCGTCATCTGGGCCGCAAGGTGCTGGAGGAATTCGTCGAGGCCGGCGCGCCGGAGGAAATCCTCTACATCGCCAAGCCCCATATCGGCACCTTCCGCCTGGTCTCCATGGTCGAATCCATCCGCGCCAAGGTGGAGTCCCTGGGCGGCGAATACCGATTCGGCGCCCAGGTCGATGATTTCGACATTCGCGACGGCCAGATCCACGCCGTGACCCTGGCCGATGGCGAGCGCATCGAGACCGAACACGTCATCCTCGCCATTGGCCACTCCGCCCGTGACACGTTCTTGCGCCTGCATGAGCGCGGTGTGTTCATGGAAGCGAAACCCTTCTCCATCGGGTTTCGCATCGAGCACCCGCAGGGCATGATCGACAAATACCGCTTCGGCCCCTTCGCCGGGCACCCCATCCTGGGCGCGGCGGACTACAAGCTGGTGCACCACGCCAGGAATGGCCGCGCGGTCTATAGCTTCTGCATGTGCCCCGGCGGCACTGTGGTGGCCGCCACCTCTGAACCGGAGCGCGTGGTGACCAACGGCATGAGCCAATATTCCCGCGCCGAGCGCAACGCCAATGCCGGCATCGTCGTCGGCATCACCCCGGCCGATTATCCCGGCCATGTGCTGGCGGGCGTGGAGTTCCAGCGCCGCTGGGAGAGTGCCGCCTATGTCGCTGGCGGTGGCGGCTACAAGGCGCCGGGGCAATTGGTGGGCGATTTCATCGCCGGCAAGGCCTCCAAGGCGTTTGGTGATGTCCTGCCCTCCTACAAACCCGGCATGCATCTCACCGATTTGGCGCCCACCCTGCCGGATTACGCCATCGCCGCCATTCGCGAGGCGCTGCCCGCCTTCGGCAAACAGATCCACGGCTTCGACCGGCCGGACGCGCTGCTCACCGGCGTGGAAACCCGTACCTCCTCGCCGGTGCGCATCACCAGGGGCAAGGATTTCTGCTCCCTCAATGTGCGCGGCCTGTACCCGGCGGGCGAGGGGGCTGGCTATGCCGGGGGCATTCTCTCGGCCGGGGTGGACGGCATCAAGGTTGCTGAAGCCGTGGCCAAGAGCCTCGCGGACGGTTGATCGCAGCCGGGGCCGGGCCGCTGCCTCAGCGCATTCTTGTAATCCGATGGGATTTATATGTATAAAAACGGATTACGCGTGTTTCCTAGCAGAAAAGCGTATTATAGATAAAATTAGTAAATTCGCGCGGTTAAGGAGCAGGTCTATGCTGTCCCAGAAATGTAAATACGCCCTGCAGGCGTTGATGGTCCTCGCCAAGGAGAATAACGACCATTTGCTGCTGGTGTCCGAAATCGCGGAGCGCGAGAATCTTCCCAAAAAATTCCTGGAAGCGATCCTGCTGGAGCTGAACCGCAACGGGCTCGTGCGGTCGCGCCGGGGCAGGGGCGGCGGCTATGCGCTGGCCAAGCCGGCGGACCTCATCACCTTTGGCCAGGTCATCCGCATCATGGATGGCGCGCTGGCGCCGCTGGCCTGCGTTTCGGTCAATTACTACCGCCGCTGCGACGAATGCCGCGACGAGCAGGCCTGCGAGATCCGCAAGGTGATGCGCCGCGTGCGCGACGCCATCGCCAATGAACTGGACGGTACCTCCCTGGCCAAAGCCCTGGCCGACGGCAAGATGCCCGCCGAGGTTGCCGCCTGAGGCCAGTTCATTTCGTCGTAAATGGCTGCCGCGCTGTATCCCCGGCCAGCGCGGCAGAGGCACAGTCCAGCACTAACGTGTAAGAATCCCCTTCGTCACCACCGCGCCCACCTCAAGGCCGAAATTTCATCCCGCAAGCCTCTCCGGGGTGATGCCGCCGTATGGCAGCCTGCACGGTTTATCCGTGGTGCAACTTCCGCCATTGGTGCAACAACAACTGAGTTTCATGAACTATTTAAACGTGTTCCGCAGCGCCGGGTGCTTGCCTTGGTGACGCGGCCCATGTTTCTGTTTCTGCAATTGCCGCCCAACCGGGCGGACCTGGGAGTATGAAGACCGTGACACCCACCCGCCTGCGCCATGGCCTTGCCGGCTCCGCCCTTTCCTTCGGGCTTCTCGCGGCGCTCTCCGGCTGCATGCTTGGGCCGAATTTCCAGCCGCCCCGCACCGCGGCTCCAAGCGCCTATCTCAACGATTCGCCCCCCAGCAGCACCCCCTACGTGTCGGGCGACGCGGTGGACCCGCAATGGTGGACCAGCTTCAACGACCCGCTGCTGACCAGCCTGGAAACCATGGCGGTGCGGCAGAATCTCGACCTGCAGATCGCCACCCAGCGCCTGCTGGAAGCCGAGGCCCAGGCGCAGATCGAAGGTGCGGCACTCTACCCCAGTCTGGGCGCCAACGCCTCCTACTCGCGCAACAAGGTCAGCGACTACAGCCCCACGGGCGTGTTCGGCACGGCGTTCCCGGCCGTCACCCAGCCCTACAACCTCTATCAGTACGGCCTGCAGGCGATGTTCGACCTCGACCTCTGGGGCAAGAACAAGCGCGCCGTGGAGGCCGCCGTGGCCACGGCCCGCGCCTCTGAGGAAGCCCGCCGCGCCGCGCTGCTGAATGTCGAGGCGCAGGTGGCCAGCAGCTACATCCAGATCCGCGGCACCGAGGCGGTGCTGACCATCACCCAGGAGAACCTGGATTCCGCCAACCAGCTCGTGCAGCTCACCGTCGAGCGCCAGCAGGCCGGCCTCACCACCTCGCTGGACGTGGCCAACGCCAAGGCCACCGCCGCGCAGATCTCCTCGCAGATCCCCCCTCTCATCGCCCAGCGCGACGCGCTGATCGGCCAGATCGGCCTGCTCCTGGGCCAGACGCCGCAGGGCCTGCCGCAGGACTTGGTCACCCCCGCCCCCGTGCCGCTCACCCCGCCCACCGTGCCGGTGGGCCTGCCCTCAGACCTGCTCACCCGCCGGCCGGATATGCGCGAGGCGCTGGAAACCCTGCATGCCGCCACCGCCGAGATCGGCGTGGCGAAAGCCGCCTTCTTCCCGGACATCACGATCTCCGCCAATGCCTCGCTGGAAGCGATGCAGTTCAGCAGCCTGAATGCGTGGAAGGCGCTGACCTACGGGTTTGGGCCGACTTTGACGCTGCCGATTTTCGAGGGCGGCCAGCTGCACGGCCAGCTGAACCTGAGCGAAGCCCAGCAGAAGGAAGCCGCCATCAGCTACGTCAAAACCGCGCTCACCGCCTTCACCCAGGTCAACACCGCCCTGGTGAACTACGCCCAGGAACACGCCACCCAGCAGGCGCTGCAAACCGACGTGCAGCAAAGCGAAATCGCCCTCAACCTGGCCGAGGAACAGTACAAGCAAGGCCTGGTTGACTACATCACCGTCCTGAACGCCCAACAAGCCGACCTCGCTGCCCAGCAGAACCAGGCGCAGTCGCTTGCGAAGCTGGGGACGGATTTGGTCACGCTGTACCAGGCTCTGGGTGGGGGATGGGAAGGGGAGTATCCGGAACAAAGCAGCATTGGAAAATAAGGATCATCCACCAAGATGCCAGGAGAGAGATGAGCGCCCTTTATACACCTGGACCAGTGAAGCTAAGATAGAGTTAGCTTCTATTCTGTTTAGACAAGTTGATAGCCAAGGACGATTCGGTGAACCAAGTGGTACCTCCTTCTGACCATCAT
>DATJXU010000145.1:0-4006 GCA_035499915.1 Acidocella sp.
CGCCACGCGTAGGGCATTGCCCCGCTTGGAGAGCTGATAGGCATGCAGCGTGTCACGCACGGCGTCTGGGGCAAGCTGGGGCAGCGCTAACAGATCATCAGCAGGCGTCGTCGCCAGCTGCTTATCCTCTGCGGCCGTAAGGGCCGGCAGGCGGTGGCCTGATTGCGAGGCGATGACGATGCCAGAGCCGCCTGGCGCCATGATGGCTCCGAAGGCTTCGAGCACCACGGCCGTGCCGTACAGGTCAACCGCCAGGATGGCGCTGATGGGCGCCTGCGAAGGTGACACACCTGCGGCATGAATGAGACCGGCAACCGGGCCGATCGCGGCGGCCTGCTGCGCCAGCGCCTCAACCGAAGCCCGCGATGAGACGTCCACGCTTGCCACGCTCGTCTCAAACCCCGCCTCGTCCAGCACCTTGGCGGCGTCCGCCGCGGCCTGCGCGCGCAGATCGGCCAGCAGCACATGTTTGCCCGAACTCACCCGCCGGGCAATGGCCTGACCAATGGACCCAGCCCCGATGACGACAACAACCTCACTCATGATGAATACCTTTCACGCGGCGGTCACTTATAGGAAAGCGCCAGCACCGCCTCGGGCAGGCGCGCGCCCCGGATCTCAATGGCTTGCAGAGCGGTTTCAATCGCCGCCATGTCATCATGGCTCAGCGTAACATCCTCCGCGCCGAGATTTTCTTCCACGCGGTCCAGCCGGCGCGTGCCAAAGATGGGCACGATGAACGGCTTGCGCGCCAGCAACCAGGCCAGGGCGATTTGCGCGGGCGTGCCCCCCTTGGCCTCGGCAATGCGGCGCAGAAGCGCCACCAGGGCCTCGTTGGCCGCGCGCGCTGCCTCGGTAAAGCGCGGCGAGTTGGCGCGGAAATCACCGGCAGCAAAGCTGGTCTGGGCGTTTATGGTGCCGGTGAGGAACCCCGCCCCCAGCGGTGACCACGGCACAAACCCGATGCCCAGCTCTTCGCAGAGCGGCAGCACCTCCGGCTCGGGCTCACGCGTCCACAGCGAATATTCACTTTGCACAGCGGCCAAGTGCTGCACCGCATGGGCACGGCGGATAGTGCTTGCCGCGGCCTCGGAGAGCCCAAAATGCTTCACCTTGCCCGCCGCAATCAGCTCTTGCACCGCGCCGGCCACGTCTTCAATGGGCACCTCCGGGTCCACGCGGTGCTGATAAAGCAGGTCTATGGTTTCCATATTCAGCCGCTTCAGGCTGCCCTCCACCACGGCGCGGATATGCGCGGGACGGCTGTTCAGCCCTGCCGCGCGCGCACCGGTCAGGGGATCAACATTGAAGCCAAACTTGGTGGCAATCACCACTTTATCGCGCACCGGCCCCAGGGCTTCGCCCAGCAGCACCTCGTTGGTCCAGGGGCCATAGACCTCGGCGGTATCAAAAAACGTCACGCCAAGCTCATAGGCGCCGCGAATGACTCGGACGGCTTCGGCCTTTTCGGGCGACGCGCCATAGACCGAGGCAAAGCTCATGGTGCCAAAGCCGAGTTGGGAAACAGCCAGTTTACCAAGATAACGAGTTTTCATGATGAAGTCCTCAACCAGGAATAGGGAGTTTGCCGGCACGCATGGCAGCGACCACGCCGCCATCCATCAGCAGGTCGCTGCCGGTGATGAACCCGGCATCGGGCCCCAGCAGAAAAGCGGCGGCGACGGCGATTTCCTCGGGCGGCGCCAGGCGCTTGGCGGGCGAGGCCGCCATCATCGCGCGATAAATGTCGCCAATGGGCGAATTCAGCTCATGCGCGGCCAAGGGGGTCATCACGATGCCGGGACTGATGGTATTCACCCGCGCCCCCCGCTCGCCCCAACTTATGGCCGCGGCCTGTACGCGCAAGGCATTGGCGCGCTTGGCCATCATGTAGGCCACCAGCGTGTTGGGAATGGCATCGCCCTGCAGGAAGGGCAGAGCCAACAACTCATCGGCCGGAATATAGGCCAGGGCATGGTCCTGTTCCGGCGTGAGGGCGGGCAGCATATGCCCGGCCATGCTGGAAATGATCAGCCCGGCGCCGCCCGACGTGATGACAGTTTCGAATTCCTCCAACACCAGCGCCGTGCCGTAGAGATCAACCTTAAGCACCTGCGCTACGGGGGCCATGTTGGGCGACAGCCCCGCGGTGTTGATCAGCTGGCTGACACGCCCAAGCTTCGCCGCAGCCTCAGCCAGCGCCTGCACTGACGAGCGTGAAGTGACGTCGACGAGTTGCGTCTCAACCTGATAACCGGTCGTCTGCAACCGCCCTGCCGTATCTTGCAGGGGCTGCGGCGAGATATCGGCCAGCAGGATCATCTTGCCAAAGCCCTGGCGGTGCGCAATCGCTTCGCCGATCCCGCCCGCGCCGACGATCACGATAATGTCCGATGTCACGCTCTGGTCTCCGTTCGTTTTGAAATCTGGAAACCCTATCTAGCATCCGCGCATTTGCACTATTATCCGTTAAATTGATCATGAAGTAATACCTGGAGCTTATGAATGAAGCGCGACCAGTTGGGCGATCTGGCGGTGTTCTTGTCCGTGGCCGAAGCGCGCAGTTTTACCCGCGCGGCCGCGCATCTTGGCACGTCGCAATCGGCCATCAGCCAGACGGTGCGGCGGCTGGAGGCTGAGATGGGCGTAAAACTGCTCACCCGCACCACGCGCAATGTGGCGCTTACCGCAGCCGGAGAGCAGCTGGTGGCCACACTGCGCCCGGCGTTTGATGATATAGACGCACGGCTGAACGCCCTCACCGCCCTGCGCGAGATACCCTCTGGTGAGTTGCGCATCACCACCAACAAGCACGCCGCGCAGACGGTGCTGTGGCCGGTGATCAGCCGCATGATACGCGACTATCCGGATATCAGCGTGGAATTATCGCTCGATGGCCGTCTGGTGGACATTGTGGCCGAGCGGTTTGACGCCGGTGTGCGCCTGGGCGAGCAGGTGGCCAAGGACATGATCGCCGTGCCCGTGGGGCCCGATCTGCGCATGGCCGTGCTGTCCGCGCCCTCCTATCTGGCCCGCCATGGCACGCCCCTCACCCCGCACGACCTCACCGGCCACCGCTGCATCAATATCCGCCTCCCCACCGTCGGCGGGCTATACGCCTGGGAGTTTGAGAAAGACGGCCGCCCGGTGAATGTGCGCGTGGAGGGGCCACTAATTGTGAATGATGTCGAGATGGTGCTGTGCGCGGCCAAGGAAGGTCTGGGCCTGGCCTGCGTGCTGGAAGATCAGGCCGCGGCGCCTCTGGCCGCCGGGCAGCTGGTGCGGATACTCGAAGACTGGTGCCCCGCGTTTCCGGGCTATCACCTCTACTACCCCAGCCGCCGCGAACTGCCCGCGGCGTTCAAACTTCTGGTCGAGGCTTTGCGCTATCGCAAGAGCCACCCCGGCCCTCGGTAGCCTGCGCCCTATTTTGTTGCAAAAATCAATTAAATTGGGAAGTCCGCAGTAAAGACCATATTCTCTCCGGCCAGGTGGCCACGCGGGAGGAAGCAATGGGACATTCATAGTTTGATCCGGGCTTCAAGGCTCGGCGGGCATGGAATGCAGATCGCAAGCTGGGCGCCAAACGGGCGCTTAAACGTCAGCAGGTATGGGCCATCAGGTTCTGGTTGGATCACCAGCAGCGGATACGCGACCAGGCGTTGTTCGATCTTGCCATCGACAGCAAGCTGCGCGGCTGTGATTTGGTAAAGATCAAGATTGGCGATATCGTTAGTGGGGGGCAGATCAAATCTCGCGCCATTGTCGTGCAGCAGAAAACCCGCAGCCCAGTGCAGTTCGAATTGCTTGAAGCCACCCGCTACAGCCTGCTGGCATGGCTTGAATACCGCGGCGGCACATTGGACGATTTCGTATTTCCAAGCCGCATAGACCACACAAAACATCCTAGCACACGGCAATATGCCCGCCTGGTTGATGAATGGGTGACCGGCATCGGCCTGCGCAAAGAGGATTACGGTACGCACTCCCTGCGGCGCACCAAAGC
>DATJXU010000146.1:0-7952 GCA_035499915.1 Acidocella sp.
CGTGGCGGTGAACTGCGCGGCGCTGCCGGAAACGCTGATCGAGGCGGAGCTGTTCGGCCACGCCCCCGGCGCCTTTACCGGGGCGCGGCGCGAAGGGGCGCCCGGGCGCATCCGCGAGGCGCATGGCGGCACGCTGTTCCTGGACGAGATCGGCGACATGCCGCTCTCCATGCAGACCCGCCTGCTGCGGGTGCTGGAGGAAGGGGTGGTCACCCCCATCGGCGGCAAGCCGGTGGCGGTGGATTTCCTGCTGATCAGCGCCACCCATGCGGATTTCACCGCCCGCATCGCCGCAAAATCCTTCCGGGAGGATCTCTATTACCGGCTTAACGGGCTTGCCGTCTCGCTGCCGCCCTTGCGCGAGCGGACGGATCTGCCCGCCCTGATCGCCCGCATCCTGGGCCGCGAGGCCCAAGGGCGGCAGGCGGACGCGCCACGGCTCTCGCCCGAGCTGGCGCAGGCCTTCGGGCAGTATCGCTGGCCAGGCAATCTGCGCCAGCTTTCCGGCATGCTGCGCACCGCCTGCCTGATGCTCGATGACGACGAGACCGAGCTGAAGCTGCACCATCTGAGCGAGGAGGCGATGCTGGAATTGACCGCCCCGCACAACGCCGCGCCGGACATGGCGGAACCGCTGGGCGGCACGCTGCGGGCGCAGTCGGATGCGATGATCGCGGGGGCCTTGGCCGAGGCCGGGGGCAATATCGCCGCCGCGGCCCGCGCGCTGGGCATCAGCCGCAACACGCTCTATCGCCGCCTGGCGGCGATGCGCCCGCATTGAGGTCCGCCGCGCCGTCCCGTTCGTCAACGATGCGGATTGAATTTTTTCCGCAGCTTGATCTGCATCAAAGAAGTTGCTGCCGGGAGCAGGCATAAACGCCTCATCCCAAAGCGGATACACTCCCCAAACTTGGCCCTGCCATGGACCCCATGGCAGGGCTCTTTATTTGGCGGAGGGCAGCAGCAGGGCCCGCATGGCGGCGATATGCGCCTCCTCCTCCGCCAGCATCAGGCGCAGCAGCGCGGCGCTGTCGCGGTCCCGCGCGGCAAGAAAGCGTATGGCGGCGCGGTACAGCTTCACCATGCCCCGCTTGGCGAGCAGGCTGCTGACCACCACCGGCAATGTCTGCGCCACCTCGCCGGATGGCGGCTCGGGCAATGGCGGCTCACCGCCCAGTGCCGCGATGCGCGCGGCCAGCACGCCGGCATGGCGGCGCTCCATCGCCTCGCGGAAGGTGAGGGTCTCGTGCAGCTCCGGGCTCGGCGCCGCCTTCATCCTGGCCAGCAGCGCATAACGGCTGGCGGATAGATCCTCCGCCCTGTGCAGCAGGCACAGCAACTCCAGCCCGGCATTCGTGGGGATCGGGCGGGCGCGCAGCAGCCGCGCCGCCTCATTACGCAACGCGGCAATCCGGGTGGCGAAGGGGGGAGGCTCAGATGGCGTTTGCATGGCGCGGCTGGGCGGCGGTTCCGCCTGACAGATAAGCGTCGAACAAGGCGGCGACATTGCGCACGAAGGGGCGGCCGCGCTCCGTCACGCTCAGGCACGTGCCATCCCACTCCACCAGCCCATCCGCCGCGAAGCCCGAAAGCGGCGCGGCATCCGCCAGCAGTGCCTGCGCCCCGGTGCCGAAGGCCCGCGCCATGGCGGGCAGGTCAACCGCCAGATCGCACATGATCCGCTCGATCACGGCGCGGCGCAGCCTGTCCTCATGGTCCAGCGCCACGCCGCGCGTGACCGGAAACTGGCCCTGGGCAATCATGGCTTCATAAGCGGGAATGCTGGGCTGATTCTGCACATAGCCCTGGGGCAGCGCACCGATGGCGCTGGCGCCAAGCCCGATCAGCACGGGGGCGGCATCTGTCGTGTAGCCCTGGAAGCCGCGCTGCAGCGCCCCTGCCCCGGCGGCCTTGGCCATTGCATCACCGGGCAGGGCGTAATGGTCCAGCCCCACCGGCTTCATGCCGCCTTCCTGTTCCAGCACGGTGCGGATCGCCGCCTCCTGGCGCAGCCGCGCCAGCCCCACCGGCAGCGCCGCCTCGCAGATCAGCTTCTGGTGCTTCTTCATCCAGGGCACATGCGCGTAGCCGAACACGGCGGCGCGGTCGGGTGCCAATTCCAGCGCCATGCGGGCGGTGCGGGCCACGGAGTCCTCGCTCTGGTGCGGCAGGCCGTAGATCAGGTCGAGATTGAGGGAGGTGACACCCAGCCGCCGCAGCCCCTGCGCGGCGTCGCGCGTTTCTTCAAAACTCTGCATCCGGCCGATGGCTTTCTGCACATCCTCGTCGAAATCCTGCACCCCCAGGCTGGCGCGGTTGATGCCCATCAGCGCCAGCGCCTCCAGCTTCTGCGCGGGCAGAGCCGCCGGGTCGATCTCGATGGCCACCTCCGCCTCCGCCGCCATGTCGAAGCGCGCGCGGATGAGATCCATCAGCCCCACCAGGCAGTCATCCGGCAGAGCGGTGGGGGTGCCGCCGCCCCAATGCACCTGCGTCACATGCGCCCGCCGGCCCAGATGCGCTGCCAGCAGCTCGATCTCGCGCGCCAGCGCCCGGGCATAGGCACGCTTGGGCCGCTCCTGATGCGCCACACTGGTGTGGCAGCCGCAATACAGGCAGAGCCGGTCGCAAAAGGGCACATGGATATAGAGCGAAAGCCCTGCCTCGGGTGGCAGGGCGGTAAGCCATTGCGCATACGCCGCCACGCCGATTCCCGCATGGAAATGCGGCGCGGTGGGGTAGCTGGTATAGCGCGGCACGCGGCCGTCATAGCGGGCGATCAATTCGGCATCGGTCATGGCCAGCACACCATGGCACGGCGCCAGAAACCCGCCTTGATGCAGGTCAAGCGGGCAGGAAATCCGGCACCGAGAGATAGCGCTCGCCGGTATCGTAATTAAAGCCGAGCACGCGCGCCCCCGTGGGCAGCGAGGGCAGCGTCTTGGCGATGGCGGCCAAAGTGGCGCCGGAGGAGATGCCGACCAGCAGCCCCTCCTTGCTGGCGGATTGGCGGGCGAATTCCTTCGCCTCATCGGCTTCCACGGTGATGATGCCGTCAATCGCCGCGCCATGGAAATTCTCCGGCACGAATCCGGCGCCGATGCCCTGGATGGGGTGCGGCGAGGGCGCGCCGCCGGAGAGCACCGGCGAGGCGGCGGGCTCGACCGCGAACACCTTCAAATCCGGCCAATGCGTCTTCAGCACCTCGGCACAGCCGGTGATATGCCCGCCCGTGCCGACGCCGGTGATGATCACATCCAGCCCCTCGGGGAAATCGACCAGAATCTCCTGCGCGGTGGTGCGGGCATGCACCTCGATATTGGCGGGGTTCTCGAATTGCTGCGGGATAAAGGCGCCCGGATTCTGTTCCTTCAGCTCCAGCGCGCGGGCGATGGCGCCTTTCATGCCCTTCTCCCTCGCCGTCAGGTCGAAGCTGGCGCCATAAGCCTGCATCAGCCGCCGGCGCTCGATGGACATGCTCTCCGGCATCACCAGAATCAGCTTGTAGCCTTTCACCGCCGCCACCAAGGCGAGCCCCACGCCGGTATTGCCGGATGTCGGCTCGATGATCAGCCCGCCCGGCTTCAAATCGCCTGAGCGCTCGGCCGCCTCGATCATCGACAAGGCGATGCGGTCCTTGATCGAGCCGCCGGGATTGCTGCGCTCGGATTTCACCCAGATCTTGGCGTCAGGAAACAGCCGGGAGAGGCGGATATGCGGCGTCTTGCCGATGGTATCGAGGACGGAGCTGACGGGCATCTATATTCTCCATAATTTTTATAGGCTTATCGCGCCAATTCCGGGCGCGCGCAAGGGGCGCCCGGCCCACATGGTGGGCGCAGCCGCCGCCGCCCGCAAGCAGAAAGGGCGCGCCTCGCGGCACGCCCTTTGCTATGTTTGCACTGTTGCGCCCCCGTCCTGGCGGCTCAGCCCTGCTCCAGCGCCCGGCCCAAAGAGCGGCGCAGCAACTGCCCGGGCTGGCGGGGTTTGGCCAGTTCAGCGGCGAATTGCGCGGGCGCATGCTCAGGCGGCGTGGCGAAACTCGTGAACCCGCAGGAGATCAGGAAGGCGAACTGGTCCGGGATGAAATGGCCGGTGGCGCGCAGATCACCCTTATAGCCATGGTGCTCGCGCAAGGCCCGGGCGATGGTAAAGCCCCGCCCGTCGCGGAATTTCGGAAATTCCACCGCAATCACCGCCAGCTCGCCCAGGCGCGGCAGAATGCCCGCCAGCTCGGCATCGGGCGTCAGCACCACCCCGGCGGGGGCGGGCAGCGCGGCCGGCAGCTCGGCCAGCGGATACAGGCTCAGCCCGGCCAGATCGGCGATCTCAGCGCCCTTGGCGTTAATGAGCGGCATAGATGGCCTCCTTGAACGGTGCGGCGCCCAGGCGCCGGTAGGTGTCGATAAAGCTCTCGCCCGCCTCGCGCACGCCGATATAGGCATCCACCAGCGCCTCGATCGCCTCCGGCACTTTCGCGGTCGGCACGGCGGGGCCGATGATCTTGCCGATGGCGGCCTGCTCGTCCGCCGCGCCGCCGAGGGTGATCTGATAGACCTCCTCGCCATTCTTATCGACGCCCAGCAGCCCGATATGGCCGACATGGTGATGCCCGCAGGCATTGATGCAGCCGGAGATGTTCACATAGAGCGTGCCGATCTCATGCTGCCGGGGCGCCAGGCGCTCGGCGATGCGCTGCGCCACCGGAATGGAGCGCGCCGTGGCCAGCGCGCAATAATCCATGCCCGGGCAGGCGATGATGTCGGTGATGAGCCCGATATTGTCGGAGGCCAGCCCCGCCGCCACCAGCGCCTTGAACAGGGCCGGCACATCATCCTTGGCCACATGCGGCAGAACCAGATTCTGCACATGCGACACGCGGATCTCGCCCATCGAGTATTTGTCCGCGAGATCGGCCACCGCATCCATCTCATCGGCGCTGGCATCGCCGGGAATCCCGCCGACAGGCTTCAGGGAGATGATGACGGAGACATAGCCGGGCGCCTTGTGCGGATGGGTGTTCTGCTTCACCCAGGCGGCAAGCGCGCGGTCATCCAGCTGTGCCGCCTTCAAAACGCCGCTGTCCTGGCGCGGGAAGTCCGGCACCGGGAAGCGCGCGGCCACCGCCTGCACGATCTCATCGGTCAGCACGCAATAGCCTGCGGGCAGGCTGGCATATTCATCCTCGACCATCTTGATGAAGGCATCCGGCTTCATCTCGCGGATCAGGATCTTGATCCGCGCCTTGTAGATGTTGTCGCGCCGGCCAAGGGCGTTATAGACGCGCAGGATCGCCTCGCAGTAGCGCAGCAGCTCCGCCAGGGCCACCTCCTCGCGCAGCTTGATGCCGATATAAGGCGTGCGCCCCAGCCCGCCGCCCGCGAACACCCGGAACACCGGCTCGCCCGCCGCATTCTTGTAGGCTTCAAGCCCGATGTCATGCACACGCACCGCCGCGCGGTCATGCCCGGCGCCGACGATGGCGATCTTGAACTTGCGCGGCAGATAGGTGAATTCCGGATGGTCCGTGGACCATTGGCGCAGAATTTCCGCATAGAGGCGCGGGTCGAGACTCTCGTCAGCCGCGGCACCGGCGAACTCATCCGTCGTCACGTTGCGGATGCAATTGCCCGAGGTCTGGATGCCATGCAGATCCGCCTCGGCCAAAGCCGCCAGCGCCGCCGGGGTATCCTCCAGCCGCAGCCAGTTGAACTGGATGTTCTGGCGGGTGGTGAAATGGCCGTAGCCACGGTCATAATGCCGGGCCACATAGGCCAGCTGGCGCAGCTGCGTGGCGCTGAGCACGCCATACGGGATGGCGACGCGCAGCATATAGGCGTGCAGCTGCAGATAGAGCCCGTTCATCAGCCGCAGCGGCTTGAACTCTTCCTCGGACAATTCGCCCGCCCGGCGGCGTGCCACCTGCGCGCCGAATTCCGTGGCGCGCTGGCGCAGGAAGTCGCGGTCATATTCGTCGTAATGATAGATCCCGGCGAAGGGCGAGGTGGAGCTGGCGGAGGGCAGCGGCGGCAGCGCCTCGGCGCCATCGCGCCACACGCCCGCTGGCAGGTCCTCACGCACCGAAGGGCCACGGGCGCGGATCTGCTCGCGATGCGCCACGGGGAAGATCTTGCCGGCCTCCCGCGTCACCTCAACGGCGCGGATATCGACCACATGCAACTCGGCATCCGCAGGCTTTGCTTCGGCCAGCGCGGCCTCAAGTCCCGCCTCATCATAGGCGCTCGCCTGGTCCACATGCTCCGCCCATCCCTTGGTGCCAGCGAACCAGACGGACACGCCATCCGCCACGCGGTTTCCGGTAATCACTTGCAAAGACATATTCTCGCCCGCTCTTCCACTCACCAAACCTCAGCGCCAGATACAGCAAAATGCGACGCCGTCCAGGGCAAGCCAACACCGGGAAAAGAAATTTTCACAAATAGCTGCGGCGCCAAAATAGAATAGCAAAATACCACAAGAAACACGAAATCCTTAGAGGATTTTATCAAGAATTCACCGCGCTGGAGATGTGTGCTCCCCCCTTGCCGACGCAATATAACCACCTAGTTTGTAGGCATTATGAATTATAAATCTTAAGCCTGTAATGCGGTCCTCATGCGCGTACGTCTTGGGGGTGTTCCGCCTCTCTCCACACGCGGGTACCGGCGCCCCCCGACGCCCATGCGACGCAGGGGTATTTCACCGCAGACGGTGAAGGGCGGCCCCTGCATCCCCGCCAGCTTCGGCGGCGGTCATGCGCATATCAAGCTGAGCGAGACGGCGCTGCGATTGGGAATCGACTATAGCCTCCAGCCATGAGCATCATCCTCGACCCCATTGCCCTGGAAGACTGCCTCGCGGGCGGGCTGGTCATCGGCATGGCCACGGCGGCGCTGCTGCTGCTGAATGGCCGCGTTGCCGGTATTTCCGGCATTTTCTTCCGCTTGCTGGGCCGTGGCTGGCAAGGCTGGCAGGCCGGGTTCATCCTCGGGCTGCTGGCGGCGGGCGCCGGGGCGGCGCTGCTGGGGGTGAAGCCTCCGCCAGCGCTGGCGGCCACGCCGCCCTGGCTGCTGGCGCTGGCCGGGCTGCTGGTGGGGTTTGGCACCAAGCTCGGCAATGGCTGCACCAGCGGCCATGGGGTGTGCGGCATGGCGCGGCTCAGCCCGCGCTCGGGTGCCGCGGTGCTGTGCTTCATGGGCATCGCCATGCTCACCGTCTTTCTCGTGAGGCATGTGCTGTGAGGGGCGCGCTCACCGGCTTTCTGGCCGGGCTGCTCTTTGGCATCGGGCTGCTGATCGCGCAGATGACCGACCCGGCCCGGGTGCTCGCCTTCCTGGACCTTGCCGGGGCGTGGAACCCGGCGCTGGCGCTGGTGATGGGCGGGGGCATCGCCGTGGCGCTGCCCGCCTTCGCCTATGCCAAGCGCCGCCGCCGCACATTGCTGGGCGAGCCCATCGAGCTGCCTTCGGCCACCCAAATCGACACGCGGCTGCTCGGCGGCGCCGCCATTTTCGGCCTGGGCTGGGGGCTGGCCGGCATCTGCCCCGGCCCGGCCCTGGTGCTGGCCGGGCGCCTGGCCCCCGGCGCGCTGCTCTTCGTGCTCATGCTGGCGCTGGGCAGCCTTCTGGCAAACAGGTTTACAGCCAGGGCCGGGTGATCTAGCCTCCCGCGCCACGAGTTCAACCAAGCCAGGTCCACGCCCATGGGCATCGACGACCAGAAACCTGAAATTACCCCCGCGGCGCAGACCAGCGCCTCGGACCTGACCGCCATTGTCGCGGGGCTGCGCCATTCGCGCGAGGTGACGCACAAGATCCGCTATCAGGGCCATGTGCGCGAGCTCCCCTCCCGCGAGGCGCTGATGAAAATCCGCGACGGGCTGCTCGCCGTGCTGTTCCCCAGCCATTATGGCTGCCCGGACCTCACCGACGAGACGATCGATTACTTCGTCG
>DATJXU010000147.1:0-3792 GCA_035499915.1 Acidocella sp.
CCATACGCGTCATTCATGTGCGAGACGGCCGTGCCTGAAAGCAGTCATGGCTTCTTTGCCGCCGCTGCCGACCGCTCAGACGATGCCGCAATATATTCTGTCAGCCCAGTACGGAGGTAATCGAACAATAACCTGACACGTCGTGTCCCCTTCAAATCCTCATGCATGGCCAGCCACATCTCCAGTTTGAAGTCGATGGCGTGCGGAAGTATCCGAACCAGTTCCGGCGTTCGTGCGGCAATTTTAGTCTGGCAGCCGCCAACGCCAACGCCGGCGCGCAAAGCCGCGAGTTGCGCCGGATCATTGTCGCAGCGAAAGCCGAATTGGTCCCTGGTGAAACGCGCAGCCTCCTGGCCGATCGAACGGAACGAGCTATCATCTTGGTCGAAGCCAATAACGCAATGCGTGGCGAGTTCAGCGATGCTGGCCGGGGCACCGAACGCGGCGATGTAGCTTTCATGAGCATACAAGCCAATGGCGACATTGCCGATGCGCTGCGCCAGCAGCGCCTTCTGCGTGGGGCGGACCATGCGCACCGCGATATCGGCATCGCGCCGGAGCAGGTCTTCATTGCGGTTGCTCAAGCCGAGTTCCAGCGTGATCGACGGATATTGCCGCCGGAACCCGGCGAGGATCGGGGGAAGGACCTCGCAACCAACGATGTCGCTGGCGGTCACCCGCACCCTGCCACGATCGGTGCCCGCATCGCCGGATGCGGCGCGGGTCATAGCTGCGGCGGCGACCGCCATGGCTTCCGCATGGGGCAACAAATCGAGCGCCGCCTGGGTCGGCATCAGGCCACGCTGGGAGCGGGTGAACAACGACAAATTCAGATCAGCTTCCAACGTGGCGATGTGCCGGCCGATGGTGGGCTGGGTTGTCGCCAAACGTCGCGCGGCGCCGGAGAGGCTGCCGTCCCGCACCACCTCTAGAAAGCTGCGGTAAAGCTCCCAGCCGGGATCTCGAATGACCATACAAAAATGTATAGACGCTAAAATAATTTAGGCAATTACGTTTAGCACTGCACCATGAGCATCTCCTCGTTCACTGAACCCAGGAGCTGGCATGAGCACCATCGAAATTCAAAATACCGCAAAACCCGCCGCGCTGTTGATCGGTGCGACCGGTGGCATCGGCGGCGAAGTGGCGCACGCGCTGCTCGCCGCTGGCTGGCGTGTTACCGGTCTGGCGCGGAACCCAGGCGAGGCGGCGCAGCGTGCCGGCTGGATTGGGAATGTCGAATGGATCGAAGGTGACGCGATGCGCGAGGCGGATGTCATCGCAGCGGCGCGCGGTGCCGCGGTCATCTTCCACGGCGCCAATCCGCCCGGTTACAGAGACTGGCGCGGCTTGGCGATCCCAATGCTGCGCCATGCGATTGCGGCCGCTCGCGCCAGCGGCGCGCGGCTGATTTTCCCCGGCAACGTGTATAATTTCGGGCCGGATGCCGGCGCGGTCATCACCGAAGCGTCGCCGCAAAATCCGCTGACACGCAAGGGCCGCATCCGCGTCGAGATGGAGGGGATGCTCGAAGCCGCCGCAACAGAGGGTGTGCGCACGCTCATCATCCGCGCCGGTGACTTTTTTGGCCCGCATCAGCCGGCCTCCTGGTTCAAGAACGCCATAGTGAAGCCCGGGCGCTCTTTGAAGTCAGTGACGTATCCGGGCGTTCACGATGTCGGCCATGCCTGGGCCTATCTACCGGACCTCGCCACAACCATCGCCCGCCTGGCGGCCATGGAAACATCCCTGCCGGCGTTCGAGCGGCTGCATTTCGGCGGGCATTGGCTGCCGCGCGGTGTTGAGATCGCCAAGGCGGTCGCGCGCGTAGCCGGAAACCCGGATTTGCCGATCCGGTCTCTGCCCTGGGTGCTAATCTATGCTGGCGCGCCATTCTCGACATTCATGCGGGAGGCGCTGGAGATGCGCTATCTCTGGCAAGTGCCACTGTGCCTGGACAATACGAAATTGCGCGCGCTGATCGGCGAGGAAGCCCACACAGAGCTGGATCGGGCAATTCAAGAAACGCTATCCGAACTCGGCTGTCTATCTGTCCAAACGGCCACGTCAGGGGGCAAAGGAAGCCTTTTGAAGAGCATCGCGGATAGCGGAACATCCCGAGCGCAGGTCTTGCGTGAAAGTAACCACCGTCCCCAGGATGCGGCGTAAACAGTCGTTAACAGTCGGCTTTTGCGGATCTGAAACCTACTACAAAACCCCCGGGCGGCTCCCGACCAGCGCCAGCCAGCGGACCGGCCCCTTTGCGCCCATGTACGAACCCGCTCGCGCGGGAGTGGTGCTTGTGGCGGATGCGTAGCGCATGGGCCGGCGTTATTGCTTGAACCGAGATGGAACTGCGTCCGAGCATGGAGGGTCTCCCTTCAGCTTGAGAGGAAGTTCCGATGTCCATCTCCACCCAGCCAGCCTCTGCCCCCGTCAGCCCATTGCGCCAGCGTATGCTGGAAGACATGGCGATGCGCGGCCTGCGTATCGACACGCAGCGCGACTACATCCGCATCGTCAAAAGCTTTGCCGCGTTTCTCGGGCGGTCACCCGATACGGCGACCGCCGAAGATGTCCGCCGTTTCCAGGTGCATCAGCGCGAGAGCGGCATGCAGCCGCAGTCGATCAACAATTCGGTGTCGGGGCTGCGGTTCTTTTTCACCGTGACGCTCAACCGGCCGGATCTGTCGCTGCGGCTGGTCCTGGTCCGGTTCCCGCGCAAACTGCCAGACGTGCTCAGCGTCGAGGAGGTTGGGCGGCTGCTGGAAGCGGCGCCGAATCTCAAATACAAGGCCGCGCTCGGCACCGCCTATGGCGCCGGCTTACGCGTCTCCGAGGTCGCCGCGCTCAAGATCGACGACATCGACAGCGCCCGCATGCTGATCCGTGTCGAGCAGGGCAAAGGGCGGAAGGATCGCAACGCCATGCTGTCGCCGCAGCTGCTGGCCCTGCTGCGGCTCTGGTGGCGCGAGGGCAAACGCCGCAACGTCATGTTGCCGCATGGCTGGCTGTTCCCCGGACGCAGCTGCACCGAACCGGTCTCAACGCGCCAGATCAACCGCGCGGTGCATGAAGCGGCCGAGGTGGCGGGGATCCACAAGCGGGTGACGCCGCATACACTGCGGCACAGTTTTGCCACGCACCTGCTCGAGCAGGATGTCGATATCCGCGTCATCCAGGTGCTGCTCGGCCATTCCAAGCTCGACACCACCGCGCTCTATGCCCGTGTCGCCACAAAAACTATCCGGGCTGTCATCAGTCCGCTCGAGAAGCTCCAGTTGTTGATGGAAGGTGGCACCCCCGGAGGCTGAGCGGTGGTGCGCCCGTCGCTGGAGGTTTCCGATATCCTGCTCCGCCACGGCGCTGCCTTCCGCGCCCGGCATGCCGGCCATATCAGTCTCGCCCAGCTGAAGGTGATGTCGGCGATCGAGACCTGCCGCACCGCTGCCCTCGGCGGTCATGTTGAAGGCTGCACAGCGTGTGGCCATCGCCGCATCGCCTATAACAGCTGCCGCAACCGGCACTGTCCCAGGTGCCAGGGCGCTGCGGCGCGCGACTGGCTGGCCGCCCGCGAAGCCGATCTGCTGCCGGTCGGCTATTTCCACGTCGTCTTCACGGTACCCGCCGAGATCGCCGGAATTGCCCTGCACAACAAGGCCGAACTCTATGAGCTGCTGTTCCGCACGGCAGCGGAGACGATGCTGACCATCGCCGCCGACCCGCGGCATCTCGGCGCGCGCATCGGCATCACCGCCGTGCTCCATACCTGGGGCTCGGCCCTCACCCACC
>DATJXU010000148.1:0-3696 GCA_035499915.1 Acidocella sp.
CCGGCGGTGCGGGCACGCTCCAGCCGGGCGCGATCCAGCGCCCAGCGCAGCTGGCGCAAACCATCCAGGCGTTCGAACTCCATGATGAGCGGCGTGTATTCCGGGTACAGCTTGTTCAGCCGCGGCAGGTTCTGCGCCACCAGGCTCGCCCGCTCGTTCTCGAAGGAGATGCTCTCCTTGTGTTCCACCAGCACGCCGCCCGCCGCGACGTTGCGGTAGCCGAGGGCGGCGGCGCGGGCGCAGAAATCATTCTCCTCGCCATAGCCGCGGCCGAATCCTTCATCGAGATAGCCGATGCGGCGGATTACCTCGGCCTTGATGAACATACAGAAGCCATGGCCGGTCGGCACGTTGACGCATTGCCCGGCATTCTCGGCCAGGGCGATTTCCGCCAGCTCGTGCCAGGAAACATCGTTCAAGCTTGGGTGGCGCAGTTCGGCATGCGGGTAGGAAAACACCGTGGCGTTGTTGGAGATCGCAGTGACGGTGCCGACATCGGGATGCGTATCGGCAACCCGGATCAGTTCGGCGAAGCCGCCCGCGTATACAACAGTGTCGGAATTCAGCAGCACCACATCCATACCCTGGGCCAGGGCAAGGCCGCGGTTCACGGTACGGACAAAGCCGAGATTTTCGGCATTGGTGAGCAGGAGAACATTTTCCCGCGCGGCATAGGTGGCGAGCATGCCGGCCATGCCGGTTTCGGGCGAGGCATCGTTGATCAGAATGAGCTGATGCGCCGCCATGTCCCGGTGTGCCAGCACGGATTCGATGCATGCCTGCGTGACCTCGACCCCGCGATAGATCGGGATGATGATGGCCAGGCGCGGACGCGCGAGCGGCGCCAGGCCGGATTCCGGCTGGCGGGCGAGAATGAAGCCGTCCTCACTGCGGACCTTGGCGAGATAGTCGGTGAGCGCCTGGGCCAGCACGGCGCGTTCGGCTGCGCCGATGCCGGGCAGGCCGAGCTGGCCAAGCCGCGCCGCATTGTACACGGAAGCCACGGCGGCCGGACGGCTGGCCACTACATAAGGACCGCTGAACAGCTCGCGGTCAGACCCGGCGAAGCGCAGGCTGAGCGTCACCGCCTCGTTGACGTCATGTGTGGGCCGGTCGAGCTGGATATCGAAACCGGCTGGGCCGCAATCCGGGTAGATGCCTCGCACGTCCTCGCGCTCATGCTCGCAAACGCCACATCCGGCCAGCACGCCGTCGCGGTACGCCAGGATTTCGAAAGTGCGCCTCGCCACATCCGGAGAGGTGAGCCAGCCCTGGCAGCGCCCGGCGCTGATGACCTCGATATTTCCGGCCAGCGCAAAATTGCAGCGGGCAGTGCCAATCTCGACGCCATTAGCCAGCACGCGCAAAATCTGCTCGCCAGCGCCGAAACATTGATCGTTCAGCGTGACGGCAAAGTGCGCCGGAGTGAAGAGCGGGTCGTTCGCGTCAGGGGCGGGTTGGCTGGCGCCGCGCCCGACCTCGATGCCCTGGTGGTTGAGTACGGTGATCACGGGGGGGGCGGCATCGGCGGTTCGTTCCGTAGCCCAGCCGGCAATGGTATCCCCTTCCAGGGTGCAGAAGCCGTCGAACTGTCCGGCGCCGGTGACGATCGGCGAGCCGAGCAGCTCCTGGTCATCGCCGAAAATATGCAGAATCCGCGGTTCCCCGGCACGCGGCACGGCGATTCGGAAGGCGAGTGTGGTGCGCCCGAGGCCGAGCGTGGCGAGGTCCGGCCGGTGGCGCGAGGCGCGGCCTTTCGCCAGGAGCGCGCCGCCGGCATCCTGTATGGTGATGGTGCAATTGCCCTTATTCGGTGTCGCCGCCCAGCCGACGACATAGCCGCCTTCCATGCCGTCCACATGTCCTCTGACCGTCATCCTAAGAATCCGTCCATTCATGCCCAAGGGCCGCGTAAGTGCCTGCCGCTCTTCTGTTTTGGCGCATTGCCGGTGCCGCCTCAAGCTGTCACGTTATGTGCAGGGTGAAAAATATGTCATGCATAAAAAATAACTCATGGCGACTGGCCCAACGTAATTTTTCACATTAGAAATTTTTTGAAAGATATTTTGACATCAATAATAACGGGATCACGGCGGTCGGTAACAGACAAGTTTTTGTGAAGGGGTAATTATGCGATCCTATAGCTACTTGATGGGCGATAACGGCGCGGCTGGCGGCCACTATGTGGAGCTTCTCGAATCAAAATTGCACGAGGTGCTCCAGTTTCTACTGGTTCAGGTTAACGTCGATGAGCGTTGGTATCTTGCCGCATATTGCGACGTGGCCGATGCGGTGCGCGCGGGCGAGCTGAAATCCGCGAAAGAGCATTACATAAAGGCAGGTTTTTTTGAAAACCGCCTGCCCCGCCCGGTCGCGGTCGACGAGCAGTGGTATATCGAGGAATACCCGGACGTTGCCGACGCGATAAGGGCTGGCGCGTTTGCCTCCGCGCGGCAGCATTTCGAGGCCAACGGTTTCAAGGAAGGTCGGCTTCCGCGCCGAGGCTGGTCTTTGCTTGATGGCGAGCTGGTGCGGGAAACGGTCTGAGGCGGCTTTGTGCTAAATTTAGTTAATTTATGTAGCTGAGTTGTTAGCTCATTTCCTGCAGGCGCAGCGATTCCGGGAAGCGCGGCGTTAGTTCCGCGCCACCGGCAGTAAGCGGCTTGTCCAGCGCGTCCAGCCGCAGCATGGCGAGGGCGAATTTCCCCGCGCAGGAGCGCAAATCGCCCACCTCCTGGCCGTCGGCCATCACCAGTGTGCCAGGGGCGGGGCAGTGAACGCCACCGGCACCAGCCGGCGCTTCACCAGTCCGCGATATTTTGTCCGCGCGGTGAGTTTCTGGCCCATATAGCAGCCCTTGTCCCAGGCGACGCCAGGTGAGTTTGGCGAAGCCAGCCTCCAGCAACAACGCCGTTTCCGGCTCCAGAACCGGCGCGCCATCCGGCGGGACAAGGGCGTCTCGATGCGCGGCGTAGTCCGTGGCGCTGGCATTGGCTGTGAGCGGCGTCCCCGCGGCATCCGGCTTCGGCGAGGCGCGGGGCGGGCGCGGCGAGGGGCGTTTCCGGCGGCGCTCCATCCCAGGCGGCATAAATGCCGTAAGCGGAGGAGATCATGGCGCAGCAGAAAGCCTTGCAGATGCTGCCGCGCCTTGCCCAGCGTGCGGACCGCGGTTGCCCGCGCCCGCACCAGGTCGCGCATCGCCTCGTGTGTCAGATCGGGAACCCAGATGGCGGTCAGTTCGCCGGCCCTATGCAGCTTCGCCAGCAGCGTTGCATCGCGGCGATCCGTCTTTACTCGGTCGCTTGCCTTGATCGGGATCAATGATGGCGCAACCACCATGCACTCATGCCCGGCACCAGTCAGCAGGCGCTGCAGACCGTAGCCACAGGGACCCGCTTCGTAGCAAAAGCTGAGCCGCCGATCATTCCTGCCGAACCGAGTGACCATTCGGCTCAGAACCTCCGGTCGGTGCTCAAATACACCGACCTGTCGCACCTCGCCGTCACGGCCGCTCTCAGCCATGGCCACGCATACCGTCGCCTTGTGCACATCCAAGCCAACAAAGGTGATATTGTCCATCTGGCCCGCCCTCCATGTATGAGGCTCTGTGCCGGCCATTCGGCACAACCCTCGACACTGTACATGCCGAGGGCGGGCCGCCGATCACTTAGCGGACATCGGGTCTATACACTCTTT
>DATJXU010000149.1:0-2259 GCA_035499915.1 Acidocella sp.
ATTCATCTCCTATGCCTGGCTGCGGCGCTTCCACGGCGCGGGAGCGGCGGTGATGGTGGCCACGCAGTCCCTGCGCGAGGAGCTGATGGCCCGTGGCTTCGAGAATGTGCGGCCCTGGTCGCGCGGGGTGGACCTCGCCGCGTTCAGCCCAGAGCCGAAAGAGAACTGGGACCTGCCGCGCCCGATCTTCCTCTATGTCGGCCGCTTGGCGGTGGAGAAGAACCTGCGCGCCTTCCTCAAGCTGGACCTGCCCGGCTCCAAGCTGGTGGTGGGCGACGGCCCGCAGCGCCGCGAGCTGGAAGCGGAATTCCCTTACGCGCATTTTGTCGGCGCACGGCACGGGGCGGAACTCGCCAAGGCTTATGCCGGGGCGGATGTGTTCGTGTTCCCCTCCCGCACCGACACGTTCGGCCTGGTGGTGCTGGAGGCGCTGGCCTCCGGCTTGCCGGTGGCGGCATACCCGGTCACCGGCCCCAAGGATATCCTGGCCGAGGCGGATGTGCCGGTGGGCGCGCTGGACGAGGATCTGCGCATCGCCTGCCTGAAGGCGCTGGAAATCAACCGCGCGCATTGCCGCCCGTTTGCGGAGACTTATTCGTGGCGCTCCTGCGCCGAGCGGTTCCTGGATAATCTGGTGCCGGTGACGGCGGCCGTTTAGTCCTTCAAGCTCAGCGCGTCCTCAATCCCGAACTCCCCCGGCAGGCTGCCCTTGGGGAATAGCCGGTTGAAGTGGCCCATTTTCCGCCCTGGCCTGGCTTCCGCCTTGCCGTAATGGTGCGGGATCAGCCCCGGCGTGGCCAGGATGCGCGGCCATAGCGCCATGTCCTCCGGCCCGATCAGGTTCTTCATCACCGCATCCGAGTGGCGCATGGCGGGCGGCAGAGGCAGCCCGGCCACGGCGCGGATATGCATCTCGAACTGCCCGCAAGGGCAGGCATCCATGGTCCAATGCCCGGAATTATGCGGGCGCGGGGCGATCTCGTTCACCAGCAGCTTGCCGTCGGCGGTGACGAACATCTCCACGCCCAAGATTCCGACCAGTTCCAGCGCCTCCGCCACGCGGCGGGCGATGTGCTGGGCTTCGGCCAGCAGATCCTGCGGCAGCGGCGCGGGGGCCAAAGTGACGTCCAGGATATGGTGCTTGTGGCGGTTCTCCACGGCATCAAAGGTCACCACCGTGCCATCCACGCCGCGCGCGACCATCACCGAGACTTCCGCCGCGAAGGTGACGAAGCCCTCCAGCACCAGCGGCTTGGGGGCGAGGCGCGCATAGGCCGGGGCCACATCCTCCGCCGCGCGCAGCAGCGCCTGGCCTTTGCCATCATAGCCGAGGCGCGTCGTCTTCAGCACGGCAGGCAGGCCGAACTTGGCCACCGCCGCCTCCAGCTCCGCCTCGCCCTCCACCTTCGCCCAGGGCGCGGTGGCGATGCCGGCATCGTTGAGGAACTGCTTCTCCAGCAGGCGGTCCTGGCTGATGGCCAGAATACGTGCCCCTGGCCGCACCGGCTTCAGGCTTTCCAGCAGCGCCAGGGAGTCCGCGGGCAGATTCTCGAACTCGAATGTGATGACATCCACCGCATCGGCGAAGCGGCGAAGCGCCTCAAGATCGGCGTACTCCGCCACAGTGCTGGCGGCACTCACCTGCGCCGCCGGGCCGTCCGCCTCGGGCGAGAACACATGCACGCGGTAGCCGAGCCTTGCTGCCGCCATGGCCGACATGCGGCCAAGCTGCCCGCCGCCGATGATGCCGATCACCGCCCCCGGCGCCAAGGCGCTCATTCCACACTCTCCGGCACGCTTGCTGTCTGCTCCGCCCGCAACGCCGCCACACGCGCGCGTAGTTCCGGGTCGGACAGCGCCAGGATGGACGCGGCCAGGATACCCGCGTTGATCGCCCCGGGCTTGCCGATGGCCAGCGTGCCGACCGGGATGCCGCCCGGCATCTGCACGATGGACAGCAGCGCGTCCTGCCCCTGCAGCGCGGTGACCGCCACCGGCACGCCGAGCACCGGCAGGTTGGTCATGGACGCCGCCATGCCCGGCAAATGCGCCGCCCCGCCCGCGCCCGCGATGATGATCTTCAGCCCCCGCGCCTCGGCGCTGGAGGCGTAGTCGTATAGCCGCTTCGGCGTCCGGTGGGCTGACACCACCTTCGCCTCATAGGCCACGCCGAGCTTCTCCAGCATCTCGGCCGCATGCTGCATCACGGGCCAGTCCGAGCGGCTGCCCATGATAATGCCAACCAACGGGGCGCTCACG
>DATJXU010000150.1:0-52612 GCA_035499915.1 Acidocella sp.
AGCATCAGCACCAGGTCGGGCACGCCGCGGATGATGGTGGTGTAGAGCGTGGCGGCGCCGCGCGCGGCGCGGTTCCTGGAGAGTTTCGCCGAGGCGCCAATCAGCCCGATGACGAAGGAGACGATAAGAGAGAGGACGGAAAGCTCCACCGTCGTGACCGTACCGGCGAAGATTTGCGGCCCATAGCCGGCGAGATTAAACATTCTGTGTCCCTGTCTGGCGCGCGCCAAGCTCCGATTGAACCAACCTTTGTTCAATCAACAAGCCGAATCGCCCGCCTCAGCCACGGTAGATACCGGCCCCGGCGCGAGAGCGCCAGGGCCGGCTGGTCAGGCGATCAGGGCGCCTGCTTGGCGGCTTCGGCGTTGTAGATGCTGAAGGTGAAATATTTCGCCTGCAGCTTGTCGTAGGTGCCGTTCTTGTGGAGCTGGGCGATCGCCTCGTCGATCTTCTTCAGCAGCTCCGGCTCGTCATTGCGCACGCCGATGGCGACATAGGAGCCGAGCACGTCCTTCGGGTCATCCGTCACGTTGCCGGCGAAGCCGTAACCGGCGCCCTTCGGCGTCTTCAGGAAGCCGTAATCAGCCTCGACGGAATCCTGCAGGGAGGCGTCAAGCCGGCCGGAGAGCAGGTCGGCATAGACCTGGTCCTGGCCCTGATAGGACACGACATTGACGCCGTTGGGCTGCCAATAGGTCTTGGCATAGGCTTCCTGGATGGTGCCGGCCTCGACGCCGACGGTCTTGCCCTTCAGGCTGGCGGCGGTGGGGGTCAGGCCGGAGCCATTCTTGGTGACCATGCTGGTCGGCTCGTCATACATCTCGGAGGAGAAGCTGATCTGCTTGGCGCGCTCGGGCGTTACCGTCATGGAGGACAGGATGGCGTCGAACTTGCGGGCCTGCAGGGCCGGGATGATGCCGTCGAAAGACTGGCTGACGAACACGCATTTCACCTTGAGCTCGGCGCAGATGGCCTTGCCGAGATCAATGTCGAAGCCCTGGAAGGCCCCGGAGGGAGACAGGCTCTCGAACGGTGGATAGGTGGCGTCCACCCCGAACTTGATTTCCTTGAACTGTTTGGCCGAGGCAGCCACTGGCATCGCCATGCCGAGCATGCAGACCGCGGCAAGGGCCGGTGCGAAGATTTTTTTCATATTGCATCCCATGTTGAAACAGCCCGTCCCAGCCGCCTGCCGGGACGTGGATTGAAAGACATTACCCGATTAAAATCGTGGCGCAACGCCAGATTTAGCCGATCAAAACGCCGTGAAATTGCGCTGCATCAAGGCGGAACAGGGGGGGGCGGATAGATTCGGGCCGATGTCTGCCTGTTCAGGCGGCAGGGAGGCAGCATATGAGAGGGGGCCCCTATGGCCGCGATCCGGCCGGTTGTTCTGGTTTATTCCGATGACGAGCCGATCGGCCATGCCCTGCGCTTTGTGCTGCGCATGGAAGGGGTGGATGTGCAGCTTTGCCCGGATGCGGGGGCGCTGCTTGCCTCTCCCGCGCTGGCGCAGGCGCATTGCCTGGTGCTGAAGGATAACCTGCCCGTGCTGGATGGCTGCGCGCTGCTGCGCGCGGCGCGCGAGAAGGGGGCGGACGCGCCCGCCATCCTGCTCGTCAGCCGCCAGACCCTGGCCGTGACAGCCCGCGCCGCCGAAGCCGGGATGTGGATCGTGCTTGAAAGGCCGATTCTGGATAATCGCCTGGTCGATGCGATCATGAGTTGCCTGCCGGGGCGCGACGCGGCGCTCATACGTACAAATACGTAAGGATAAATCCGGATACCGGTCCCCCCCGCCGTGACGCTACCTAGGCGCAGCATTTGGTGATGGGGGTTGGCGATGTCAGCAACAGCGATGCTTCGTACCGGGGGGGGCGGGACCAAGGCGGTTCCTTCGGTCGTGCTGAAGCCGGCGCCGGCGGAGATCCAGCTGCTTCTGCGGTTCGCGCCGGATGAGCACATCTTTGCCGAGGGCGACGAGGTGAGCGGCATGTACCGCGTGGTCAGTGGCATGGTGCGAGGCTGCAAATTCCTGGCGGATGGCCGCCGTCATATTGATGCCTTTTATAAGCCGGGCGATGTGTTTGGCTTTGAGCTGGGGCGCGAGCATCAGCTTTCGGCCGAGGCGGTTACCGCCTGCACGCTGGAGAAGCTGCGCCACCCGGGGCTGGAGGCTGATTGCGCCGCGGCCGCCCAGCTTTACGGCTACGCCATGCGCTCTTTGGCCCAGGCCCAGGCGCATTCACGATTGCTGGGGCGCGGCAGCGCCTGTCAGAAGCTGGCGAGTTTCCTGCTCGAGTTGCTGGCCGCCAAGCCGGGAGACGTGATGGAACTGCCGATGGCCCGGCATGACATCGCCGATTATCTGGGGCTGACCATCGAAACCGTGTCGCGCACCATGGCGCAGTTCGAGAAGGATGGGCTGCTGGAGCTGATCATGGCCCGCCGCATCCACGTGCTGAACAGGAAGGGGCTCGCCGCGCTTTGCGGCTGAAGCGCTCTGGACGCCTGGGATGATATAATATATCATTCTGTCCGACGCTTCAGGGAGTTGGGTGGGATGATGTTTCGCCGTTTGGGGTTGGGTGCTGCTGTGGCGCTGGCCGGCCATATGTCCATGGCGCAGCCGGTGCTGCATGCGGTGGGGCTGGAAAACCAGTACGCCGACGTGCTGGCGCAGATCGGCGGACCTTATGTGGCGGTGAGCGCCGTCCAGTCCGACCCGAATACCGATCCGCATGAATTCGAGGTGACGCCCAGCGTGGTGAAGGCGTTTCAGGGCGCGGATCTCGTGGTGGAGAATGGGCTGGGCTATGATTCCTGGGCCAACCAGATGCTGGAGGGGAGCCACGCCAAAGTGCTGAGCGCGCAGGCGCTGCTGAATTTGCCGGACAGCACGCCCAACCCGCATCTCTGGTACCGCACGGATACGATGCCGGCCGTGGCCGCCGCCGCCGCCGCGCTGTTCGAGGCGAAGGACCCGGCGCATAAGGCCGCGTACGAGGCCAATCTGGCGAAATTCGATGCCTCCCTGGCGCCCTGGAAGCAGGAAATCGCTGAGGTGAAGGCTGAATTCGCCGGGGCGCCGGTTGCGGTGACGGAGCCTGTGGCGGATTATCTGCTGCAGGAAACCGGCATGAAGATCATGACACCGTTCTCCTTCGAACTTTCGATCATGAACGATACCGACCCCTCCCCGCAGGATGTGGCGGCGGAAGAGGCGCTGCTGAGCGGGCGCAAGGTGCGGGTGTTCGCCTATAACGAGCAGGTGACGGACCCGCAGACCCAGGCGCTGCTGGCCCTGGCGAAGCAGCATGATGTGCGGATTATGCCCGTGTATGAGTTGATGCCGGCCAATGCCAGCCATTATCAGGACTGGATGATGCAGGCGACGGACGCATTGAAACAGGCATTGGCAGCCAGCAAGCCGTGAACGGAACGGCCCTTGAAGTTGCCGGCCTGTCCGTCGCGCAAGGCGGGCAGGATGTGCTGCGGCAGATCGGGTTCGATCTGCCGCGGGGTGCATTTTGCGGGCTGATCGGCGCCAATGGCGCGGGCAAGACCACGCTGCTGCGCGCCCTTCTGGGGCTGCTGCCCTCGCAAGGGCGCATCCGTGCCGGCGGGCGCATCGGCTATGTGCCGCAGAAGCTCCAGTTCGAGCCGGATTTGCCGGTGCGGGCGCGGGATTTCGTGGCGCTGGGGCTGGATGGGCATAAATTCGGCCTCAGCCTTCCCTCCCGCGGGCGGGCGGCGAAGGTGGAGGAGGCGCTGCGCGCGGTGGAGGCGGAAGGCTTCGCGGCGCAGCGCATCGGCCGCTTGTCAGGCGGGCAGCAGCAGCGTGTGCTGATTGCCCACGCGCTGGTGCGCGCACCCGAGCTGCTGCTGCTGGACGAGCCCTTGGCCAATCTCGACATCAAGGCGGCGGCGGAGATTGTCGCGTTGCTCAAGCGCCTGTGCCGAGAGCGCGGGGTGACGGTGCTGCTCTCGGCCCATGACATGAACCCGCTGCTGCCGGTGATGGACCAGATTCTTTATTTGGCGGATGGCAAGGCGCTGTGCGGCCCGGTGCATGAGGTGGTGCGCACCGAGGTGCTCTCGGCACTTTATGGTTATCATATCGATGTCATCCGCGTGCATGGGCGGATTCTCGTGGTGGCTGGCGGCAATGGGCATGATCACGCCCATGATGTTGAGCATGTGGCGGCCATTCCGTGATGATGGCCTTCCTGCAAAGCGGGCCGGTGCAGACCGCGCTGCTGCTGAGCGGCGCGGCGGCTTTGCTGTGCGGCGCGCTGGGGCTGTTCACGGTGCTGCGCGGCCAGGCCTTCGCGGGGCATGCGCTGGCGGATGTGAGCAGCGCGGGCGGGGCGGGGGGGCTGCTGTTCGGGCTGTCGCCGCTGCTGGGGTTTCTGGTTTTCGGACTCATGGGCGTCGGGGCGCTGGAGATCCTGCAAACGCGCCGCACCGCCGCGCGGGATGAGGCGGCGGGCATATTGCTGGGGGCCGGGCTGGGGCTGACGGCGTTGCTGCTGCATTTATGCCTGGCCGGTCATGGCGCCTCGGGTGCCGCGCAGGCGGTGATGTTCGGGGCGATGTTTTCCGCCCCGCCGGGTGAGGCGCTATGGGCCTGCCTGCTGGCGGGGTTGAGCTTGCTGGTGCTGGCGTTCATCGCCCGGCCCTTGCTGCTGGCCTCGCTGGACCAGGAGCTGGCGCTTGTGTCCGGCGCGCCCGTGCGCGGGCTTGGCATATTGTTTCTGCTGCTCCTGGCGCTGGGGGTCACGCTGGCGGCGATGACCGTGGGCGCCATTCTGGCCACGGCCTTGCTCATCGGCCCGGCGGCCACGGCGCTGCGCCTGGTGCGCGGGCCTGTCATGGCGGCAGCTTTTTCCGCGGCGCTGGGGCTGGCCGCCTGCTGGGGCGGGATTGTGCTGGCCTACGCCTCTTATGGCTGGATGCCAGGGCGAACCTGGCCGGTGAGCTTCTTCATCGTGGCGCTGCTTCTGGGCTTCTATGCCGCCGCCAGGCTGGGGCGGCGGGCATGAGCTATGTCATGGAAGTCTGGCTGGCCGCCAGCCTCGTGGCGCTGGCGGCGGGGGCGGCGGGGTTCTTCGTGGTGATGCGCCGGGCCGGGTTCGCGGCCCACGCCTTGCCCATGGCGGCGTTTCCCGGCGCGGCGGCGGCGTCTTTGTTCGGCTTTCCGCTTTGGGCCGGGCTGGCGGGGTTTGCCTTGGGCGGCGCTGGCGTTCTGGCCCTGGTGCAGCGCACCGCAAGGCGCGATGCCGCCACCGCCCTGCTGCTGGCCGCCTTGCTGGCGGTGGGGGCGCTGTTTCTTTCGCTCTCGGGCCATTATGCCGGTTCGGTCTATGGGCTGCTGTTCGGGCAGGTCTTTGCGCTGGGGGTTGGCGACCTGCCCATGCTGGGGCTCATCGGGGTTTGTGTTCCGCTTTTGCTGTGGCTGGGGCTGCGGCCTTTGAGCCTCTCGGCCCTGTCGCCGGATTTGATGCAGGTGCAGGGCGGGCGGCCTTGGGTGGCCGAGTTGCTGTTTCTGGCGCTGCTGGCGCTGGCGGCGGGGTTTGCCGTGCCGGTGACGGGTGCGCTTCTGGTGTTCAGCCTGATGCTGGGGCCGGGGGCGGCGGCGGCGCGTTTATCCAACCGCCCCGGCGCGGGGCTGGTTCTGGCCATGGCGCTGGCGCTGGGCTTGGCCTGGGCGGCGCTGGGGCTGGCTTATGTGAGTGACTGGCCGGTGGGATTCTTCACCGGCGTTGGCGCGGCGCTGGTCTATCTGCTCGCGCGGCTCAAGCCGCTTTAGCGGCGCAGGCAGCGCACACCCCGTCCACCTCCACCACCGCGCGGCTGGGGATAAAGCCGTGTTTGGCGGCGGCCTTGGCCAGCGCCTCGGAAACGTCGTGATCCTCGATCTCGATCACGCTGCCGCAGCTTTTGCAGATCAGGAATTGCGCGTCCGCGTGGTCATGGTCTGATTCAGCGCAGGGCACAAAGGCGTTCAGCCGCTCGATCTTATGGATGAGCTTGTTGTCCAGCAGGAATTCCAGGGAGCGGTAGATGGTGGGCGGCACGGCGGATTTGCGGATGGGCTTCAACTGGTCGAGCAGCTGGTAAGCCGTGACAGGTGTATCCGCCTGCAAGATCAGCTCCAGCACCTCGCGTCGCAGGGCGGTGAGCTGCGCGCCGTTCTGGGCGCAGCTTGTTTCCGCCGCCCGCAACTGGGCGGCGATATCGCGGTCAGGGTGGGCGGCATCGTGCGGCATGGGGCTGAATGTAGGCGATCCATGCCGCAACGGCGAGGGGGTTAGTGCGGCATCCCGTCCGGCAGGATGGTCTTGATGATCGTCGCGTCCAGCGCCTCGAACCCGGCATAATCGATGGTCGCGTAGAGATCCTTGCGGGTCAGCATTGACTCCACGCAATTCTGCGCGCCGCCGTCCCGGGCGATGGCTTTGTAAAGCCTCTCCTGCGCCAGGGCGGCCACGCGCAGCGAGGTAACGGGCCAGATCACCATTTTATAGCCGAAATCCTCGAACTGCGCCTTGGTGTAGAACGGCGTTTTGCCGAACTCTGTCATGTTGGCCAGGAGGGGCACGCCGGGCATGCGGGCGGAAAATTCGCGGAACATCGCCTCGGTGTTCAGCGCCTCGGGAAAGATCGCATCCGCCCCCGCCTCCATATAGAGTTTCGCGCGCGCCACGGCGCCTTCCATCCCCTCGGAGGCGGCGGCATCGGTACGGGCGATGATGTAGAGGTGGCGGCGTGCATGGCGCGCGGCGGCCAGCTTTGCGGCCATGTCCTGCGCGGGGGCGAGCTTCTTGTCGTTCAGATGCCCGCATTTCTTCGGCAGGATCTGGTCTTCCAGATGCACCGCCGCCGCCCCCGCCTCCTCGAAGGTGCGGACCATGTGCATCACGTTCAGCGCCTCGCCATAGCCGGTATCGCCATCCACCAGCACCGGCAGGCCGCAGGCGCGCACCACCTGGCGGATGAAGAACGCCACCTCATCCACGGTGATGATGCCAAGGTCCGGCAGGCCCATGGAGGCGGTCATGGCCGCGCCGGAGAGATAGGCGGCCTCAAATCCGGCGGCCTTGGCCTGCTGGGCGGCGAGCCCGTTATGGGTGCCGGGAATGCCCAAGATGCCAGGCCGCGCCAGCAAGGTGCGGAAGCGCTCGCCGGCTTGGATGTCGGAATGGGATTCAGCGCTCAGATAGGTCATGCGGGGGCTCCTTAACGCGCCGCCAGCGGGATGAAGTCCAGCTCCTCCGGGCCGGTGTAATTGGCCGAGGGGCGGATGAGTTTTCCGTCCACGCGCTGTTCCATCACATGCGCGCTCCAGCCGGAGGTGCGGGCGATGACGAAGAGCGGCGTGAACATGGCGGTGGGCACGCCCATCATGTGGTAGGACACCGCCGAGTACCAATCCAGGTTCGCGAACATCTTCTTTCTGTCCATCATCACGGTCTCGATCCGCTCTGCGATGTTGAACATCTTGGTGGATTTTGCTTCCTCCGATAGCCGCCTGGCGATGCGCTTGATCACCGCGTTGCGCGGGTCGGCGAGGGTATAGACCGGATGGCCGAAGCCGATGATGACCTCCTTGGCCTCCACGCGGCGGAGAATATCGGCCTGCGCCTCATCGGGCGTGTTGTAGCGCTTCTGGACCTCGAAGGAGACTTCATTGGCGCCGCCATGTTTGGGTCCGCGCAGCGCGCCGATGGCGCCCGTGATGCAGGAATAGATATCCGACCCCGTGCCCGCGATGACGCGCGCGGCGAAGGTGGAGGCGTTGAATTCATGCTCGGCGTAGAGAATGAGCGACGCATGCATGGCGCGCACCCAGCTCTCGCCTGGCGCCTTGCCATGCAGCAGGCGCAAAAAATGCCCGCCGATGGTGTCGTCCTGCGTCTCCACCTCGATGCGCTTGCCGTGGCTGGCATAATGATACCAGTACAGCAGGGCGGAGCCGAACGAGGCCATCAGCATGTCGGCGATATCCTTCGCCCCCGGCGCATTATGGTCGGGCGCTTCCGGCAGCAATGTGCCGAGCACGGAGACGTAACTGCGCATCACATCCATCGGGTGCGCGGCGGCGGGGATTTGTTCCAGCGCGGGCCTGGCGGCGGCGGGCAGGCCGCGCAGGGATTTGAGCTTGGTCTTATAGGCCGCGAGTTCAGAAACGTTCGGCAGCGTGCCATGCACGAGCAGATGCGCGATCTCCTCGAAGTCGCAATGCTCGGCGAAGTCGAGAATGTCATAGCCGCGGTAATGCAGGTCATTGCCAGTGCGGCCCACGGTGCAAAGCGCGGTGTTGCCCGCGACAACGCCGGAGAGGGCGACGGATTTCTTCGGCTTGGGCAGGGCGGATGGCTCGCTCATAATTGGCTGTTCCTCCATTATTAAAAGTTTTTTGGTGCCGCTTTTTTGCAAAAAAGCGGCGAAGGACGTGGACCCTTTTTTCAAAAAAGGCTCCGCACTCCCAAAGACTTTTAGAAAATGCCGGGCTTGGCTTCATCCACGGTGCCGGCTGGCATCGCGACGTTAAGAGCGGAGAGCTCGCCGGCTTTCAGGCGCGGCAGATCCTGCGCGGCCTCCAGAAAACGGTTGCTCTCGCGCGCGGTGATGAGCCCGTCCGTCAGCAGCTTGAACTTGCGGATATAATCCTCACGCCCGAAAGGCTTGGCGCCCAGCGGATGCGCGTTGGCAACCGCCATCTCATCCACCAGCCTCGAGCCATCCTGAAAGACGATTTCCACCCGCGCGCCAAAGGCTTTTTCGGAAATGTCGAGCGTGTGGTAGCGGCGCGTCCAGTCCGGGTCTTCCACCGTTTCGATCTTGTGCCACAGCCGCACCGTGTCCGCCCGCCCGGCGCGCTTGGGGGCGTAGGAACGCTCATGGTTCCAGACCCCATCCTGCAAGGCCACGGCGAAGATATACATGATCGAATGGTCCAGCGTTTCGCGGCTGGCCTTCGGGTCCATCTTCTGCGGGTCGTTGGCGCCGGTGCCGATCACGTAATGGGTGTGGTGCGAGGTGTGCATCACAATCTTCTCGATTTTCTCGAAATCCTCGATGGAGTCGCGCATCCTGAAGGCGAGGTCGATCAGCGCCTGGGACTGGTACTCGGCGGAATGCTCCTTGGTGTAGGTGTCCAGAATCGCGCGCTTGGCTTCGCCTGGTTCGGGCAGGGGCACGTGATAGAGCGCCTCCGGCCCGTCCAGCATCCAGGCGATCACGCTGTCCTCGCCTTCATAGATCGGGCTCGGCGCGCCCTCGCCGCGCATCGCCCGGTCCACGGCCTCCACGGCGAGCTTGCCGGCATGGGCAGGAGCAAAAGCCTTCCAGGAGGAAATCTCGCCCTTGCGGGACTGGCGGGTGGTGAAGGAGACATGCACGGCCTGCTGCACGGCCTGGTAGATCACATCCTGCTTCAGCCGCAGCAGCGTGCCGATGCCCGCCGCCTGGGCGGGGCAGAGATGGGCGATATGGTCGATCTTGTGCTTATGCAGGCAGATCGCCTTCACCAGATCGACCTGGATCTCATAACCGGTGGCGATGCCGCGGATCAGGTCGCGCCCGGATTTCCCCATGCTCTGCGCCACGGCCAGAATGGGCGGGATATTGTCACCGGGGTGGGCGTAATCGGCGGCCAGGAAGGTGTCGTGATAATCCAGCTCGCGCACGGCGGTGCCATTCGCCCAGGCGGCCCATTCCGGGCTCGCACCAATGCGCGCGGGCAGGCCGAAGATTTGCGCGCCGCCCTTGCGGGGATGGCCCAGCGCCTGGCCGCGCGCGGAGGTGGGTGCGCGCCGGTTGACGGAGGCGATGGCGACGGCGGCATTATCGATGATCCGGTTGATGATCATCCCGGCTACATCCTTGGTGACCGCCACCTTGTCGCAAGCCACCCCCGCGATTTTCCAGGCCAGCTGGTCCTGGCACTTCAGGGGAGTCTTGGAGGGATGGACCTTGACCTCATGCAGCTTCATCCTGGCGTGCTCCGGTTTTTGTTGCCCCTGTCTTCGCGCCGTCGGCAGGGGCGCGCCCAGAAGATTGCGTGCGGATCAGGGAGGAAAATGCTGGGCCGCGTCGTGCTCGTTTTGCAACAATTTTCGCGTGGCGGATAAGAAAATTTTTGCGGGCCAGGGGCTGCGCCCGGCGCGCGCCGGGCTGGTTTTTGGTTTTGGGGCGGTTTTCCTCAGAAAACCGCGCCGATTCTCAGATCGATGGTCCGGTAGAGCGGGCCGCCATGGGCCATGACGTCATATTCGCCATTGACCGCGATTTGCCAGTGCGGGGCGATATAGGTCGACAGGATCAGGCGCAGCTGGGTTTCATCCGTGCGCGTGCCGGAATCGACTTTCGTGCCATCCGCCAGCTTGTAGACGCCCTTGCCGCCAAAGGACTGGTAGAAGCCCGGCGAAATGGTGGCCAGCGTCTTGGGGAAGAACTCGTAAGGCAGGTAAACCCGCAGCTCTTCCGTGGGCTGCATCGAGAAGCGGGCCGGGGTCACGCTTTGCGCCCGCAGCGGGTTGCTCGCCGGGACCGCCGGGTCAATCTCATGATAGATCTGGTAGATGGGCGGGATGGAATTCGCGTAGACGGCCGGCGAGACAAGCCCCGCGCCGCCATTGCTGCCATAGAAATACGACTCTCCCCAGACTTCGAGCGCCAGGTTGCGGCCATCGGGCTGTCCCGCCAGGGTGGTGCGCAACCCGGCCTCCAGCTCGCCCGTCCAGAGATTCTGGTTGTAGTTGAGCGAGGTTTCGCTGTCATAGCTGCCGATGGGCGGTGACACCCAGGCCGTCAGAACCAGGCCGGTGCTGGTGCGCGGGTCGTAATAGGGGAAGAAGAACGCGCTGAAGCTGGGCTGGCCGAAGCCGTCGGCATGGTTGAGGGAGGCATGCCCGGCACCGTATGAAGGCGTGCCGGGCGGCAGGCCCGCCGGGGCGGGAATGTCGGAAAGCCCGATCTGCTGGTTTCCGATGAAGCTGGCATGGGGCACGTAAAGCTGCACACCCGCCAGAACGCCCTCGACATCGAAAGTGTGGATATAGCGCAGCGCCTGAACATAGACGCTGATCCTCGTATGCTGGTGGTCCACCATGCCATCTGTCTGGCCATAGGACCCCGCCGCGGCGAAGGCATTATAATCGAGAATGATGTTCAGGTTTGGCGGCGGCTTGATCGCCTCTCCCGGCCACGGGTCGGACGCATGGGCGCAAGGCGAGGCAAGGCAAAGTCCGAGAGCCAAGCTGGCTGCAGCTAAATACCTGATCCTGGCCATATAAAGCGGTCACTCCTGCGTTCGGCGCCGTGTTAGCACGATTGTTGTTGTATTATAAATTGTTAACGCGGCTGAAATGCTGGCGAGACGTAATATGAATTCGCGATGCTGCATCTTGTTGCGTTTTATGGTTAAGCCCTGGTAACGAGGGGCGGTGGGCTCCGTCTTTAAAATCGCGGCGGCCAGCATCGGGGTGGGAGTCCTGGTGCTGGGCTGCAAGTTGCTCGCCGCGCAGGTCAGTGGGAGCACCGCGCTCTTTTCCGACGCGCTGGAGAGCGTGGTCAATGTCATTTCCTCCGGGATCGCGCTTTACGCGCTGTATATCGGTGCCAAGCCGGCCGATGACACGCATCAATACGGCCATGCCAAGGCGGAGCTGATCAGCGCCATCGCCACGGGCGCGATGATTCTGGTCGCAGCACTGGTGATCTTTCAGCGCGCCGCCATTGAGCTGTTGCACCCCAGGCCGCTTCTGCCCCTGTCGGGCGGGCTTGGGCTCGGCCTGTTGCTCAACCTCCTGGCGGGGGCCGTCAATCTGGCCTGGGCGCTGGTGCTGCGGCGTGTGGCGCGGCTTGAGCGGTCACCCGCGCTGGAGGCGGATGCGCAGCATCTGATCAGCGATGTGCTGACAACCATCGGCGTCGTCGCGGCGCTGCTGGGGGCGGGGCTGTTGGGCTGGCACATTCTGGACCCGCTGGTGGCGCTCGCCATCGCCGGGCAGATCACGGTGATGGGCAGCAGGACGGTGCTAACCTCGATCAGCGGGCTGCTGGACGAAGCGCCGCCGCAGGAGGTGACCGCGCGTGTGCAGGAGCTGGTGCGCACGCACGCCGCCGGCGCCATAGAGGCGCATGATTTCCGGATGCGCCAGGCGGGGCCGTCGAGCTTTCTTGAGTTTCATCTCGTCGTGCCGGGCGCGATGAGCGTGGAGGCGGCGCATGAGATCTGCGACCGGATCGAGAAAGCGTTGAAACAGGAGATGCGCGGGGTGGTCATCACCATCCATGTCGAGCCTGAGGCGAAGGCCAAGCACGAAGGCGTGCTGGTGCGATGAGGCGCGGATGACCGGCTCAGTGGCGCGCTTGTCTCCAGCCTTGCTGGCAGGCGCGCCGCTGAACGCCGGAGCTGTGCCGCTGCGCGCCCGTCTGGCGGACCGGCTGGAGCCGGAGCTTGCCCGTACGGCGCGCTGGCCCTGGCGCTTGGCGGTGCTGGCGGGGGCGGCGCATCTGGCGCTGGCGGCTTTGGTGCTGCTGGTGTCACGGGGGCATTTGCCCAGACCGCCGCCGGAGCCGGTGGCGATCAGCGTCGTCTCCGAAACCACGCCGCAAGGCGCCAACACGCCGCCAATGCCGAGCCCCCAACCCGCCGCCCCGCCGAGCCCGGTGGCGGAGCTTCCGCCCCCACCGCCCCCGGCACCGCAAAATCCACGAATCCCTAAACCAACTGCGCGGACCGCCAGGGGCGCAAAAATCAAGGCGGAAAAGATGGCCTCCACGACCGTGGCGGTCACGCACCAGGCGGTCCCCTTCGCGGATAATCAGGCGCCGTACTACCCGCGATCGGCGATCATGGCGCATGAGCAGGGGGTGGTGCGCTTCAAGCTTTATCTCTCAGCCGATGGGCGGGTGCGCAATTTCGTGCTGATCCAGAGCAGCGGCTATGCGGACCTTGATGCAAGCGTGCGCGCGGCGGCGATGGGCTGGCATTACCAGCCCGCTATGCGCCGTGGCGTGGCGGTGCCTTCTGTCGTGCAGTTCCATGTAAAGTTCCTGCCGCACTGAGCGAGGCTTGCGGGCGGCGGTGAATTTCCTGCCGCCCCTGACAGGCAAGTACCAAACGGCGCCAGATTGTGTTAAAAGTTTTTGGTGCAGCTTTTTTCAAAAAGCTGTGAAGGGGCCGTCATTTTTGTAAATAAGGCGGCCCCTCCGGCGGCATTCCAATGCTGCTTCGCAGCTTTGGAATTTTTGCCACCTTCGCCCAAAAACCTTTTATAACGTTACGCGATCAGCGTCGCCTGCTGGCTGGCGAAGCGCGACCAGGCGGCGGCGGCGTCCTCGTCGAACAGCTCGGTGAGCTTGCGCATCATCGTGCCGCCAAGCTCCTCGGCATCCACGATCGTCACCGCCCGGCGGTAATAGCGTGTCACGTCATGGCCGATGCCGATCGCGGTCAGCTCCACCGCGTCGCGCGCTTCAATCTCGCGGATCACATCGCGCAGATGCCGCTCCAGGTAATTCCCCGCATTCACCGAGAGGGTCGAATCATCCACCGGCGCGCCGTCGGAGATCACCATCAGGATGCGCCGGTGCTCCGGCCGCGCCAGCAGGCGCCGATAGGCCCAGAGCAAAGCCTCGCCGTCGATATTCTCCTTCAGCAGGCCCTCGCGCAGCATCAGCCCGAGATTTTTGCGCGCCCGCCGCCAGGGTGTGTCGGCGGCCTTGTAGATGATATGGCGCAGGTCATTCAGCCGCCCGGGATTCGCCGGCTTGTCCGCCTTCACCCAGGCGTCGCGGCTTTGCCCGCCCTTCCAGGCGCGGGTGGTGAAGCCCAGAACCTCCACCTTCACCGCGCAGCGCTCCAGCGTGCGGGCCAGAATATCCCCGCACATCGCCGCCACGGTAATCGGGCGGCCGCGCATCGAGCCGGAATTATCGATCAGCAGCGTCACCACCGTGTCGCGGAACTCCGTGTCGCGCTCGCGTTTATAGGTCAGCGCCAGCAGCGGGTCGGCGATGATGCGCGACAGCCTTGCCGTGTCCAGCATGCCCTCTTCCAGGTCGAACTCCCAGGCGCGGGTCTGCTGCGCCAGCAGGCGGCGCTGCAGCCGGTTGGCAAGCTTTGAAACCAGCGCCTGCAGATGCTGCAATTGCTGGTCAAGCTGCATGCGCAGCCGGGCCAGCTCCTCCGGGTCGCACAAAGCCTCCGCCTCGATCTCCTCGTCATAGGCGCGGCTGAAGGCGCGGTAGGCGGTGCTGTCATGGCTGGGCGGCGGGGGGCGGCGCTGCTGCGGACCAGCCGGGGCCTCGCCGTCCTCGGCGGCCATGTCCTCGGCGTCATCATCCTCGCCGGGTTCATCAGAGCCTTCGGCCTCGGCCATTTCCGGCTGGGAGGCCAGCATCGGCGCCTCCTGCTGCTGGGCCTCACCCTGGCTGTCCTGGGAATTATCCTGCTGCGGCGTCTGCTCGCCCTCCGCGGAGTCCTGCTCGGACTCCTCGTCGTCATCCGGCTCGGCCTCGCCTTCGGCAAGGTCCACAGCCGCCAGCAATTTTCGCGCGGCGGTGATGAAGTCAGATTGATTGCCACGCGCGGCGGCAAGGGCGTCCAGCGCGCGCTCGGCCTCCTGGCCCAGCGTGCCGCGCCAGAGATCGAGCGCGCTCCTGGCTGTTTCCGGCACGGCGGCCGGGTCCATCCGTTCGCGCGCCAGCAGGGAGAGCGCGGTGGAAAGCGGCATCTGGTCGCGCGTGGTGATGTGCTCCAGCCCCTGCTGTTCGCACTCCTCGCCCAGGCGGCGGCGCAGATTGGCGGCCACGCCGGCCATGTACTCGGAGCCGACGATCTCGACGCGCGCCTGTTCCAGCGCGTCGAACGCCTCCTTCGCCGCGCGGGTTTGCGGGGCGCGGGCATTATGCAGCGCGTCATCATGGTGGCGCAGCCGCAGGGCGATGGCGTCCGCCGCGGCGCGCAGCTTGGCCATTTCCGGTCCCGGCAAAGCGCGGGAAGGGGCGGGCAGGCGGGCGCGCTTGCCGGCCAGGCCCGAGGGGCCGGGCTGGTAGGCCACCTGCACATCGGCATTATGGGCCATGGCGCGCAGCGTACTGGCTGTCGCGCGCTTGAACTCCTCGGCTCTGCCCTGGTCCTGCTTGCCGCTCATGGCGCGTCAGGCGCTCTTGCGCAGGCCGGTGGGAATCTCCTCGTTGAAGCAGCGCTGGTAGTATTCGGCCACCGTCTGGCGCTCCGCCTCGTCGCATTTGTTGAGGAAGGTGAGGCGGAAGGCGAAGCCGATATCGCCGAAGATGCGCGTATTCTCCGCCCAGGTGATGACGGTGCGCGGGGACATGACGGTGGAGAGATCCCCCGCGATGAACCCCGCACGGGTGAGGTCCGCCAGCGCCACCATGGCGCCCACGCGCTTCCTGGCGGCTGCGTCATTGGCGGCGTAGCCCATCTTCGCCATCACGATGTCGGTTTCCTGCGTGTGCGGCAGATAATTCAGCGTGGCGACGATGTTCCAGCGGTCCATCTGGCCCTGATTGATCTGCTGGGTGCCGTGATAAAGCCCCGTGGTGTCGCCCAGCCCCACCGTGTTAGCGGTGGCAAACAGCCGGAAGGCCGGGTGCGGGCGGATGACGCGGTTCTGGTCGAGCAGGGTCAGCTTGCCCTCAACCTCCAGCACGCGCTGGATGACGAACATCACATCCGGCCGGCCGGCATCGTACTCGTCGAACACCAGGGCGCAGGCATGCTGCAGCGCCCAGGGCAGGATGCCTTCACGGAATTCCGTCACCTGCTTGCCGTCCTTCAGCACGATCGCGTCCTTGCCGACAAGGTCGATGCGGCTGATATGGCTGTCCAGATTGACGCGGATGCAGGGCCAGTTGAGGCGTGCCGCCACCTGCTCGATATGGGTGGATTTGCCGGTGCCGTGATAGCCCTGGATCATCACGCGGCGGTTGAAGGCGAAGCCGGCGAGGATGGCGAGCGTGGTTTCACGGTCGAACTTATAGGTCGGGTCGGGCTCGGGCACATGCTCGGTGCGAACGGAGTAGGCGGGCACGTCCAGGTCCGAATCGATGCCAAAGACCTCACGCACCTTCACCGTGACATCCGGCAGATCGATCGCCGAGGTCGGCAGGGGGTGGTTTTCGGTGATCACGGCGTCGTTCATTCAGTCCATTCCTATCGCTTCGCGCTGTCGGCGCTGTAGTCCTTGTCCGGACGAAGGCTTCAAGAGGCCGCGGCCTGCGCTTCCGGGCGTGGAGACGAGGATAGTTTGCCACGTAGCGCCGCATAGGCAAGGTTGATTGTCTTTAACATTTCTTCGGCCTGGCGGTCGCCCTGGTTGGCATCAGGGTGGTGGCGCTTGGCCAGTTCCTTATAGCGGATTTTTACCATTTCCAGCGTCACCGGCCAGGAGAGGCCAAAAATCCGCAAAGGCTCGCGCAGGCCCGCCGGTGCGTCCGGCGCCTGCGGCCTCTTGCTGTGCTGGCCGAAGGCGAAGGCATGCAGCTCGGCCTCCAGCTTTTCATCCATGCGGGAGGTGCGGCCTGCCTGGCCCAAAGGCCAGGTGGGGCGCTGCCAGGAGGAATCCGCGCGGGTCGCCGCCTCGATCTCGTCGGCGGACATGTCCTTGTAATAATCCCAGGCGGCATTATAGGCGCGCACATGCTCCAGGCAGAACCAATGGAATTCCCGCAGCGCATGGCGGGATTTGGGGGCGCGGTAATCACCCGCCTGCAGGCAGCCGGGGCTGTCGCAGGGCTGGCCGGTGGCCGCCGGGTCAGGTGCATAGGCGCGGCGCCTGTTGTGCGGCTTGTCGTCGGAAGACATCATGCGCCTAATGTGCGCGCTGCTGCGCCACGCGGCAACAACGCTTTGCACCGCCATGCGCGCGGCGCGGGACAGATGACGGAGTAGTTTATGACAAGCAGGGTCGAACGGATCAGGGCCACGCTGGAGGCGCAATTTCAGCCTGCCGCGCTGGAGATCGAGGATGAAAGCCGCCGCCACGCCAACCATGCCGGGCGCAATGGCCTGCCCGCGGGCGAGACGCATTACCGCGTCGCGATGGTCAGCGCCGCCTTTGCCGGGCAGTCGCGCGTGGCGCGCCAGCGGGCGGTGAACGAGGCGCTGGCGGGGGAATTCTCCACCGGCATGCACGCGCTCTCGCTCAGCCTGCGCACGCCGGAGGAAGCGGCGGGTTAATTGCGGCCGTAATTATCCTCGAGCCGGACGATATCATCCTCGCCGAGATAGGCGCCGGACTGCACCTCGATCAGCGTAAGCGCGATCCTGCCCGGATTATCGAGCCGGTGGACGCAGCCCAGCGGCAGATAGACGCTCTCATTCTCGTTCACGACGATTTTTTCCTCATTGCGGGTGACGAGGGCGGAGCCCGCCACCACCACCCAATGCTCGGCGCGGTGGAAATGCTTCTGCAGCGAGAGTTGGCGCCCCGGCCAGACGACGATGCGCTTGACCTGGAAGCGGTCGCCCTGGATCAGGCTCTCGTAAAACCCCCAGGGGCGGTAGGAGCGGTATTGCGCCTCGGCCTCGGGGCGCTTTTTCGCCTTCAGCTTGTCGACGATCTGCTTGACGTTCTGCGCCTCGTTTTTGTGCGCGACCAGCACCGCATCCTGGGTGGTGACGACCACGAGATCCTTCACGCCCAGCAGGGCGGTGAGCATGCCGTCGGAGCGGGCATAACAGTTCTCGGCCTTCTCCAGCACCACGTCGCCCTGGGCGAAATTCCCGGCCGTATCGCGCGGCGCGATCTCGGCCAGGGCGGACCAGGAGCCGACATCCGACCAGCCGATGGCAGCGGACACCACGGCGGCCTTCTTTGTCTTCTCGGCGATGGCGTAGTCGACGGAGATATCAGGCGCGGCGGCGAAGGCGGCTTCGCCCAGCCGGATGAAATCCAGGTCCGTCTTGCGCGCGGCCACGGCGTTGCGCGCGGCCTCCAGCACCTCCGGCGCCAGTTCCTGCATCTCCTCGATCAGCACATCCGCCCGGACCACGAACATGCCGGAATTCCAGAGATACCCGCCCTCGGCCAGCATGGCGGCGGCATGCGCCGCATCCGGCTTCTCGATGAACCGCTCCAGCTTGCAGGCGCCTTGCAGGCCCTCCAGCGGCGCGCCTTGGGCGATATAGCCATAGCCCGTTTCCGGCGCGGTGGGCTGCATGCCGAAAGTGACGATATAGCCTGCGCGCGCGGCGGCGGCGGCGCTTTGCAGGGCCTTGTGCAGGGCTGGAAGGTCCTGGATCGCGGCATCCGCCGCCATGATCCAGAGCGCCGCATCGGGATTGGTTTCCGCCGCCAGCAGCGCCGCCGCCGCGATGGCGGGGGCGGAGTTGCGCCCCACCGGTTCCAGCACAATCTGCGGCGCCTTGATCCCGGCATCGCGCAATTGCTCGGCGACGATGAAGCGGTGCTCCTGATTGGCGACGACGATGGGGGGCGTAAAGCCAGGACCGGAGGCGCGCAGGGCGGTTTCGGCCAGCATCGGCGTTTCGGAGATCAGCGGCCAGAACTGCTTGGGAAAGCTCTTGCGCGAGACGGGCCAGAGCCTGGTGCCAGAGCCGCCGCACAAAATCACAGGAACAATTGTGTCTTTCCCAGCCTGATTTGTCATTTGCCCCCCCGGTGTTCGGTGTTTTGAGTTAACCCTCGCGGCTGGAAACTGTCCAGCGCGGCGTGCAGAGTGAGGCGCATGATAAACATCTTTCCCTCCCTCAGGTTGCAGGACCTGACCGCGACTGATTTCGCCGCCATTCTGCCAAAGCGCCCGGTCATCCTGCTGGCCTTGGGCAGCCATGAGGATCATGGCCCGCACCAGCCGATGGGGGATTTTGTCCTGGCGGACCTGCTGGCCTTGCGGATTGCCCGGCAGGCGCAGGCGGGGGGAACGCCTTGTTTCGTGGCGCCCGCTTTGCCTTTCGGCGTGGCGGATTATTTCGGCTCAAGCCCCGGCGGGCTGGCGCTGGCGCCGGAAACGTTCCGGCGCGTGCTGACGGACCTGCTGGAGGGGCTGCTGCGCCATGGGCTGAACCGTATCGTCATCCTCAACGCCCATGGCGGCAATGTGCCCGTGGTGCATGAGGTGACGCTGGCGCTGCGCCGGCGCGATGGGGTGGTGATCCCATCCTTTTATCTCTGGAAGATCGCCCGCCAGCTCATGGAAAAACGCCTGCAGGGCGGCGGGGCGCGATTCGGCCATGGGGCGGAGCCGCTATTGTCCCTGAACATGGCGCTGCGGCCCGATTGCGTGCGGCCCGGCACCGCGCCCGCCGCAGGCGCAACGCTGCTCGGCCTGGCGGTGAAAGATTTCGGCGCGCTGGATTTCGAGGGGCTGACGGTTGAGGCCCCGCTGGAATTTGGCGCCGTCCCCAAACCCGCCATTGAGGCGTCATGGGCACAGGGCAGTGCCGCGCTGGGGGAGGGCGTGGCGGAGGATCTGGTCGCGGCGGGGGCGCGCTTCGTGGCGCATATCGCGGCGCAGTCCTGAAACACCGGGCCCGGCGAACCGGGCCCGGCCAAAGGGTCAGGCGGCGGCCAGGGAGGCTTCCAGGATGTCCATGCCCTCTTCCAGCAGCTCATCGGAGATGGTGAGCGGCATCAGCAGGCGGATGGCATTGCCGTACACGCCGCAGGAGAGCAGGATCAGCCCCTTCTCCTTGGCGGTGGCCAGGATCTTCTTGGTGGCGTCGGGGTCGGGCTCGTTGGTGCCGCGGGTCTTGACCACGTCGAAGGCGATCATCGCGCCCGGGCCGCGGATGCCGGCGATCGGCTGCGCGTCATTGCGCTTGGAGATGGCCTCCAGCCGCGCCTTCATCCGTGCGCCGATCACGTTCGCGCGCTCGATGAGCTTCTCTTCCTCGATCACCTCCAGCACCGCCAGCGCGGCGGCGCAGCCCAAAGGCGAGCCGGCATAGGTGCCGCCCAGCCCGCCCGGCTCGGCGGCGTCCATGATCTCCGCCTTGCCGATGACGCCAGAGAGCGGGAAGCCGCCCGCCAGGGACTTGGCGATGGTCATGATGTCCGGCTTCACCGAGGAGTGCTCGATGGCGAACATCTTGCCGGTGCGGGCAAAGCCGGTCTGCACCTCATCGACGATGAGCAGGATGCCGTGCTCGTCGCAGATCTTGCGCAGGCCCACCAGCAACTCCTCAGGGGCGGGCAGGAAGCCGCCCTCGCCCTGCACGGGCTCCAGCGTGATGGCGGCAACGCGCGAGGGCTCGATATCGGCGCGGAAGAGCATGTTGATGTACTTCAACGACTCTTCGACGCTGACGCCGAACTGCTCGTGCGGGAAGGGCACATGGTAGATCTCGGCCGGCAGCGGCGCGAATTTCTTCTTGTAGGGCAGAACCTTGCCGGTCATCGCCATGGTGAGCATGGTACGGCCATGATAGCCGCCGGCGAAGGTGATCACGCCGGAGCGGCCGGTGGCGGCGCGGGCGATCTTCACGGCGTTCTCCAGCGCTTCGGCGCCGGTGGTGAAGAAGATGGTCTTCGCCGGGCCCTCGATCGGGGCGAGGGCGTTCAGCTTCTCGGCCAGCTCGATATAGCTGTCATAAGGCGTGACCTGGAAGCAGGTATGGGTGAAGGCGTCCATCTGCTTCTGCACCGCCGCCATCACCTTCGGGTGGCGATGGCCGGTGTTCAGCACCGCGATGCCGCCCGCGAAATCGATATAGCGCTTGCCTTCGATATCCCACAGCTCGGCATTCTCCGCCTTGGCGGCGAACACCGCATGGGCATTGCCCACGCCACGCGGCACGGCCGCCACGCGGCGGGCCATCATTTCGCTGTTCGTGCTCATCCTGGTCGCATCTCCATCGGGTAAAATAATCACCGCCTTTGCGGTTCGTTTAAGATTATAAACACCCGCCGGGGAGGAGGCGAGTCGATTCGATCAGACTTGCCCTGCGGCGGTCGCCTTTTTTACGAAATCCGGGCCGGTGGGTGGTTCGCAGGTGGTGCTATCGATTCTAGACACACGCGCCAGTGGCGGTCCCTCATGGCAGGCGGCGAGGCAGGTTTGCACCGCCGCGTCAGGCCCGGCGATCACGGCTTCCACGGTGCCGTCCGTGAGGTTGCGCACCCAGCCGGAAAGGCCAAGGGCGCGGGCTTGCGCCGCCAGCCAGTCCCGGTAGCCCACACCCTGGACGCGGCCCTGGATGATCAGATGCAGCGCGGTCATGCGCGGGCCAGGCGGATGAAGCGTGCGGCGGCCTCGACATCGGTGAAAACCTTCGCCCGCCGGGCGGCGTCCTCGGAATCCTCGCCCCATTGCTCTGCCTGCCACAGCTCATCCAGGGCGGCGGTGGCGCAGGCGGTTTCAGGGTCCAGGGCCGCCTCGGCGGTGGCGAGGCCGAGCACGAAGCTGCCAAGGGCAGGGATCAGCACGCCCAAAGCGGCCAGCTGATAATCGCTCCGGGCGGCCAGCAGCGCCTCCAGCTTGCCCGCCGTCCAGGGCAGCTGGTTCACCGGCATCAACCCATTGGTGGTGATGAGGCCGATGCCATGGGTGGCTTCCATCCAGCGCAGCCAGGGGTCCCATTGCGCATGCTGGCGCGAGACCAGCGGCTCGGGGCTGTCGGCCCGGTAGCAGAGCAGGTCGTTCAGCCCATAGGCGGCGAGCTGGGTGATAATCTCCGCCCGGTGCGGGGCCACGCGCTCATGCGCCGTGCAGGCAAGCTGGGTGAGGGGCAGGTCGTCGGCCGAGAATTCCGCGCCGGCCGCGTTCCATTCCTGGGCGATGCCTTCGGCGAGCGCCAGGTAGGGCACCGCCAGGGGCGCGCCGCTCGGCATTTTCACGGCCCGGCTGTCGAGCTGAACGGTGTAGCGTCCTGCCTCCAGAAGCGGGGTGGCGCTGGACCAGAAGCGCTTCATTGGTTGAGCAGCGAGTTGAGCAGGTTGCGCGGGCCGCTTTGCTTCTGGCTGTTGCTGGCGGGGGCGGATTGGCTGTTGGCGGGGGCTGAAGGGGCTGGGCCGGGCTGGCCCATGCGGGCCAGGCTGAGCGCTGCGGGGCAGGCATCGCCATGATGGCCGCCGGAGAGCGCGCCCACGGCCTCGCCGAGCAGCGTGTTGGCGCCCAGCGCCTGCTGCAGCGGGCTGCCGGCCAGCCCGGCGGCTTCCTGCGCCGCGGCGCTGACGGCGGCTTGCGGGGCCACGCTGTAGCTGGGGGCCAGGAAGGTGCCGCCCATCTGCACCGGCACGGTCACATTCGTGCCGCCGACATTCAGGCGCGGTTTCAGCACCAGCCCCAGCGTCTCGGAGGCGAAATTCAGCGTGCCGCCGCCCTGCAACAGCAGACGGCTGGAATCGATGGTCAGCGCCTTCACGGTGCCGCTGCCGTTATTCGCATCCAGCCGCAACGCGGCGCAGCGCACCGAAACCGGCCCCGACGCCCCGGCGAGATTGGCCGGCAGCCCGACGGCGTGCAGCGCGCCGCCGAACAGCTTGGCGATGACCGCGCCATCCACCACGCCATTGACGCTGGCGAGGCCGAGTTGGCCCGTGACCGAGGCCGCCATGGCGGGCAGGGTATCGCCGGTGGCGGTGGCGTTGAGCTGGGCCTGCACCGTGCCTTGCGCCAGGTCCGGCAGGGTGAAGGCGCGCAGGAAGGGCCCGAGCGCCAAGGCGGGGGCGTTGAGCTTCAGCGTTTCGGCGGCGGGTTCGACGCTGGCATCGATGCTGCCGGACGCCGAGACCGCGCCGCCGGGAAGCTGGCCCGTGAGCGGGGCGAGGGTCAGTGCGCCATTGTTCAGCACGGCATGGCCCTGCACCGCCGTATAGGTGGCCTTGTTGTAGGTGAGCGTGTTGGCGTTCAGCACGATGTCAGCGCTGGCATGGCGCAGCAGATCCACCGGCAGGGCGATGTTTGGCACCGCCTGCGCGGGGGCGGGCGGGGCTGGCGCCGCCGGGGCTGCGGGCTGGGCGGCGGCGGGTTGGGCGGCGGCGGGTTGCGCCTGCGGCGCGGGCAGGGCGGCCAGCAGCGCGTCCAGATTCGCCTGGGCGATGGTGAGGTCAAGCTCCAGCCTTGGCGTGGGGGTCCAGCTCAGGCTGGCATCGCCGCCGAAGCTGGCATTGTCCATCGTCGCGGTCAGGCTGTCGAACCCGATGGCCTGTCTCAGCCCTTGCCCGCCGGGGTCGATCAGCGTCGTCTTCACGGCGATGGCCTTCCAGGCCGGGAGCGGCTTTCCCGCGGCGGGGGAGAGTGCGGAGAGGTCTGGAATGTTCAGCGTCAGCGCCAGGGCCGCGCCGCTCAGGCTGCTTGGGGTGGCGATGCCGCCGGTGAGGCTCAGGCTCGCATTCCCCAGGCTGGCATTCAGGCTTTCGCTGAAGCTGGTGGCGGGCGGGTTGCTGGCGGGCAGCAGGGCGGGCGCGATGAAGGCGTTGGGTGCCGTGACATTGGCATGGATGACGAAGGGCATCTGCCCCAGCATGCCATTGGCGCTCAGCGTGCCGGGTTGGCTGAGGGCGGGCAGCTCCAGATCCAGCGCCGCCAGGGACAGGCCCGGACGCAGGCTGGACAGGTCGGATGCGCCGGACTTGACCGCGACATTGGTGATCGCGGGCAGGGCGGATCCTTGGTCGGTGATCCGGGCCGTGGCGGTGAGGTTATGGACCGGCGGCAGGGCAAGCCCGCCCAGCCAGCCCGGCGGCAGGGCGGCGCCCAGGGTCTCCAGGGCGGGGATGGCGGCGGTGAGCGTCAAATCATAGCCGCGTGCGGTCTGCGGCCGTGTCACCTGGCCTTGCAGCTTGGCGGTGGCGCCCGCGAAGCCGAGGGAGAGGTCCACCGGCCAGGGGGCGGAGCCCGTGCCGGTCAGCCGTTCCACGGGGCCGACAATGCCCTCCAGCGTCAGTGGCGCGTTGCCGAGGGCGGCGCTGCCGGAAAGCTGCAGCGGGGTCGAGAGCGACTCCGCCCGGCCGGTGAGGCGGGTGAGCTGGATGATGCGCGGCTGGCCGGGGCCTTGGCTGCGCAGGACGATCTGGCCGTTATCCAGCTCCACCGCCTCCAGGGCGATCTTGTAGTGGAACGGGGCTTTCGCGTGTGCGGGGGCGGGGGCCGCAGCGGCGGCGCCCGGCGGCGGGGCGGTCTTGAAATTCCAGTCCGCCTGCCCGGCCGCATCGCGCTCCAGATAGAGCTTCGGCCCGACCAGCTTGAGGTTCAGGATATCCACACGGTGGCGCAGCAGCGGCAGCAGGGCGATCTGCGCCTGCACCTGGTCCAGCGTCAGCAAGGACGGATCGGCGAACCCATCCGGGTTGGCGAGGCTGAGATCGCTGGCGGCCAGGGTGGGGGTGAGGGAGGGGTGCAGCTGGATCGGCCCGCCTATGGTGAGCGTGCGGCCCGTGGCCTTCTGCACGGCCGCGATGATCTGCGGCGCATAGGCATTGGGGTTGAACCGGGCGATGAACACGCCCAGCCCCACCAAGGGCACCGCTATGGCGACCGCGGCGGCAAGGGCCGCATAGGTCAGCCAGCTTCTGCGCAGGGGTTTCTGGTGGGAAACGGGTGATCTTTGCCTGTCCATGAGCCGGAATTAATCGCTTTTACGCGGATAGACGAGGGGCAAGCTTGTGAAAGCCTCCAACACGCGCTATGCGGCGCGGCTTGAGTTGTGGGTCCAGCTGCGGGCGTGGTGAAACTGGTAGACACGCCAGATTTAGGTTCTGGTGGCGAAAGCCATGGGGGTTCAAGTCCCTCCGCCCGCACCATCTGGTCTATGTTTTTGATTTTTTGAGGTTTGTTCGTCCATGCAGGTTACTGAAACGCTCTCCGACGGCTTGAAGCGCGGCTTTACGGTCGTGGTTCCCGAACCCGAGCTGGCCGCCAAGCGTGAGCAGCGTTTGGCCGAGCTGAGCAAGACGATCCAGATGCCGGGCTTCCGCCCAGGCAAGGTGCCCCTGAGCATGGTGCGCAAGCGCTATGGCGAGGCCGTGGCCGCCGAGATTTTGGAAGGTGCCGTGAACGAGGCGCATAGCCAGCTCCTCTCCGAGCGCAACCTGCGCCCGGCGATGCAGCCGAAGCTGGAGATCACCAAGCCCGGCGCCGGCTCCGACCTGGAATTCACGGTCGAGATGGAAGTGCTGCCGGACGTGGCCGTGCCCGACCTGTCGGACGTGACGCTGAGCAAGCCCGTCGCCGCCGTGAGCGATGAGAAGCTGGACGAGGCGCTGAAGAACATCGCCGACCAGCGCAAGAGCTTCAAGCCGGTTGAGGAAACCCGCCCCGCCGTCGCTGGCGAGCAGCTGAAGGTGGATTTCATCGGCCGTATCGACGGCGTGGCCTTCGAGGGCGGCACCGCGCAGGACGTGGCGCTGACCGTCGCCGGCCCCGGCTTCATCCCCGGTTTCACCGAGCAGGTGGAGGGCATGCAGGTCGGCGAGACCAAGACCATCACCGTGACCTTCCCCGAGGAATACGGCGCGAAGGATCTGGCCGGCAAGACCGCCGAGTTCGAGATCACCGCCAAGGAGCTGGCGGTGGCCGAGATCCCGGCGATCGATGACGAGCTGGGCAAGGCTGTCGGGCTGGAAGGCCTGGAGCAGCTCAAGGAGCGCGTGAAGGAGCAGATCGGCCGCGAGTATGAAGGCATGACCCGCGCCAAGCTCAAGCGCGCTCTGCTGGACGTGCTGGCCGACAAGGCGCAGTTCCAGGCCCCGGTCTCGCTGGTGGATGCCGAGTTCAACGCGATCTGGCAGCAGGTCGAGGCCGAGAAGGAAGCCGGCGAGTCCGACCCTGAGGACGAGGGCAAGGACGAGGAGACGCTGAAGGCCGAGTACAAGGCGATTGCCGACCGGCGCGTGCGCCTGGGCCTGCTGGTCGCCGAGATCGGCCGCGCCAACGAGGTGCAGGTGACCGATCAGGAGCTGCAGCGCGCCATGTTCAACGAGGCGATGCGCTACGGCGCCCAGGCCATGCAGGTGGTGGAGTTCTTCCGCAAGAACCCGCAGCAGATGGAGCGTTTCCGCGGCCCGATCTTCGAGGACAAGGTGATCGATTTCCTGCTGGCTTCGGTGAAGCAGGATGAGGTCTCCGTGAGCGCCGAAGAGCTGGCCAAGGATCCGGAAGAGTAAGAAAGAGTTTCGCGGCTTTTCAAATCAAGGCCGCATCGAAACTTTTATGAGCGGGGTTGAAGCCTTGTCTCCGATGGGGGCAAGGCTTCATCCTTTAGGGGCGAAAGTTTTTTGCGCCGCGTTTTTTCAAAAAAGCGGCCTCTAGACGAACCGGAAAGATGCTCTAACCTAACCTCATGACGCCGCGTTTCGCCCGCTGCGTGGCCGCCTGCGGCGCGCTGCGAGGCTGTCTCCGGCGGTTATGTGATATAAAGGATTGAAAACACATGTGGGATCGGGATCCAGTCGAGGTCTATAACAACAACCTCGTGCCCATGGTCGTGGAGCAGACAGCGCGCGGTGAGCGCTCCTACGACATCTATTCCCGTCTTCTGAAAGAGCGGATCGTCTTCCTGACCGGGCAGGTGAATGACGTGGTGTCGTCCCTGCTCTGCGCGCAGTTCCTGTTCCTGGAGAGCGAGAACCCGAACAAGGAGATCTCCTTCTACATCAACAGCCCGGGCGGCGTGGTCTCCTCGGGCCTGGCGATCTACGACACCATGCAATATATCCGCTCGCCGGTTTCCACCGTGTGCCTTGGCCAGGCGGCCTCCATGGGCAGCCTGCTGCTCTGCGCCGGTGAGAAGGGCAAGCGCTTCGCCCTGCCGAATGCCCGCGTGATGGTGCACCAGCCCTCCGGCGGCGCCCAGGGCCAGGCCACGGATATCGAAATTCAGGCTCGCGAGATCCTGAATCTGCGCCGCAAGCTGAACCATATCTATGTGGAACACACGGGGCAGCCCATTGAGGCGATCGAGGCGAAGCTGGAGCGCGATACCTATATGTCCGCTCAGGAAGCCAAGGATTTCGGTCTGGTGGACGAGGTGGTGAAATACCAGCCGGCCGCCAAGAAGGACGAGGCGCCCAAGCCCGAATCCAGCGGCGGCTAAGATTTCGCCTTCCGGCGGTTTCGGAAAATCCGGCCCCCTGCGTTCCGGGGAAGGCCGGATTTTTCAGTTTTTTGACGTTCCGCGGTATGAAAAAGACCCGGTCCGGTCCGGATTTTCCGTTTATGGGTCTGAAAACCCTGAATTATTCGGAAAAATACCCGGTGCTTGTGCCCTCTGGCGCAGGGGATTAGTCTTTTTCTTACGACGCGGGTTGTGGAGTGACTATGACCAGTAAATCGGGCGACACAAAAAATACGCTTTACTGCTCCTTCTGCGGCAAATCGCAGCATGAGGTGCGTAAGCTCATTGCCGGCCCGACCGTGTTCATCTGCGATGAATGCGTCGAGCTGTGCATGGATATCATCCGCGAGGAGCATAAGACGCACCTCGTGAAATCGCGGGATGGCGTGCCTACGCCGCGCGAGATCTGCAAGGTGCTGGATGATTACGTCATCGGCCAGCCGCACGCCAAGCGTGTGCTCGCTGTCGCCGTGCATAACCATTACAAGCGCCTTTCGCACGCGACCAAGAACAACGATATCGAGATCGCGAAGTCCAACATCATGCTGGTCGGGCCGACCGGTTCGGGCAAGACGCTGCTGGCGCAAACGCTGGCGCGGATTCTGGACGTGCCCTTCACCATGGCGGACGCCACGACCCTCACCGAGGCCGGCTATGTGGGCGAGGATGTGGAGAACATCATCCTCAAGCTGCTCCAGGCCGCCGACTACAATGTCGAGCGCGCGCAGCGCGGCATCGTCTATATCGATGAGGTCGACAAGATTTCCCGCAAGTCCGACAATCCCTCGATCACGCGGGATGTCTCGGGTGAGGGCGTGCAGCAGGCCCTGCTGAAGATCATGGAAGGCACCGTGGCCTCCGTGCCGCCGCAGGGCGGGCGCAAGCATCCGCAGCAGGAATTCCTGCAGGTGGACACCACCAACATCCTGTTCATCTGCGGCGGCGCCTTCGCCGGGCTGGAGAAGATCATCGCCGGGCGCGGCAAGGGGGCTGGCATCGGCTTTGGCGCCGATGTGCGCAGCCCCGACGAGCGGCGCACCGGCGCCATCCTGCGCGATGTGGAGCCGGAGGATCTGCTGAAATTCGGGTTGATCCCCGAATTCATCGGCCGCCTGCCGGTTGTCGCCACGCTGGAGGACCTGGATGAGGTGGCGCTGATCGAGATCCTGACCAAGCCGAAGAACGCGCTGGTGAAGCAATATGCCCGGCTGTTCGAGATGGAAGGGGTGAAGCTCACCTTCACCGATGATGCGCTGAAGGTGGTGGCCAACCGTGCCATCAAGCGCAAGACCGGCGCGCGTGGCCTGCGTTCGATCATGGAGGGCATCCTGCTTGCCACCATGTTCGACCTGCCGGGGCTTGAGGGTGTGTCCGAGGTGGTGATCAGCGGCGAGGTGGCCGAGGGCCGCGCCGAGCCGCTTTACCTCTACGCCGAGAAGCGCGCGGAAAACGCTTCCTGACGCCGCGCCTGCAAGCCCCCGCCTGGCCGGGGCTTGCAGGTGCCAGATTGCCCGCCGATATGTCGTTTGTGGCCGCAGAAAACGGCGCCTCGCGCTGTGCCTGTTGAGGGCAGCCGGGAGATCCAAGGAACCAATTCATGTCAGACGTTAAAAAAACCGGATCGCCTATCGAGAATCTCGCAGTGCTGCCGCTGCGCGATATCGTGGTCTTTCCTCACATGATCGTGCCGCTTTTCGTGGGGCGTGAAAAATCCGTCCGCGCGCTGGAAAGCGTGATGAAAGAGGACAAGCAGATCCTGCTGGTGGCGCAGAAAAACGCCGCGCAGGATGATCCCGCCGCCGATGATATTTACCGGGTGGGCACGGTTTCCACCATTCTGCAGCTGCTGAAGCTGCCCGACGGCACCGTGAAGGTGCTGGTGGAAGGGCTGCGCCGCGCCAGGATCGCCACGTTCAAAACCACCGACGATTTCTTCGAGGTGGAGGCTGAGCCGGTTGAGGACCGGGGCGACGACACCAAGGAGGTGGAGGCGCTGGGCCGCACGGTGGTTGCGCAGTTCGAGCAATATATCAAGTTGAACAAGAAGATCGCGCCGGAGGTGCTGGTCTCGGTCAACCAGATCGAGAGCCCCTCCAAGCTTGCCGACACGGTTGCCAGCCATCTGGGCCTGAAAATCTCCGAGCGCCAGGAGCTGCTGGAGATGGACAGCACGGCCGAGCGGCTGGAGCGGGTGTTCAGCCACATGGAGGCCGAGATTGGCGTGCTCCAGGTGGAGAAGAAGATCCGCAACCGCGTGAAGCGGCAGATGGAGAAGACCCAGCGCGAGTACTATCTGAACGAGCAGCTGAAGGCGATCCAGAAGGAGCTGGGCGAGGGCGAGGACGGCAAGGACGAGACCGCCGAGCTGGAAGCCAAGATCAAGGCCACCAAGCTGACCAAGGAAGCGCATGAGAAGGCGATGGCGGAGCTGAAGAAGCTGCGCTCCATGAGCCCGATGAGCGCCGAGGCCACGGTGGTGCGCAATTATCTGGACTGGATCCTCGGCATCCCCTGGAAGAAGCGCAGCAAAATCAAGAATGACGTGATCGAGGCGGAGAAGATCCTCGATACCGACCATTTCGGCCTGGACAAGATCAAGGAGCGAATCGTCGAATATCTGGCCGTGCAGGCGCGCAGCCCGAAGGTGAAGGGGCCGATTCTGTGCCTCGTCGGCCCGCCGGGTGTCGGCAAGACCTCGCTGGGCAAATCCATCGCCAAGGCGACGGGGCGGCAATTCGTGCGCATGTCGCTGGGCGGCGTGCGCGATGAGGCTGAGATCCGCGGTCACCGGCGCACCTATATCGGCTCCATGCCCGGCAAGGTCATCCAGGGCATGAAGAAGGCGAAAACCTCCAACCCGCTCTTCCTGCTTGATGAGATCGACAAGCTGGGGGCGGATTGGCGCGGTGACCCGGCCTCCGCCTTGCTGGAGGTGCTGGACCCCGAGCAGAACGCCACCTTCGCCGACCATTATCTGGAGGTGGATTACGACCTCTCGGACGTGATGTTCGTCACCACCGCCAACTCCTTGCGCATGCCCCAGCCGCTGCTGGACCGCATGGAGATCATCCGCATCCCCGGCTACACCGAGGATGAGAAGGTGGAGATCGCCAAGCGCCATCTGCTGCCCAAGCAATCCGAGGCGCATGGGCTGAAGAAGGATGAGTGGTCCGTCTCCGACGACGCGCTGCTGGAGCTGGTGCGCACCCACACCCGCGAGGCCGGCGTGCGTAACCTGGAGCGCGAAATCGCAACCCTGGCCCGCAAATCGGTCAAGGAGATCGTCACCGCCAAGACCAAGAAGGTGACGATCACCCAGAAGAACCTCGAGAAATTCGCCGGCGTGGCGAAATACCGTTTCGGCGAGACCGAGGCGGAGGACATGGTGGGCGTTGTCACCGGCCTGGCCTGGACCGAGGTGGGCGGCGAGATCCTGACCATCGAGAGCGTGCTGCTGCCGGGCAAGGGCGTCATCAAGCAGACCGGCAAGCTTGGCGATGTGATGCAGGAGAGCGTGCAGGCGGCCTATTCCTATATTCGTTCGCGCGCCACGCAGTTTGGCATCAAGCCGCCTTTCTTCGACAAGCGTGACATCCATGTGCATGTGCCGGAAGGCGCGACTCCGAAGGACGGCCCTTCGGCGGGCATTGCCATGGCCACGACCATCGTCTCCGCCATCACCGGCATTCCCATCCGCAGGGATATCGCCATGACCGGCGAAATTACCCTGCGTGGGCGGGTTTTGCCGATTGGCGGGTTGAAGGAGAAGCTGCTGGCCGCATTGCGCGCAGGCATCACCACCGTCTTCATTCCGAAGGACAATGAGAAAGATCTCATTGAAATCCAAGAGAATGTTAAAAAGGGCCTGACCATTATCCCGGTCAGCCATGTGGATGAGGTGATCAGCAAGGCGCTGGTCCGTGCGCCCGAGCCGATTGAATGGGATGACGCGCCCGAGGAGCTGGCCAAGGCTTCTGACGGCGGCGTCGCAGCCTCGCTGCCGCATTAGGCGGGGCCGGCGTTTGACGGGTGGCGCGCAGGTTCGCTATGAGCGCGCGCCACCATTTTTTTGTGGTCTGCCCGCTAGGTTTGCGGACAAGCCTGTCACACTCAACCCGACAACAGGGAGTTTTGCCCGTGAACAAAAATGATTTGATCGCCGCCGTGGCCGAGGATGCCGACCTTTCCAAGGCCAAGGCCGCCGAGGTGGTGGACGCCGTGTTCGGCGCGATCGAGAAGACGTTGAAGAAGAAGGAAGAGGTCCGTCTGGTTGGCTTCGGCACCTTCGCCACCGCTGAGCGCGACGCCTCCAAGGGCCGCAACCCGCGCACGGGCGAAGAGATCGACATCCCGGCTTCCACCTCCATCCGCTTCAAGCCTGGCAAAACGCTGAAGGACGCCGTAAACTAATTTAAGCTTGCGGTTCGGAAATGGGCGGTTCTGCCGTCCATTCCCGTTTTGTTTTTCTTAGGGGCGGTTAGCTCAGCGGTAGAGCATCTCGTTTACACCGAGAGGGTCGGCGGTTCGAAACCGTCACCGCCTATACCGAAACATCCACAGATTATTCGCCATAGTCACTCTCACGCGCTTGACGTTGATTTGAATGACAAGTACATGGCGCCCACACCTACGCGGGTGTAGCTCAGTTGGTTAGAGCGCCGGCCTGTCACGCCGGAGGTCGCGGGTTCGAGCCCCGTCACTCGCGCCATTTCTTTTTCCCCCAAAATCGAATATCTTTCAGCGCGGGCGCGGAAAACTTTTTTCCGTGGCGGCTTTTTGCGGCATGGCTGCCCCTTTTGGGGCGGGCTTGACCGAAGGCTGTTGCGATGCGACACGGCGGGTAACATTTTATTGGGTGCGGCTTTTTCGGCCGCCCCGGCGCGATCTAGGAGATGAGCAAGTGCAGCTGAATCTGGCGCAGTACTTCCCGATCCTCGTTTTTATCGCCCTTGCCGCCGTACTGGGTATCGCTTTTGTCGCGGGCTCATTGCTGGCCGGCAAGCAGAAGCCTTACGCTGATAAGCTTGCTGCCTATGAGTGTGGTTTCGAGGCGTTTGGCGATGCCCGCCGCCGCTTCGACGTGCGCTTCTACCTGGTGGCGATTCTCTTCATTATTTTTGACGTCGAGGTCGCGTTCCTGTTCCCCTGGGCGGTGTCTCTGGGTCACCTCGGCCTGCTCGGGTTCTGGTCGATGATGGGTTTTCTCGGCGTGCTTACCGTCGGCTTCATATATGAGTGGAACAAGGGCGCATTGGATTGGGAGTAAAGGCATGACCGCAGCTGCAAACAGCGCTGAGCTCGCCTGGAACAGGGAGCATCTGCCCCCCGGGGCGGAGCAGGACGCGGTGATCAAGGGCATCACCGGAGAGCTTGCCGGCAAAGGCTTTATCGTCGCCAATGTGGACAAGGTGGTGAACTGGGCGCGTACCGGCAGCCTGTGGCCGATGACCTTCGGTCTGGCCTGCTGCGCGGTGGAGATGATCCACGCTTATATGCCGCGCTACGACCTTGACCGGTTCGGCATCATCCCGCGTTCCTCGCCGCGCCAGTCTGACGTGATGATCGTCGCCGGCACGCTGACCAACAAGATGGCCCCGGCCATGCGCAAGGTCTATGACCAGATGCCCGAGCCGCGCTGGGTCATCTCCATGGGCAGCTGCGCCAATGGCGGCGGCTATTACCATTATTCCTATTCCGTCGTGCGCGGATGCGACCGCATTGTGCCGGTGGATGTGTACGTGCCCGGCTGCCCGCCCACGGCGGAGGCTCTGGTGTACGGCATCATGCAATTGCAGAAGAAGATCCGGCGGACGGGAACGGTGCTGCGTGGCTGAGGAAACCGAAATTCAGGCCGAACTGCCGGCAGTACCTGTCGATGCGGTGCTGGAGGCGTTGAGCGCCCTGCCGGGCGTGACCGGTGCCAGCCGCCAGCTTGGCGAGGTGGTGTTGACGGCCGAGCGCGCCGCTTCCCATGCGCTTCTGAAAATGCTGCGCGACGACTTCGCCTTTCAGCAGGTGATGGATGTTTGCGCGGTCGACTACCCCGAGCGCGCCGCGCGATTCGATGTGGTCTACAACCTGCTCTCTGTCACCAGGAATGAGCGCGTGCGCGTGATTCTGTGCACCGATGAAAACAGCGCCGTCGACTCGGTCAGCGATCTCTGGCCCTGTGCTGCCTGGTGGGAGCGCGAGGTGTGGGATCTGTTTGGCATCAGCTTCGCGGGTTTGGAAGATCATCGGCGTATCCTCACAGATTACGGATTCGAAGGGCATCCCCTGCGCAAGGATTTTCCGCTCACCGGTTATGTCGAGGTCCATTATGACGAGGACCGCAAAACTGTCGTTTACGACAAGGTGAAATTAACGCAGGAATTCCGGAATTTTGATTTCCTCTCGCCGTGGGAGGGCATGACCCTGCTGCCCGGCGATGAGAAGGTGAACAGGAGCCGGTCATGAGCGAGGCCGTACCGACCACAAGGGTTTTCGAGTCCAATACCCACACCATCAATTTCGGCCCGCAGCATCCATCCGCGCATGGCGTGCTGCGCCTGATTTTGGAAATGGATGGCGAGGTGATCGAGCGTTGCGACCCGCATATCGGGCTTCTGCATCGCGGCACCGAGAAGCTGATCGAATATAAGAGCTATATGCAGGCGGTTCCGTATTTCGACCGTCTGGACTACGTCTCGCCGATGGGCTGCGAGCATGCCTTCGCGCTGGCGACCGAGAAGCTGCTCGGCGTCGAGGCCCCCGAGCGCGCGCAATGGATCCGCGTGATGTTCGCGGAACTGACCCGCGTGCTCAACCATCTGCTCAATGTCGGGCATTTCGCGCTCGATTGCGGCGCCATCTCGCCGAGCCTGTGGATGTATGAGGAGCGTGAAAAGCTCCTTGAATTTTACGAGCGGGCATCGGGCGCGCGCTTCCATTCCAATTATTTCCGTCCCGGTGGCGTATCGAAGGATCTGCCCGCCGGGCTGGAGCAGGATATCGCCGCCTGGGCCAATGAATTTCCGAAATTCATCGATGAGATGGAGAACCTTCTCAACGGCAACCGCATCTTCAAGCAGCGCCTTGTCGATATCGGCGTGATCTCGGCGGAGGATGCGCTGGCTTGGGGGTTCTCGGGCCCGTCTCTGCGCGGCTCGGGCGTGGCGTGGGACCTGCGCCGGGCCCAGCCTTACGACAAATATGCCGAGGTGGAATTCGATGTTCCCGTCGGCAAGCACGGCGATTCCTACGACCGCTACCTCGTCCGCATGGCAGAGATGCGCGAGAGCGTGAAGATCGTGAAGCAGGTTTTGGCAAAGATGAAGCCGGGACCGATCAAGGTTCAGGATCGCAAGATCACCCCGCCGACGCGCGCGGAGATGAAACATTCGATGGAAGCGTTGATCCATCACTTCAAGCTCTATACCGAGGGCTATCACGTTCCGGCGGGGGCGACCTACACGGCCGTCGAGGCGCCGAAGGGGGAGTTCGCGGTCTATCTGCAATCGGACGGCACCAACCGCCCGTATCGCTGCAAGATCCGGGCGACCGGATTCTCGCATCTGCAGGCGACGGAAAAGCTTTGCAAGGGCCACATGCTGGCTGACATGGTGGCGATTCTCGGATCGCTCGACATTGTTTTTGGTGAGATCGACCGGTGAGCAGCACACACGCAGAACCGACCAGCTTCGCCTTCACCGAAGCCAACATGAAGTTGGTGGAAAAGGCGATCAAGAAATATCCCGAAGGCCGCCAGATGAGCGCGGTCAAATCCCTGCTGGACATGGCCCAGCGGCAGGTGGGGGCGCAGACCGGCTCCACCTGGCTGCCCCGCGCGGCGATGGACAAGGTGGCCGAGATTCTCGGCGTGGCGCCGATCCGTGTTTACGAGATCGCGACCTTCTACACGATGTTCAACCTGGAGCCGGTCGGCAAATATCATCTCCAGCTCTGCACCACCACGCCGTGCTGGCTGCGCGGTTCGGATGACATCGTCAGCGCCTGCAAGAAGGCCACCGGCATCGCGAATTTCGGTGAAACCAGCGCGGACGGGCTGTTCACCCTGAAAGAGGTCGAATGCCTGGGCGCCTGCGTCAATGCGCCGATCCTGCAGGTGAATGACGATTACTACGAAGATATGGATGCGGCGCGCACGCAGGCGCTGATCGAGGATCTGAAGGCCGGCAAGCCGTTGCCGCCGGCGGGCTCTTTGGGCGGGCGCAAATCCTCCGCCCCGGCCCCTTGCCAGACCACTCTTCTCTCAGCCCCCGGTTCCGCGGAGTGAGCGTATGCTGAACGATTCAGACCGCATCTATCAAAATCTCTACGGCCAGCTTGATTGGCAGCTGGCGGGCGCGCGCGCGCGCGGCGATTGGGACAATACCGCCGCCATCCTGGCCAAGGGCCGCGATGCGCTGATCGAGGAGATGAAGGCCTCGGGCATGCGCGGGCGTGGCGGGGCGGGATTCCCCACCGGCATGAAATGGTCCTTCATGCCCAAGCAGAGCGATGGCCGGCCGAGCTATCTCGTCATCAATGCCGATGAATCCGAGCCTGGCACCTGCAAGGACCGTGACATCATCCGCAATGAGCCGCACAAGCTCATCGAGGGCGCGCTGATCGCCTCCTTTGCCATGGGCGCCAACAAGGCGTTCATCTATATCCGCGGCGAATATTACAACGAAGCGCAGCGCCTCCAGGCCGCCATCGACGAAGCCTATGAAGCAGGTCTTATTGGCAAGAATGCGGCGGGTTCGGGGTGGGATTTTGATCTCGTCCTGCAGCGCGGCGCGGGCGCCTATATCTGCGGCGAAGAATCCGCGATGCTGGAGAGCCTGGAGGGCAAGAAGGGCATGCCGCGCATGAAGCCGCCCTTCCCGGCGGCGATGGGGCTTTATGGCTGCCCGACCACGGTGAACAATGTGGAAACCATCGCGGGCGTGCCGACCATCATGCGCCGCGGCGGCGCCTGGTTCGCCGGCATTGGCCGCCCGAAGAACGCGGGCACGAAGATCTTCTGCATTTCCGGCCATGTGAACAATCCCTGCAATGTCGAGGAAGAGCTCGGCATTCCGCTGAAGGATCTGATCGAGAAGCATGCCGGCGGCGTGCGCGGCGGCTGGGACAATCTGCAGGCCATCATCCCGGGCGGCGCCTCCTCCCCGGTGCTCAACAAGGCGATGTGCGACGTGCAGCTGATGGATTTCGACAGCCTGGCGGCGTCGAAAAGCATGATGGGCTCGGGCGCCATCATCGTCATGGATAAATCCGTGGACGTGGTGAAGGCGATCTGGCGCCTGTCGAAATTCTTCAAGCATGAGAGCTGCGGCCAGTGCACGCCCTGCCGCGAGGGCACGGGCTGGATGATGCGCCAGATGGACCGCATCGTGCAAAACAAGGCGAGCCTGGCGGATATTCACCTGCTGGAGCAGGTGACAACCCAGGTGGCCGGCCACACGATCTGCGCCTTCGGCGAGGCCTCCTCCTGGCCGATCCAGGGGATGATGCGCGCCTTCCGGCCGGAGGTTGAGGCGCGGGCAACCGATTATCAACCGCCCGCGCACGTGGCGCAGGCGGCGGAGTAAGCCATGGCAAAGCTCACCATTGATGGCATTGAGGTCGAGGTCCCGAACGGCTCGACCGTGATCCAGGCCTGCGAGGCGGCGGGCATCGAAATTCCCCGCTTCTGCTACCATGAGCGGCTTTCGGTCGCCGGCAATTGCCGCATGTGCCTTGTCGAGATCGAGAAGATGCCGCCGAAACCCGTGGCCTCCTGCGGCCAGCCGGTGGCCGATGGCATGGTGGTGCACACCGATAGCGAGATGGTCCGCAAGGGCCGCCGCGGCGTGATGGAATTCCTGCTCATCAACCACCCGCTGGACTGCCCGATCTGCGACCAGGGCGGCGAGTGCGACCTGCAGGACGAAGCCGTGTCCTACGGGCGCGACCATTCGCGCTATGAGGAAGACAAGCGCAGCGTCGCCCAGCCCGATTGGGGCCCGCTGGTGCGCACCACGATGACGCGCTGCATTCATTGCACGCGCTGCGTGCGCTTCACCACCGAGGTGGCGGGCGTGGCCGAGCTGGGCGGCACCTTCCGGGGCGAGAACACGAAGGTCAGCACCTATGTCGAGAAGGCGCTGAGTTCCGAACTTTCCGGCAATATCATCGATCTTTGCCCGGTCGGCGCGCTGACCTCCAAGCCTTACGCCTTCACCGCCCGCCCGTGGGAGCTGCGCAAGACCGACAGCATCGACGTGCTGGACGCGGTGGGTGCGAATATCCGCGTCGATGCGCGCGGCGCTGAAGTTCTGCGCATCCTGCCGCGCATCAACGATGAAGTGAATGAGGAATGGCTGGGCGACAAGTCCCGCTTCTCGGTGGACGGCCTCAAGCGCCGCCGCCTCGACCGCCCCTGGATCCGCGAAAACGGCAAGCTGCGTGCGGCGAGCTGGGAAGAGGCCTTCGCGGCCATCGCCAACAAGGTAAAAGCCACAGCGCCGCAGAAGATGGGCGCGCTCGCGGGCGATCTCTGCGATGTTGAATCCATGCTGGCGCTGAAGGAATTCTTCGCCGCCATGGGGAGCAACAATATCGATTGCCGCATCGATGGCGCGTCCTTCGATGCCTCCAAGCGTGCCTTCTATCTCTTCAACACCACCATTGCCGGAATCGAGGACGCCGATGCGCTGCTGATCATCGGCAGCAATCCGCGCCATGAGGCGCCGGTGCTGAACGCGCGCATCCGCAAGCGCTGGCTGGCGGGCGGGTTCAAGGTTGGCGTGGTCGGCAAATCGCATGATCTGACCTACAAGTTCGACCATGCAGGGGAGGGGCCGGAGGCGCTCCGGGCGATCCTGGATGGCACGCATCCCTTTGCCGAGGTGCTGAAGAGCGCGTCCAGGCCGATGCTCATCCTGGGCGCTGGCGCGCTGGCGCGGCCGGATGGCGCGGCCATCCACGCCGCCGCCTGGCAGCTCGCCGCCCAGTTCAACATGCTCACCGCGGACTGGCACGGCTTCAACGTGCTGCACCACGCCGCGGCGCGCGTCGGCGCGCTGGATCTCGGCTTCCTGCCGGGCAAGGGCGCGCTGGATGCCAAGGCGATGCTCGCCGGCGGTGCCGAGCTGCTCTGGCTGCTGGGCGCGGATGACGAGGCGGTGCGCAACATTCCGCAGAGCAGCTTCGTGATCTATCAGGGCCATCATGGCGATGCCGGTGCGGCGCGGGCGGATGTGATCCTGCCCGGTTCCGCCTACACCGAGAAAGACGGCATCTACGTAAACACTGAGGGCCGCGTGCAGCAGGGCTATATCGCGGTGAAGCCGCCGGGCGATGCGCGTGAGGACTGGCGCATCTTGCGCGCCATCTCCGCCTATCTCGGCCACGCTCTGCCCTACGATAATCTGGAGCAGCTGCGCGCCCATCTGAAGGCCGAGTACCCGGTCTTCGCCGAGGAATTCCGGCGCTTCGCCGGCACCGACAAAACCGCCCCGGTTGCGACCGGCGCGGTGAGCAGCGCGCCCTTCGCGAAGCTGCTTGCCAATTACTACCAGACGGACGTGATCAGCCGGTCCAGCCCGACCATGGCCGCCTGTGTTGCCACGCATAATCCTGCCCTCGCGGAGGCCGCGGAATGAGCCTGTTCTGGGATAGCACGACCGGGATCGTGATCCTCACGATCCTGAAGACCCTGGCGCTGGTGGTGCCGCTGCTGATTGGCGTGGCGTACCTGACCTATTTCGAGCGCAAGGTGATGGGCGCCATTCAGCTCCGCAAGGGGCCGAACGTGGTGGGGCCCTTCGGGCTGATGCAGCCCTTTGCCGACGCGCTGAAGATGCTGACCAAGGAAACCATCATCCCCACCGGGTCGGACAGGCTGTTGTTCATCCTGGCGCCGATGATCACCTTCGGCCTCGCGATCATCGCCTGGGCGGTGATGCCGGTGAATGACGGCTGGGCCATCGCCAACATCAATGTCGGCGTGCTCTACCTCTTCGCCATCTCCTCGCTTGGCGTGTATGGCGTCATCATCGCGGGCTGGGCGTCCAATTCCAAATACGCCTTCCTCGGCGGGTTGCGCTCGGCGGCGCAGATGGTCTCCTACGAAGTCTCCATGGGCTTTGTCATCGTGGCCGTGCTGATCCTCGCCGGCAGCCAGAATCTGAACAGCATCGTGCTGGCGCAGAAGCATCTCTGGTTCGCGATCCCGCTCTTCCCGCTTTTCGTCATCTTCTTCATCTCCGGCCTGGCCGAGACCAACCGCGCGCCCTTCGACCTGGCGGAAGGTGAGTCGGAGATCGTCGCCGGGTTCTTCGTGGAATATAGCTCGATGACCTTCGGGCTGTTCTTCCTCGGCGAATACGCGAACATGATCCTGATCAGCGGCATGACGACCACGTTGTTCCTTGGCGGCTGGCTCTCGCCCATTCCGTTCGCGCCCTTCACCTGGGTGCCGGGGCCGCTCTGGTTCATCATCAAGGTGCTGATCTGCCTGTTCGTCTTCGTCTGGGTGCGCGCCACGCTGCCGCGCCTGCGCTACGACCAGCTGATGGCGCTGGGCTGGAAAGTGTTCCTGCCGATCTCTCTCGTCTATCTCGTCGCGGTTGCGGGCGTGATGGAATATCTCGGATGGCTGCCCAATGCGTAAGGGAGCGAAATCATGAACAAGGTCCTTCGTTGGACATGGGGCCTGGTGCTGTGGGAAATTATCTGCGGCCTCGGCATCACCTTGCGCTATTTCTTCAGGCCCAAGGCGACCATCAATTACCCGTTTGAGAAGAACCCCACGAGTGCGCGCTTCAAGGGCGAGCATGCGCTGCGCCGCTACCCCAACGGCGAGGAGCGGTGCATCGCCTGCAAGCTGTGCGAGGCGGTGTGCCCGGCCCAGGCCATCACCATCGAGGCCGAACCGCGCGAGGACGGCTCACGCCGCACCACGCGCTACGACATCGACATGACCAAATGCATCTATTGCGGGCTATGCGAGGAAGCCTGCCCGGTGGATGCCATTGTCGAGGGGCCGAATTTCGAATTCGCCGCCGAGACGCGCGAGGAGCTGATGTATAACAAGGCCAAGCTGCTGGATAATGGCGACCGTTGGGAGCCGGAATTGGCCAAGCGGCTCGAGCTGGACGCACCGTACCGGTAAGGGCACGCACATATGATCGCAAATCTCGCCTTCTATCTCTTTTCCTTCATCCTGCTGGCTTCGGCGGTGATGGTGGTGACCAGCCGCAACCCCGTGCATGCGGTGCTGTTCCTCATCCTCGGCTTCGTGAACGCCGCCGTGCTGTTCCTGCTGGCGGGGGCTGAGTTCCTCGCCTTCATTCTCGCCATTGTCTATGTCGGCGCCGTCGCGGTGCTGTTCCTCTTCGTGGTGATGATGCTGGACGTGGATTTCGCCGCCCTGAATGAGGGCTTCCAGCGTTATGCCCCGGTGGGCGCGCTGGTGGCGCTGATCATGTTCGCGGAGCTTGCCTTCATCGCGGGCAGCTGGGCCATTGCGCCCGCGGGCAGTGCGGACAGGCTGTTCCCCGTTCCCACGGATGTCACCAACACCGTGGCGCTGGGCCAGCTCATCTACACATCCTACCTGCCGCTCTTCCAGCTCTCCGGCGTTATCCTGCTGGTGGCGATGATCGGCGCCATCGTGCTCACCCATCGCGACCGCCGGCGCTCGCTGCACCAGAACCTGGCCAAGCAGCATGCCCGCACCCCGGCGCAGACGCTGGCGATGGTGCCAGCGAAGCTGGGCGAGGGCGCCACGCTGCCCGCGCCGCAGCCGGAAAAGGAGACGCTGTGATGCTCATTCCGCTTTCGCACTATCTGGTGGTCTCGGCCGTGCTGCTGGTGATCGGCATCTTCGGTATCTTCATGAACCGCAAGAACATCATCGTCATCATGATGTCGATCGAGCTGATCCTGCTCGCCGCCAACCTCAATTTCGTCGCCTTCTCGGGCGCTCTGCACGACATGGTCGGGCAGGTCTTCACCATGTTCGTGCTGACCGTCGCCGCCGCTGAATCGGCGATCGGTCTTGCCATCCTGGTCATCTACTTCCGTAATCGCGGCTCGATCGAGGTCGAGGACGTGACGCTGATGAAGGGCTGAAGATGTACAGCTTAGTTGCCGTTTTCGCGCCGCTTGTCGGCTCGATCCTCTCTGGTGTTGCCCGCCCGGTGCTGGGCAAGCAGCTCTCCATCGCGGCGAGCATCCTGTTCATGCTCGTCTCCTCCGCCGCGGCCATTGCGGCCTACCGGGCCGGGGTGCAGGCCCCCCTGCAGATCGCGCACTGGGTGCAGGTCGGCGCCTTCACGCCCGACTGGACCCTGCGCCAAGACCAGCTGAGCCTGGTGATGGTGGTGATGGTCAGCGTGGTCTCCATGCTGATCCATGTCTATTCCGTGGGCTACATGTCCCATGATGCGACGCCCCAGCGCTTCATGTCCTATATCTCGCTCTTCACCTTCGCGATGCTGATGCTGGTGACGGCGAACAACCTGCTCCAGCTCTTCTTCGGCTGGGAAGGCGTGGGCCTCGTCTCCTACCTGCTGATCAATTACTGGTATGACCGCAAGGCTGCCAATGAAGCCGCCATCAAGGCCTTCATCGTCAACCGCGTGGGCGACCTCGCCTTCGCCGTCGGCATCGCGCTGGTGTATTTCACCTTCGGCAGCATCCAGTTCGATGTGATCTTCGCCGGCGTGTCCAGCCATGTCAGCCAGTCCTACAGGCTGTTTGGCACGCCGCTGCCGGTGCTGGAGGTGATCTCCTTCCTGCTGTTCATCGGCGCCATGGGCAAGTCCGCGCAGATCGTGCTGCACACCTGGCTGGCGGACGCGATGGAAGGCCCGACGCCGATCTCCGCCCTCATCCATGCCGCCACCATGGTCGCGGCGGGCGTGTTCATGATCGTGCGCATGTCGCCTCTCATCAACATGGCGCCGGATGCCATGAGCTTCATCACCTTCATCGGCGCCAGCACGGCGTTCTTCGCCGCCACCATCGGCTGCGTGCAGAACGACATCAAGCGCGTCATCGCCTACTCCACCTGCTCGCAGCTCGGCTACATGTTCCTGGCCGCGGGGGTGGGCGCCTATCCGGTGGCGATGTTCCACCTCATCAACCACGCCCTCTTCAAGGCGCTGCTCTTCCTCTCCGCCGGCTCCGTGATCCACGCGATGTCCGACGAGCAGGATATCCGCCTGATGGGCGGGCTGGCGGGCAAGCTGCCCTTCACCTGCGCGATGATGCTCATCGGCTCCCTGGCGCTGATCGCGATCCCGCCTTTCTCGGGCTATTACTCCAAGGACGCGGTCCTGGATGCCGCCCTGGCCGCGCACACGCCGATGGCCACCTATGGCTGGGTCTGCGGCACGCTGGCGGCGGGTCTCACCGCCTTCTACACCTCGCGCCTGTTCTTCCTGGTGTTCACCGGCAAGTCCCGCGCGCCCCGGCATGTGCAGGAGCATGTGCATGAAAGCCCGTTCGTGATGCTGCTGCCGCTGCTGGTCCTGGCCATCGGCGCCTTTGGCAGCGGCATGGTGCTGAAGCCCTATTTCATCGGCGGCCAGTTCCAGAGTTTCTGGGGCAGCTCGATCGATGTCGCGGCCAACTCCGCCATGTTCAACATGGACAGCATCGTCGCCTGGGCCAAGCTGGCGCCGCTGGTGGTGGGCATCTTCGGAATTCTGGTGGCGGTGCTGTTCTACCTGGTGGCGCCGGCCCTGCCCGGGCGGCTCGCCCAGGCGCTCTCGCCGGTTTACAAATTCCTGCTCAATAAATGGTATTTCGACGAGCTCTATGACGCGTTGCTGGTCCGCCCCTCGCTCAAGTTCGCGAAATTCGCCTGGCGCTTCGGCGATAAGCAGGTGATCGACGGCGTGCCGAACGGCCTGGCGGCGTTGACCTCCGAGGCCTCGGCGCAGGCCGTGAAGCTGCAAACCGGCTCCATCGCCCTCTACGCCTTCATCATGCTGATCGGCCTGCTGGTCTTTGTCAGCCTCTTCATCTGGGTGCGGTGATCATGAACCAGCTCGGTTTTCCCATCCTCTCGCTCATCACCTTTCTGCCGCTGCTGGGCGCCTTCCTGGTCGCCACGCTGAGCGGGGATGACGAGAAGGCGGCGGGCAAGGCCCGTTGCATCGCCTTCCTCTTCTCCTTCATCGTGCTGGTGCTGGGCGTGTTCGTCTGGACGCGCTTCAACCCCGCCATCGCGGGCTACCAGTTCGTCGAGGTGATGCCCTGGCTCTCGGGCATCAATGTTGAGTACCGCATGGGGGTGGATGGCATCAGCCTCTTCCTCATCCTGCTCACTCTGGCGCTCACCCCCATCGCCATCCTCGCCAGCAACGCCATCAAGACGCGCGCGCGCTCCTTCTTCGCCGCCATGCTGCTGCTGGAGTCGATGACACTGGGCATGTTCGCCGCCACGGACTTCGTGCTCTTCTACATCTTCTTCGAGGCCGTGCTGCTGCCGATGTATCTCATCATCGGCGTGTGGGGCGGTGAGCGGCGCATCTACGCGGCGGTGAAGTTCTTCGTCTTCACCCTGGCCGGCTCGCTCTTCATGCTGCTGGCGGTGGTCTGGATCTGGCGCCATCTCGGCACCACGGACATCGCGGTGATGACCCATGCCGCCATCCCGGCGAATGCCCAGACGTGGCTGTTCCTGGCCTTCCTCGCGGCCTTCGGCGTGAAGGCGGCGGTGTGGCCGCTGCATACCTGGCTGCCGGATGCCTATGGCGAGGCGCCGGTGCCCGGCACCATCATGCTGGCAGCGGTGCTCTCCAAGATGGGCGCCTACGGGTTCCTGCGCTTTGCCTTGCCGATGCTGCCCAACGCCTCGGCCTCGTTTGAGCCGCTGATGTTCGTGTTCGGCGTGGTGGCGGTCATCTACATTTCCTATGTCGCCCTGGCGCAGACGGACATGAAGCGCATGATCGCCTATTCCTCCGTCGCGCATATGGGCGTCATCATCATCGGCCTGTTCACCTTCACGGTGGAGGGCATCGAGGGCGCGCTCTTCCAGATGCTCTCCCATGGCATCGTCATCGCCGGGCTGTTCATCTGCGTCGGCATCATCACCGCGCGTGAGCAATCGCTCAACCTGAAAAACCTCGGCGGGCTGGCGGCCAACATGCCGGTCTTCGCGGCGGCGCTGATGCTGTTCTCGCTGGCGAATATGGGGCTGCCCGGCACCTCCGGCTTTATCGGCGAGATCCTGGTGATCGTCGGCGCGCTGAAGGTGAATTTCTGGGTGTCGCTGCTGGGCGGCGCGGGCATGGTGCTGGGGGCGGCCTACATGCTGGTGCTGCTGCGCGCCGTGCTGTTCGACAAGTTCACCCGCCCGGACCTGGCGAAGCTGAAGGACCTCACCGGCCGCGAATATGCCATGCTGCTGCCCCTGGCGGTGCTGGTGATGTGGTTGGGCGTCTACCCCTCCAGCTTCACCCATGCGTTTGACGCGCCCATCGCCGCTCTGGTGCAGGCGCACACCGCTGCCCTCAACCCGCATATGGCGCTGGCCATGGTGACCGCGAAATGACCGAATTCTATTCTCTTCTCCCGGCCCTGTTCCTCGGGGTTGGCGGCATGGTGCTGTTGCTGGGCGGCGTGCTGGCCAAGAAAACCGACACCACCCCGGCCGTCACCTTCGGCGCGGTAGTGCTGCTGCTCATCGCGGCGGCGCTCACCCTCATGGCGCCGGATGCGCTGCTGTTCCACGGGCTGCTGAAGACCAGCCTGTTCACCCGCTATGCGGATACGCTGGTCTATCTCGGCGCCATCGCGGCGCTGATCCTGTCGGTGGACTATAACAAGCGCGAGAAGATCGCCCGGTTCGAATATCCGATCCTGGTGCTGTTCGCGGTGCTGGGCATGATCGTGATGATCTCCGCCGCCGACATGATGACCCTCTATATCGGGTTCGAGCTGCAATCGCTTGCCCTCTATATCTGCGCCGCCCTGGCGCGGGATTCGGTGCGCTCCACCGAGGCGGGCCTGAAATATTTCGTCCTCGGCGCGCTGGCCTCCGGCCTGCTCGTCTATGGCATCTCGCTGGTCTATGGCTTCGCGGGCACCACGAATTTCGTGGCGTTGGCGAATGTCTTCCAGCAGGGTGCGGGGGTGGGCACCATTGTCGGCGTGGTGTTCGTGCTCGTCGCGCTGGCCTTCAAGATCTCCGCGGCACCCTTCCATATGTGGGCGCCGGATGTGTATGAAGGGGCCCCCACCTCTGTCACGGCCCTGTTCGCCACCGCGCCGAAGGCTGCCGCCATGGCGCTGTTCCTCTCGGTGATGGCGGGGCCCTTCGCGCATCTCACCGGCCAGTGGGAGTCGCTGATCCAGATCCTCGCGGTGCTCTCCATGGTCATCGGCGCGCTGGCCGCCATCGGCCAGTCCAACATCAAGCGCCTGCTGGCTTATTCCTCGGTCAGTCACATGGGCTATGCGCTGATGGGCCTGGCCACCGGCACGGCGGGCGGCATCCAGGCCAGCCTGGTCTATATCGCGCTCTATGTGGTGATGTCCTTTGGCGCCTTCGCCTGCGTGGTGGCCATGCGCCGCAACGGCCAAGCGGTTGAGAAGATCGATGATCTCGCCGGGCTTGCCGCCGAGCATCCGGGCTTTGCCTTCGCCTTCGCGGTGTTCATGTGGTCCATGGCCGGCATTCCGCCGCTCTCGGGCTTCTTCGCCAAGCTCTATGTGTTCTACACCGCCTTCAATGCCGGGTATGACACGCTGACCATCATCGGTATCGTCGCCAGCGTCATCAGCGCCTTCTACTACCTGCGCGTCATCAAGGTGATGTATTTCGACCACGGCCAACCGCAGTTCGACAAGACCGCCGCCGGCGTGGGCTTCGTGATGGCGGTGGGGGCGTTTGTCACCATCTTCTTCGTCGCCATGCCCGGCCCGCTGATGGCGCTGGCGGGAGACGCCGCGAAGGCCCTGATGGGTTGAGCCTCTGGCGTCTCGAGCAGCACGCCGAGCTGGGTTCCACCTCTGACGAGACGATACGGCGGGCCAGGGCAGGGGAACCTGCCGGGCTCGCCGTTCTGGCTCTGAAACAGACAGCGGGGCGCGGCTCGCGCGGCCGGGGCTGGAGCGCGCCGGACGGCAATCTGAATCTTTCGGTTCTGCTCCGTCCCACCCGGCCCGCCGCCCAGGCCGGGCTGTTCTCCCTCATTTCCGGCATCGCGGTGGCGCAGGCGCTGGAAGGGCTGGGGGCCACGGGGCTGATGTTGAAATGGCCCAATGACATTCTGTGCGGCGGGGCCAAGCTCGCGGGCATTCTCATCGATGCCGCGCCGGATGGCGAGCGGTTGGATTGGCTGGTGATCGGCATCGGCATCAATCTGAAGGCCGCGCCGGAGATCCCCGGCCGGCGCACCATGGCTTTGTCCGCCCAGGGGCTCGACATCACGCCTGAAACCGCCGCCAGGGCCATCCTCGCCCGGCTGGAGGCTTGGGCCGAGGCACCCGGCGCAAACATCCGTGAAGCCTGGCTCCGCCATGGCCATGCCCCCGGCACCCCCCTGGAAATCTCCTTTGCCGGGCAGCGCCGGGCGGGGCTCTTCGCGGGGCTCTCTGCCGGCGGAGAATTGCTGTTGCAGTGCGAAAATCGTATCGAGACAATCAATACCGGCGAAGTCTTGCTGGCAAACGAATAGATACGAGGAGAGCGGCATGCTTCTGGTCATCGATGCGGGCAACACCAATATCGTGTTCGCCGTGCATGACGGCACGGAGTGGCGGGGAAATTGGCGGCTGGCCACCTCCGCCCAGCGCACCTCCGATGAATATGGCGTCTGGCTGGAGGCGCTGCTGCGCCGCGCCGGCATCTCCGCCCATGAAATTTCCAGCGCCGTCATCGGCATCGTGGTGCCCGCCGCGCTCTATCATCTGCGCCGCCTCTGCCGGGAATGGTTCGATACCGAGCCGCTGATCGCCCGTGCCTCGCTGGATTGGGGCTTTGAGATCAAAACCGCCAACCCCGAGGGCGTGGGCGCGGACAGGCTGTTGAACGCGCTGGCGGCGCATACCCATTATCAAGGCCCCTTGGTGGTGGTGGATTTCGGCACGGCCACCACCTTCGATGTGGTGGATGAAACCGGCGCCTATATCGGCGGCGTCATCTCGCCCGGCATCAATCTTTCCATCGAGGCCTTGCACCAGGCCGCCGCCCGGCTGCCGCGCATCGGCATTGGCCGCCCGCAATCGGTCATCGGGCGCGATACGGTGCCCGCCATGCAGTCGGGCATCTATTGGGGCTATATCGGGCTGATCGAGGGGCTGCTGGCGCGGATCGAGGGGGAGTTCGGGCGCAAGCTGCAAGCCATCGCCACCGGCGGTCTGGCGCCGCTTTTCGCCGAGGGAACGAGCAAATTCACCGCCATCGACCCTGATCTGACTTTGGAAGGGTTGCGTCTGCTCTCCTTGCGCAATAAGCCCCCTGCTTTGCCGCGTGATCGTGCGCGGTTCCTCGAAACAGAATGACAGCGCACAGGAGTCGACGCGTTCGTGGCTAGATCCAAAGGCAAGACCGCCCCCGCAGCAGAGGAGAGCGAGGCAGGGTTCATCTTCGTGCCGCTCGGCGGTACCGGCGAAATCGGGATGAACTTCAACCTCTATGGCTGCGACGGCGCCTGGCTGGCGGTGGATTGCGGCATGGGCTTCTCCGGGCCGGAGTCACCGGAGGCGGAGATCCTGCTCCCTGACCCGGCCTTCATCGCGCAGCAGCGCGAGGATCTGCTCGGCCTCGTCGTCACCCACGCGCATGAGGACCATATCGGCGGCATTGCCCGGCTCTGGCCGCAGCTGCGCTGCCCGGTCTACGCCACGCCCTTCGCCGCCGCCGTCATCCGCCGCAAGCTGCAGGAAGCCGGCCTGCAGCGCGAGGTGAAGCTGCATGTCATCCAGCCCGGCGGCGCCTTTGCGCTGGGGCCCTTTGCCCTGCGCTATATCCACATGACGCACTCCACCCCGGAGGCCCAGGCGCTCGCCATCACCACACCCTACGGCACCGTGCTGCATACCGGGGACTGGAAATTCGACTCCGCCCCGGTGATCGGCGATGTCTCCGACGAGGCGGCGCTGAAGGCGCTGGGTGACCAAGGCGTGCTGGCCATCGTCTCGGACTCCACCAATGCCATGGTGGAAGGCCATTCCGGCTCCGAGCTGGATGTGAAGAAGAGCTTCGAAGCCTTTCTGCCGGACCTCACCGGCCGGGTGGCCATCACCTGCTTTGCCAGCAATGTGGCGCGCGTGGCCAGCATCATCGCGGCGGCGGAAATCGCCGGGCGGCATATCGCCCTGGTGGGCCGCAGCCTGAACAACTACATGACCGCCGCGCAGGAGGCCGGTTACCTGAAGGATGTGCCGGATTTCGTGCCGGAGGAGGAGATCGGCTCCATCCCGGATGACAACATCCTGCTGCTGGTCACCGGCAGCCAGGGCGAGCCGCGCTCGGCCATGGCCCGCATCGCCGCCGACACGCACCGCTACGCCGTGCTGGGGCAGGGGGACAAGGCGATCTTCTCCGCCCGTACCATTCCGGGCAATGAGCGCGCGATTTTCGCGGTGCAGGACCATCTGGCCCGGCGCGGGGTTGAGGTGATCGTCGATGGCGATGAGTTCGTGCATGTCTCCGGCCATCCGGCGCGCGAGGAGCTGCGCAAGCTCTACAAGCTGGTGCGGCCGAAATACGTGATCCCCACCCATGGCGAGTGGCGCCATCTCTCCACCCAGGCGGCCTTCGCGCAGGAGAACGGCATCAAGAGCCTGCTGGTCGAGGATGGGGACGTGGTGCTGTTCGGCGCCTCCGGGCCGCAGGTGGTGGATTCCGTGCCCACCGGCCGGCTGGCGGTGGATGGCGACAGGGTCGTGCCGCTGAAAACCGGCGTGCTGGCGGCGCGCAAGCGCATGCTGTTCAACGGAGTCGTGGTTGGCAGCTTCGCCATTGATTCCAAGGGCAAGCTGCACGGCATGCCCCGCATTTCCGCCCCTGGCCTGCTGGATGAGCAGGATGGCGCCCAGCGCCTTGTTTATGAACGGGAGTTTCACGACCTGCTGGATGATCTGGCGCCCTCACTGCGCCGGGACGAGGCCGCCTTCAGTGATGCCGCGCGGGCGGGGCTGCGGCGCATCGTCGGCAAGCCGCTCGGCAAGCGGCCTTTGGTCGACGTGCACATTCTCAAGGTGTGATTAAAATACAGCCAACATGTGCTGCTTTGGTTGGCGTGAGGGTAAAATTTAAACCATTCTCGCTCAAAAGCCTAAAAAATCCGCTATTTTGAGGGTTTTTTTCTGGACGGGATAGAATGCTGCGGTGCATGCTAAGCGCAGGATGAGGTTTGGTTCTTCATCCTGCCGTGTGACTGGCGTTTCCTCCCTGAACTTGGCCCGCCGCCCTTTGAGGGCAGGCGGGCTTCTTTCTGTCTGGCGCTTTTTCCTGTGCCTGGGCGGGGGCGGCTGCTTCTATCGCGGCGCATATTGATCTAGAGCAGTGGCGCCGATGAGCCAGAAGCCGGACATCACCGACCTCATGATCTGCCGTGCCGTCTTCGCGGCCTGGGTCTTCATCTATCATGTGGATCTGCATCTGCATGTTTCGGCCTGGCTGGGGCCGGCGGCGGGGCTGGTCCGGCATGGCTATATGGGGGTGGATGGCTTCTTCATCCTCTCCGGCCTGATCCTGATGCACAGCCACCGGGAATTCGCCGTGCCGCAGATGGATACGCCGAGCCCGCAATGGCACTGGCCGGGGCTGGAGGCGGTGTTGCGCTTTTACGGCCAGCGCCTGGCGCGCATCTATCCGGTGCATCTGGCGACCATCCTGATCCTGCTGGCGCTGGTTGCGGGCGGCGCGGCGCTGGGCCTCACCGCGCATGCGCCCCAACGCTTTGGCCTGTCCACGCTGGTGCAAAACCTGCTGCTGATGCAGGGCTGGGGCGGGGATTCTTTCGGCGCCTGGAATTACCCGTCCTGGTCGATCAGCACGGAATGGGCGGGGTATCTGCTCTTTCCGCTCTTTGCCTGTTTGCTGAGCTATTTCCCGCCGCTGGTTTCCAATCAACTGGCCATTATCACGCTTCCCGTGCTGGGGGTTGTCTATGCCTTTGATGGGCACAGCCTGAATCTCGCCTTCAGCGCCGGTCTCATCCGCTTCTTTCCTGAATTCCTGGCGGGCATGGCGGCCTATCGCCTGGCGCCTCTCGTCGCGGATCAAGACTTTGCCCGCCCCCTGTTCCTGTGGGGGGGCGTGGTCCTGGCGCTCGCGGGCGGGGTAACGGGGGTTGATCTTGTCATCCTTCCCGGCCTTTGGGCGGTCCTCTTTGCCTTCTACATGCAGGCCGACGCGCAGCGCCCGCCTGTCCTGGGGCGCCGCCCTGTGCTGCATTATCTCGGGCGGCTCTCTTATTGCTTCTATATGAGCTTCGCCATTGCCGAGCTGCTCACCGTCCAGGCCTTCCAGCATCTCGGCTGGCAGCCGGCGGGCCGCAAGCTGCTCTTTGCCGCCTGCATGACGCTGCTCAGCTTCGGTCTCGCCAGCCTGCTGCGCGTCTTTGTCGAGCAGCCTTGCCGGCGCGCCGCCACTCGCTGGCTGCAATCGGAATCCGCAGTGCCCGCCGCGGCGGTCACTGAAAAGCCTCAATCCCTGTTTTAAGGTTTGTCATGCGTCTGTCCAAAAGCCTGATCCCCACCCTCAAGGAAACGCCCGCCGAAGCGCAGATCGCCTCGCACCGGCTCATGCTGCGCGCCGGCATGGTGCGGCAGATGGCCTCGGGCATCTATGCCTGGCTGCCGACAGGCCAGCGCGTGCTTTCCAAAATCGCGCAGATCGTGCGTGAGGAGCAGGATGCGGCGGGCGCGCAGGAAGTGCTGATGCCCACCATCCAGAGTGCGGATCTCTGGCGTGAATCCGGCCGCTACGACGCCTATGGCAAGGAGATGCTGCGCATCACCGACCGCCATGAGCGCGAGCTGCTCTTCGGGCCGACCAATGAAGAGATGATCACCGCGATCATGCGCGATTCCATCAAGAGCTATCGCGAGCTGCCGCAGATCCCCTATCACATCCAGTGGAAATTCCGCGACGAGGTGCGCCCGCGCTTTGGCGTGCTGCGCGGCCGCGAATTTTTGATGAAGGACGCCTATTCCTTCGACCTGGACCGCGAAGGCGCCGTGCTGGCCTACAAGAAAATGATGCTCGCCTATATGCGCACCTTCCAGCGCATCGGCATCACCGCCATTCCCATGCGCGCCGATACCGGGCAGATCGGCGGCGATCTCTCGCATGAATTCCACGTGCTGGCGCCGACCGGCGAGTCCGGCGTGTTCTACGACGCCGCCTTCGAGGCGGGCGATGCGATGAGCGCGACGGATATCGAGGCGTTCTACGAGCAGATGACCACCATCTACGCCGCCACGGACGAAAAGCACGACACCGCCGCCTGGGACAACATCCCGGCCGAGCGCCGGCGCGAGGGCAGGGGCATCGAGGTCGGGCAGATTTTCTATTTCGGCACCAAATATTCGCAATCGATGAACTTCGCCGTGACCGGGCCGGATGGGCAGAAATTCTTCCCCGAGATGGGCTCCTACGGCATCGGCGTCTCGCGCCTTGTCGGCGCCATCATCGAGGCGCGGCATGACGAGGCCGGGATCATCTGGCCCGACGCCATCGCCCCCTTCAAGGCCGCCATCCTGAATCTCCGCCAGGGCGATGCCACGACCGATGGCCTTTGCGAGCAGCTCTACGCCGCTTTGGGTGCCGATGCGCTCTATGACGACCGCGAGGAGCGCGCCGGCCAGAAATTCGCCGAGGCCGATTTGATGGGCCATCCCTGGCAGATGATCGTCGGCCCGCGCGGTGCGGCCAATGGCATGGTGGAGCTGAAGCGCCGCGCCACGGGCGAGCGTTTCGAGCTGCCCGTCGAGGACGCCCTGGCCAAGGTGCGCGGCTGATGTTCAACGCCTTCGAGCGGAAGATCGCGGCGCGCTATCTGCGCGCCCGGCGGGGCGAGCGCTTCGTCTCGGTCATCGCCATTTTTTCGCTCGTCGGCATCGCGCTCGGCGTCGCCACGCTCATCATCGTGATGAGCGTGATGAACGGCTTCCGCCAGGAACTTCTGAGCCAGATCCTCGGGCTGAATGGCGATATCGGCGTCTATGGCGCCGCCACCCCGCTCAGTGACTACGACGCGATGTCCGCCAAGATCAGAACCATCAAGGATGTGACAGGGGCTTTCCCCATCGCGCAAGGCGAGGTGCTGATGTCCGGCCCGCAAGGCGGGGCCACGGGCGGCGTCGCGCGCGGCATCACGCCGGAGGGGCTGAAGCAGCTCCCCACCGTCTCCAAGCACGTCATCGCCGGCAGCCTCGCGGACCTCACCGGGGGGGATACCATCGCCATCGGCGGCGGCCTCGCGAGCCAGTTCAACCTTTCCATCGGCTCGCAACTCACACTGATCCTGCCTCAGGGAAAAGCCACGGTCATCGGCACCATCCCCTCCATCCAGTCCTTCCGGGTGGTGGCGATCTTCCAGACCGGCA
>DATJXU010000151.1:0-7658 GCA_035499915.1 Acidocella sp.
CGAAATAGGCCGCGTGGCCGAAGGACAGGCCGCCCGTATATCCGAGCAGCAGGTTCAAACCGGAGGCGGCGATCGCATAGATCAACGCGCGGGTGGCAAGGTCCGTATAGCCGCCGAGCATGGGCAGCCAGAACGGCACGAACAGCAACGCCACCCAGATGACGGCGGCGGCGATGACGCGCCCGCCGGATGCAGCCCCGTGATGTGTGGCCAGCTTGGTCTCAATCGAAGTGCTCATTCAAACAGTCCTTCCTGACCGAGCAGGCCACGGGGGCGGGCGACCAGGACAACGGCCATGATCACGTAGATCACCACCTCCTGCGCGACGGGGAAAAAGGCGGCGGTGATGCCGGAGGCAACGCCGATGATCAGCCCGCCCAGCACGCTGCCGATGAGGCTGCCGACACCGCCGACAATGATCGCCACGAAGGACGGCATGATCAAGGACGAGCCGATGGAGGGTGACAGGCCCAGCTGCCCCGCCGCCAGAATGCCCGCGAGACCCGCGAGGAAGATGCCGATGCCGAAATTCGCGGCGCGCAGGAAAAAGATGTTCACGCCCATGGCGGAGATCGTCTCCAGATCCGCATTGCCGGCGCGGATGCGGATGCCGATGCGGCTATAGCGCAGCACCGCGAACAGGGCGCCGGTGACGAACACGGTGATGAGAATCAGCACCACCCGGTAGCCGGTGAGGAAGAACAAGGACGCGCTGAGCGGCGTGTTGAGATAGCTGGGCAGGGCAAAGGGCTCGCCGACCGCGCCCCAGATCGTTCGGATCAGATCCTCCATGATCATCGCCAGGCCGAAGGTGAGCAGGAGCGAGAAAAGCGGGTCGCGCCCATAAAGCGGGCGGATCAGCACGCGCTCCACCGCCAGGCCCAGAATCACGGCCAGAAGCGGGGCGATCACGAGGCATGCCCAGAACCCGACATAAGGCTCGATGGTGAACGCGATATAGCCGCCCAGCGCCATGAAGGTGCCATGGGCAAAATTGATGACGCCGTTGAGGCCGAGAATCAGCGACAGCCCCAGCGCCATCAGCGCATAGAAGATGCCGACGATCAGCCCATTGAATGCGCTGTATAAAAGCAGGGATTCCACGGTGTGCTTTCATGTCTCTGGCGCCGGGCGGCGCGGTTGCCGGCCAATGCCGCGCGAGGCGGGTGGCGCTGGCCGGGTATGCACCGCGCCAGCGCCACCCGGTCAGCGAGGCCGCTTAGCTCGGATAAACCAGCTTGCAGCCGGATTCCGCCGGGGTTTTGGCGATGCTCGCCCCCGGCACTGTCTGCGCAACATCGAACAGGTTCGGATAGGAGGCGCCCTTCGGCACGGAGCCGGGGAACATGTTGGCGATCATCTGATGATCCTCCGCCCGGTAGCCAACGCTACCCGGCTGCAGCGCGACTTCCGGCGGCAGCTCCAGCCCTTCCAGCGCCTTCGCCACCTTCATGGCGTCGAGCGACTTGGCCTGGTTCGCGGCAAGGGCCAGGGCATGCGCCGTGGCATAGCCGAACCAGGAGCGCGCCGTCGGCACCTTGTTGTCGTAACGGGCCTTGTAGGAGGCGACGAATTCCTCAAGATGCGGCACGCCGGGCTGGTTCCAGTACCATTCGAATGTCCACCAGCCGAGCAGGGCGGCGGGCGGCAGCGCTTCAAGCACCTCCAGCTCCTGCAACGCGCCGGCCACCGCCATCTGCGTGTTCATGCCGAACTGCACGGTCTGCTTGAGCAGATTGACGAGGTCATCCCCCGCCTGCAGGCAGATCAGCACGTCCGGGTTCGCGGCGCGGGCCTGGATGAGATAGGAGGAGAAATCCGTGGTGCCCAGCGGCGCCAGCGCATTGCCAACGGCCGTGCCGCCGGCCTTTGTCAGCTGCGCCACATAATCGTCACGCAGCGCATGGCCGAAGGAATAATCCGGCGTGATGAAAAACCATTTCTTGCCGAACTTGCTGAACAGCAGCTCAAAGTCACCGGCTGTCAGCATCCAGGTGGTGGAACAGGTGCGGAACGTGTTCCAGGCGCATTTCTTGCCGGTGATGTCATCGGCGTGGCCGCCGGTGGCGATATAGACCATGCCGTGCTGCTGGGCGAACTGGCTGAGCGACCCGGCGACGGCGGAACTGACGCCGCCCATCAGGAAATCCACCTTGTCCTGGCTCACCAGCTTCTGCGCCTTGCTGACGGCAGGACCGGGCAGCCCCTGCGAGTCTTCAACAAGCAGCTGCACCGGCCGCCCCAGAATGCCGCCTTTCTTGTTGATCTCGTCGACAGCCATGGTCGCGCCGTGAATCTGGTTCGTGCCGAGCCCGGCATAGGTGCCGGTCCGCGGGTCGATGGTGCCGATCTTCACCGGCGTCTCGCTTTGCGCCCAGGTCACTTCCGGCAGAATCAGGCTGGACACACTTGCGCCCGCGCCGGCCTTCAGCAAGCCGCGGCGTTTCAAGGACAAGGAATTCTTGAAAACCATTTATATCATCCCCCCAGTTTTTACGGCCGTCATTGTCGTTTCGTATCGGCTGCTTTGGCGATGTTCTTCTCACCCCAAAGGCTTGTCAACAACTCTTTGAAAGGCAACGTATCATAACCGGAACAATACACAAGCCCGGCAAAAAATGCTGAAACCATGAACAGCCCCCGGGACCAAATCCGCCTTGCGCTCAGGCCCAGACCTCATGATAGAGTTCGATGATCGTCTCCGCATCCGGCACACGTGGATTATTCCCAGGCGAGCCGGATGCCAGCGCCTGCGCCGCCATCAGCGGCAGCAGCGCGCGCCAGCGTTCCCCGTCTATGCCATATTGGCTTGGGCTGGGCACCGAGAGTTCCACGTTCAACACCTGCAAGGCGTCCACAAGCTTCCTGGCCGCCGTTTCATCGCCATCGGCGCCCGCCGCTATCCCCATCACCCGCGCGCAATCGCCATAGCGCGCGGCATTGCCCGCAATCGACCATCTGGTCACGGCCGGCAGCAGCATGGCGTTGGAGAGCCCATGCGCGACATGGAAATGCGCGCCGATCGGCCGGCTCATGCCATGCACCAGACCGACGGAGGCATTGGAAAACGCAATGCCCGCCTGCATCGCCCCGCACATCACCCGCTCGCGCGCGGCGCGGTTGCCGGGCTCATGATAGGCGGTGCGCAACCCTGTCCAGATGGCCTGCATCGCGGCGATGGCCATGGAGTCCGAAAAGGGATTGGCAAGCCGCGACACATAGGCCTCAATCGCATGGGTCAGCGCGTCGATGCCCGTATCGGCTGTCAGCCGCCGCGGCATGGTCAGCGTCAGTTCGTAATCGACGATGGCCAGTGTTGGAAGATAGGCAAGCCCGGCGCAGAGCATCTTCTCGTTCGTTTCGGCATCCGTCACAATTGTGAAACGCGTCGCCTCGGAGCCGGTGCCCGCCGTGGTGGGAATCGCCACGATCGGCAAGCCCGGCGTGTTTTCCTGGTGCGGCGCCTTCAGCGCGCGCATCTGCCCGCCGCGCAGCGCCAGCACCGCCGCCGCCTTGGCCGTGTCGATCGGGCTGCCGCCGCCAAAGCCGATCACGCAATCGCAGCCGCCCTCGCGCACGAAACGCGCCGCCGCGTCCACGCAATCGCTGGTCGGGTCGGGCACGGTATCGGCAAAAACCTGGGCCGCGATGCCCTGCTGCCCCAGCACCTCGCGCAGCCGCGCCACGGCGCCGCTATCGAGCAGAAAGCGGTCGGTGATGATGGCGGGCTGGCGCAGGCCAAGCAGGGCCAGCGCCTCCCCCGCTTGCGTGAGGGCGCCGCCGCCGAGGCGCATGATCCGTGGCAACATGATCGTGGACATTGTTTCTCCGTATCGGCTTTTTCTTGGCTGCCCTTTTAGCCTTGACCTCCCTGCCAAAGCACAGGAAATGTCGGCCAGCACCCGTGCAGGATTGCACATAATGAAAACCACATTCAACTGGAACGATTTATGCTATTTTCCGGCGGTGGCGCGTAAGGCCCGCCCGCGCCGCCTGTCTGGGCGCGTTCCGGCAGGTTTGCGCAGCTGGCACATGGCGTATAACGCCGTCGGGCCGGTCTTCGCCGCCTTGAGCATGTAAGGAATACCCAGGCGCATGATACGCATAGACCTGAACAGCGATCTGGGCGAAAGCTATGGCGCCTGGAGCATGGGCGATGACGCGGCCATGCTCAGCGTCGTCTCCAGCGCCAATATCGCCTGCGGGTTTCACGCGGGAGATCCGGCCGGGATTCTGAAAACCGTCCGCAAGGCGGCTGAGCATGGTGTCACCATCGGCGCGCATGTGTCCTACCCCGACCGCGTCGGCTTTGGCCGGCGCGACATGGATGTGACGAGCGAGGAGCTGATCGGCGATGTGATCTACCAGATCGGCGCGCTCGCCGGCATCGCCAAGGCGGCGGGCACGGCGCTGCGCTACGTCAAGCCGCATGGCGCGCTTTACAACCATATCGCCACGCATGAGCGGCAAGGCCTGGCGGTGATCAAGGCCATCAAGATGATCGATCCGTCGCTGGCATTCATGGGACTTGCCGGAACGCCGATTCTGGATCTCGCTTGCGCGCAAGGACTAAAAATCGTGGCGGAAGTGTTCGCCGACCGCGCCTATACGCCGCAGGGCCACCTCGTCTCCCGCCGCGAGCCCAATGCCGTGCTGCATGATTCGGAATTCGTCGCCCGGCGCATGTTGCACTTCGTCCGCACCGGGAACATGACCGCCATCGATGGCTCGGAGATTCAGATCGAGGCGCAATCCATCTGCGTGCATGGCGACAGCCCCGGCGCGGTGAGGATGGCGCAAGCCATCAGGCAGTTGTTCGAGGCCGAGGGGGTGGCGGTCAAATCCTTCCTCCCCGCCTGCGCGTAAAGACGATTCCGCGCAGCCATTGAACATCAAGGCCACGAGACGACCATGCGCTTCCTGCCGCTCAACCATACGAACTTCATTGCCGAGCTGAAGGACCTTGACGAAACGCTCGCCTTGCTGAGCGCTCTGCAAGCGGCAGAGCTGCCGGGCCTCACTGACATGATCCCGGCGGCCCGGACGCTGATGATCGGGTTTTCCCCCGCCATCACGAGCGCCGAGGAACTGGCCGGGGAGATTTTACAGCTGAACCTCGCCCAGCCCGTCAGCCGGGATGACAAATGCGTCGAAGTCCCCGTCAATTATAACGGCGAGGACCTCGCCGACGTGGCGCAGATCACCGGGTTGAGCGTGCAGGAGGTGATCCGGCGCCATACATCCCGCGACTATAGGGTGGCGTTTTGCGGCTTCGCGCCCGGCTTTGGCTATCTTGTCGGCGGCGACCCCGCCTTGCGCGTGCCGCGCCGCAAAACCCCGCGCACGCGCATTCCCGCCGGCGCCGTCGGGCTGGCGGGAGAGTTTTCCGGCGTGTACCCGCAGGCCAGCCCCGGCGGATGGCAATTGATCGGCACGACGCCCCTAAAAATGTGGGATCTGACCCGCACGCCGCCTGCCTATGTTCAGCCCGGCGATCGCGTGCGCTTTGTCGACCTGGCAAGCGCCAAGCGCATTGTTTGCACTCCGCCAGCCATCGAACCGGAAACATCGCAGCCGGAAAGCGAAACAGATAAAAACGCCGTCCGGTTCTCAATCCTGGCCGCGCCGCTCCCCGCCTTGTTTCAGGATCTCGGGCGCTTCGGACAAACCGGGCAAGGGGTGTCCGCCTCCGGCGCGCTCGATCGTGGTGCTTTCAAAGCCGCCAACCGCATTGCCGGAAATGCAGAGACCGAGCCTTGCCTGGAGTTGACAGGCGGCGGTTTCAGCTTCCGCAGCCATGGCGCCGCGGTGATCGGCATCACCGGCGCGCCATGCGGCATTCGCATCCGCACCGGAGCGGGAAAAACGCTGATGCCCGCCCCCTATACACCAATCGCGCTTGAGGACGGAGATGTGGTGACGCTCTCAGCGCCACAAGCGGGCGTACGCAGTTATCTGAGCGTGCGCAGCGGCTTTAAGGTTCAAAAAGTGCTTGGCAGCGCCTCCACCGACACGCTGGCGAACATCGGGCCGGACCCCGTACGCGCGGGCAGCGTCCTCACGATTAAAAAACCGGCGGCGGGCTTGTCCGCAGTATCGCTCACCGAGGCACCGGCGTTCGAATTTCCAAAATCCGGTGAAACCGTCACGCTGGATTTGATCTTGGGCCCCAGGCCGGACTGGGTCTTGCCGCAAGCGCTGGCGCTTTTGAGCGGCGAAGCCTGGGAGGTGACGGCGCAGTCAAACCGCGTCGGCATAAGGCTGACCGCGCCAGCAAGCCTGGCGCGCGCCGGAAGCGGGGAATTGCCCAGCGAAGGCGTCGTCACAGGTGCGGTTCAGGTGCCGCCGGATGGCAAGCCGCTGCTCTTCCTGGCGGACCATCCGTTGACGGGCGGCTATCCCGTCATTGGCGCCGTGGCCGGATATCATCTGGATCTGGCGGGGCAAATTCCCGTCGGCGCGAAAATCCGCTTCCGGCCCGTCGCGCCATTTTCCGAAATCACGCCCGCACGCCCGGCGCACGCCAAGCCTCAAGGACCAACGCCATGAAGAAGATCCTGATCGCAAACCGTGGCGAGATTGCCGTGCGCATCATCCGCGCCTGCAAGGATTACGGGCTGCAATCCGTGGCCGTGTACGCGGACCCGGATGCGCAGGCATTGTTCACCCGCCTGGCGGATGAAGCCTATGCCCTGCCCGGCACGAAACCGGCGGAAACCTATCTCAACATCGAAAAGCTTATGGAAATTGCCCGCCGCGCCCAGGTTGACGCAGTGCATCCGGGTTACGGCTTTCTCTCCGAGCGCGCGGAATTCGCCCGCGCTGTGGCGGATGCGGGGCTGATCTGGATCGGCCCGGATGCGGATGTGATCGCCGCGCTGGGCGACAAGATTTCGGCACGGCGCATCGCAAAATCCGTCGGCGCGCCTTTGGTTGCGGGCAGCGAAGGGCCGGTGGCCTCGGCTGAAGAGGCCGTGGCCTTCGCCAGGCAGCACGGCCTGCCCATGGCCATCAAGGCGGCCCATGGCGGCGGCGGGCGGGGCCTGAAAATCGCCCGAAACCTCAATGAAGTCGCGGAGCTTTACGACTCCGCCGTGCGCGAGGCGATTGCCGCCTTCGGCCGGGGCGAATGTTTTCTGGAACGGTTTCTGGACCGGCCCCGGCATATCGAGGCGCAGATCATCGCCGACAAGCATGGCAAGGTGGTGGTGCTGGGCACGCGCGATTGTTCCCTCCAGCGCCGCAACCAGAAACTCATCGAGGAAGCGCCAGCGCCCTTCCTGACAGAGGCACAGCGCAACATCATCGAAGACTCCGCCAGGAACATTTGCGTGGCGGCGGGCTACACGAATGCCGGCACGGTCGAGTTCCTGCTGGGGCAGGACGGCACGATCTCCTTTCTTGAGGTCAATACCAGGCTGCAGGTCGAGCACCCGGTGACGGAAGAGACGACGGATATCGATCTGGTGATCGCGCAATTGCGCGTCGCCGAAGGCAAGCCCCTGGAGATTTCCGAACCACCCGCACCCAGCCGCCATGCTTTCGAATTCAGGATCAACGCCGAAGACCCCGCCCATGGCTTTCTGCCGACACCGGGGCGGATTGCAGTGTTTGAACCGCCCAGCGGCCCGGGCGTGCGGCTCGATAGCGGCGTGGCC
>DATJXU010000152.1:0-8194 GCA_035499915.1 Acidocella sp.
AATATTGCTCATGTCGAGGTCCCCGGATTCGACAGCCTGCAGCTCCTGCCCCTCGGAATTCTCGAACTTCATGATGAAGCGGGAGAAGTTCATTTTTGTGCCATAGAGCGGGTTGGGCACGAATTCGGCATCCACGCCCACGGTGAGTTTTTTCAGCAGCAACGGCCCATCCGCCACGCGGAAAAAATTCGGGTCGCTCTGCCCCTGCCAGATTTCATCCGGCGTGAATTTGCTCCACACATGCTTCGGCAAAGGCTGCAATTGCGCGAGCCCATTGAAGATGAACCATTGTGGATTTACCGCATGTGTCAGCACGATATGGATATGCTCAGGATTGGGCGCGGTCATGCTGGCAATGATGTAAGGTATTCCGCCCTGGCCATATGCGGCGTAATTTGTGCCGTAATCCTCGATGAGCTGAAAGGCGTAGAGCACGTCAGCCGATGTCACCGGCACGCCGTCCGACCAGCTCCATGGCCGCAGCGTCACGTCGTAGGTCTTGCCGTTATCGGGCGTTGTCACGGCGCTGGCGATGCTGCGCGACCAATCGATTTCATGAGAGTCGTTGAACCAGAGCAACTGCTCGAAGATCAGCGCCGAGGCTTCCTGGTTGTACAGCGAGGAGAGGAATAGCGGATTGAATGAGGTGACATCCGCCCCCGGGCCGATGCCGAGGCCGGGCGGAATGACGATGGTGCCGCAATCCTGTGCGCGGGAGGTAACAGCGGCAAAAGTCAGGCCGCAGGCAAGAGCCAGTGTACGAAGCTTCATAAGAAAAATAGACCCGAAAGCGTCCGCGCCGACAAGGGGAAAGCGTGCCGGTGATTGACTAAAATTATTTGCATAACAGGCTGGTCCGGCGGCGGGGTTAAAGCCGCCGCCGGGAATATCTCAGAACTTCGCCGAGACGTCGAACATAACGGAGGCCGGAGGCCCGACCAGCGCGCTTGCGACAGCCGGTTCGCCAGGCCTGCCATACTGCCCACCCTGCGGCAGAAGCTGGCTGTAGTAGTAGTTATAGTAGTGCTCGTTGAAGATGTTTTGCGCGTTGATCGAGAAGTCCAGCTGCTTCAACGCGCCGTAGTTTACCTTCATCTTGTAGGTGAGCAGCACGTTGAACACGACATTGGCTGGGTTAAGGAAGTTCGTGTTCGTGACTGTTGCGCCGTTGAGGATCGGGTTACCGGGGGCCACGAGATCATAGGTCGTATATTCGCGCCCGGTGTACTGGCCGGTCACGCGCGCCGAGAACGGCCCATGATCTTCCTCGAAGCCGAAATTGGCGAGCCAATTTGGTACGTTGGAAATCGGCGTGCCGCGGAAGGCATAGCCGAACTGGTCTTCCGCGATGGTGTCGAAGGCGGAATAACCTGTCAGATATTGAGCCCTATTGTAGGAGCCGTTGCCAAAGAACTGCAGTTCTGGTGTCGCCTGGTATTGCGCCGCCATTTCCCAGCCACTGAACAATTCTGTGCCCGGGTTGCCGTAGATCTGCTCGTTGGTCGCGAAGTCGTCGAAAAAGCCAAATGCGTGGTTCACCTTCTGATAGTAGTAGTCCACATTCAGGTAGAGCTTCGGCGTATCGTAGCGCACGCCGCCCTCGTAGAGATGCACCGTCTCCGCACCCGGCGCCACGGTGGTGCCGGACGAGCCTTGCTGATAGTCGGAAACCGGTGCGAACACTTCCGCCTTGCCGAAGCTGCCATAGGCGGTGAGGTGTTCGGGCAGATCGTAGCTCACACCTATATACGGATCGCCGGAGCGCGAGTAGTTTTGCAGCTTGTAAGGGTTGTAAATACCATAAGTGACCTGATTGATGTTGCTGCTGTAAGCGCCGGTGGCACGCAACCCGCCCAGGATGTGTAACTTGTCGTGCAGGAGATCGATCTTATCCTGCACATAGCCCATATAGACGCTTCTCTGCATGCCTCCGCCGAACTGCGTTGAATTGTAGCCGTTGATCTCCGGCATGTTTGTCGAGCCGTAGATGTATTGCGATTGCTCGGAACTCTCCTTGGCGACCAGCGCACCCACTGTAATGGTGTTATACGGGAAAAAGAACGTGAATTTCGGCGTGATGCCGACTTCATTGCTGTGAAAGTATGTATTCTGGGACGACTCGCCATAGGCGTAGCTCTGCACCTGAGTCGGATCGCCGCTGGGGTTGAAGATCAGCGGCTCATAAGTGAAATAACCAGGAGAATAGAACGGCCCGGTGGCCGTTCCGTTGCCAACGGCCGTCGGGCCCATGGCGCCAAAGAAGGACCATGGATTCTGGATATTCGCCAGATATGGGGTGGTGTTGTTGTAATTGTCGATCAGCTGCTGCGGATTTGCGTAGCTTTCCGTTGCCATCGTGCTGTGCAGGTAGAACAGCGAGCCGTCGAAGATCGCGTGCTGATTGATGTAGGTTTCATCATGCAGGATCGTGGTCAGAAACTGGCCAGCCTGGTTAAAGTAACCGTCACTATACGGGAAGTTATAAGTATAGCCGTGTTGCTTCAGCAGGTCCGTTGGCGTCGGCTGCGTCTGGATATTGCCGCGGCCCTGGTTATAGATCACCGTCAGCCCGACATTAGACAGCCCGTCATCATAGGGCTTGTTAATATTGAAGAGCATGTCGTGATATTTGGCAGGCGTATTATCCACGTAGCCCGCGGTCTGGCTCTGGTCGTATTGCAACAGAGCGCGCGGCGCATCGGTGCTGTCCCACATCTTGCCGGTGCTGAGGGTGAAACCTTCATGCGAGGTGCTGAACGAGCCGTAGCCGCCCTCCAGTTCGCCATAGCGTTCGTCCGTCGCTTGCTTGGCCGTATAGGCGATAGTACCGCCAACAGTGCCGTAGCCTTGTTTGTCCGGCGGGGCGACGCCGGGATACACTGTGACGCCGCTGAGTTCGTTGAGCGTGATCGGCGAGCCGACATTGTTTGAGAGGTAGTTGCCCGAGCCATTCAGCAGATCGGTGATGGGAATCCCGTCCAGCGTTTCGGAGAGTTCGCTGTTGCGCACGCCACGAATCGAGAGGGTCGGCGCGCTCTGTCCGGGGCCCTGGCTATAGGCGTTCACCGAAGGCGTCTGCTTCAACAAGGTCTGGATCGACCCCATGGTCGTCCCCTCGGCCTTAATCTGCTTCTCGCTGATGTGGGTCACCGCGTTCGGGATGTCCTTTTCCTTAAGCAGCAGCTTCTTGTAGATAATGTGAACCTTCTTGGTCTCGTACGCTTCCTGACTGGACGGCGTAACCTCGCTCGGAACAACCGTGGAGGTGGTCGAGGTTGTTGAGGTTTGCGCAAATGCTGCCCCGGAAAGAACCGCACTGGTCATGGTGCAGGCGGTGAAGGCCATCAAACGCCGTCGAAAGTCACTTGTTCTATTATTCACTATTATCCCCTCGTCTGTTGACTTGAGGCATCCAAAGCGGCCGCTGCACATTGGCTCGGGCGCAATAAATGCCGGAATTATGACAGCAAGGTTGATGCCAAATTTTTAGAAAACGTTGGCGTTCGGATAACGAAAAGGTTTTTGAACATAAATATGCGATAATTTGGGTCAAAAAACTCAAAAACATCTTTATAAGGCATTTTCTGGTTCGAAAATTTCGCGGCGCATTTCGGCGTCCAGAAAAATCCTAGGCATTCATGGGGTTTTTGGTCAGAGATGCAGACAGAATAAAATAACGCCAAATCAATGGCGTTATTTTATTCATGGGTTTAAGGATTGGGCCGATAAAGCCTAATATTTAAACTCGTATTCATTGGTCCGGATTGGGCTGTATCTCAATCGGAATAAGGAAAGTGTGCGGCGCCTGTGGCATGTCGTCGTTGAACGGCGGCAGGCTCGCGCCTTGCGCGTGTTGCAGGGCGGTTTGGTCGATGAGCGGTACGCCGCTGGATTTATACACCTTCGCCGAGAGAATGTGCCCGTTTGGTGCCACAACAATCTCGATGACGGCGGTGCCGGAAACCCCGAGCTGCGCCAGGGCGGCGGGCACGTCCTGGTTGGCCTGGATGATCTGGTACATCTGGTTGCCATAGGGGCCGATACCGCTGGTGGGCGGTGCCGATGGTGCTGCTGGTGCCGACGGTTGTGGCGTCGGCGCGGGCGGCGGAGCGTGGTTGATAACCGGCTTCGGCGCAGGCTTGAAAATATGATGCACCGGCGGCGGCGGTTTGGTCGCCACGGCGATCTTGCTTGGCACCGGCAGCGGCTTTGGAATCACGGCCGGGATCGGCTTCGGCGGCGGCACGACCTTTGGCGGCGGTGGCGGCGTCGGCTGGGGCAGCGTGGTGAGCGTGGCCTGTGTCACTTCGATAGGCTGAGATGACGGCAATGGCGCGGGGCGGGCAAGCCAGGCGCAAAGGCCAATGACCAGACTGACGATGATGAGAGCGGCCAGCAACGTGGCGCGGGGCAGGCCGAGTTCCGGTGCCTTCCAATCGGGGAGGTGTTGTTCAGTGATGGCGTACAAATGCAATTTTCCTTCAGCGGCGCGGCGCGGCGCTGCCGCTTCTGCGTCAGGCCGCGATATATGTCGGTGCGACGGATGCTCCAGCAAAAATCATGCCTGAACCTGGGGCTGCAATTTTTACGTGCAGGGGGGCTAGTCACGTCGCGCTGCGCAAAATATCATCGTCACATCCGCTGGGGGTTTTTCAAATAATACGCACTCTGCTTATTTTTCTTGCATTGGCTGCCGCTGCGCCCGCGTTGGGGCAGGTGGTGCCGGTACGGGCGGTCACTTTAATCGCCACAAGCTGGCGGCCGCAGGCGGAGCTTTCCGCCAGCCTTGCTGCGCCGCAGGGCGCCACACTCGCGGCCGCGCAGAGCGGCATCGTCACGCAGGTGCTGTTCACATCTGGCGCGCTAGTCGCGGCCGGGCAGGTTCTGGTGCAGCTTCAGAACGGACCGCAGGCCGCGCAGGCCGTGCTGGATTCCGCCAAGCTGGCCCAGGCGGACCGCGAACTCGCCCGCACGCAAAAACTTATCGCGATTTCCGGCGCCAGCCAGTCGGCGCTGGAGCAAGCCGAAGCCGCCGTCGCCGAGGCAGCCGCGCAAGTCAAGCTGGATCAAGCTGATCTGGCTCAACTGCAAATCATCGCGCCCTTCGCCGGCATTGCCGGCATACGCCGGGTGGACCCGGGGGACTACGTCCAGGCCGGGCAGGCGGCCCTTACCCTCACCGCGCCGGGGCCCTTGCGCGTGTTCTTCGCCGTGCCGCAGACGGAGGCCACCAGTCTCACCCCCGGCGGCAAATTCACCCTAACTGCCCCACTGGGGGATGGCACGAACGTCACCGCCACCGGCACGCTCACCGCGCTCAGCCCGCAGCTCAATGCGGCCACCGATGCGCGCGATGCTGAAGGCAGGCTGGATGCCGCCCCGCCCGTCCTGCTCGCGGGCATGACAGGCGTGGTGGACATCGCCACCGGTGCGCCGCAACCCGCCTACGCCGTGCCCAGCGCGGCGCTGAATGACTCCATGCTCGGTCCTTATATATTTGTGCTCAACCCGGTGGGCGGCGGCATTTATACCCTCGGCACGGTGTATGTTGGAATCCTTGGCAGCGCGGGGACGCAGAGCTTCGTCACCGCTCCGGGGCTGCGGGCGAGGCAGAAAATCGTGGCCATCGGCGGCTTCAAGCTGTCGGACGGCGCCAAAGTCACCCTGGCATCACCGTGAACCTTTGGGCTAGCCTGCTGCGCCAGCCCGTGCTGGTGGGTCTTGCCGCGGCTGCGCTCGGGTTATTTGGCCTGGCTGCGGTGTTCAGCCTGCCCATCCGTTCCAGCCCCATCATTCCGCCGCGCTATATCGATATTTCCACCAGCTTCCCCGGCGCGGACGCCGTCACGATGAATCGCTTCGTGACGCTGCCGCTGGAAAACAGCGTCGCCGCGCTGGCGGGGGTTAAGTACGTCACGGGCACCACCCAGCCCGGCAATGCGGACATCAACGCCTTCCTAGCCCCTGGCGCCGTGCCGGACACGGTGTTTGCCGAAGCCTTGGCGGCGGTTAATGCGGCGCGCAGCAATCTGCCTGCTGGTGTACAGCCCTCCACCCTCAAACTGGTGGGCGATGACAATGCCAACCAGGAGCTGAATGTTGCCGTGCTTTACCCGCCAAGCCTGGATGCGGCGGCAATCACGGCTTTCACCCAGTCCAACCTGGTGCCGAGGCTGGAGACCGTGCCCGGCATCGGCCCGGTCACGCTGTATTCCGGCAGCCCTGCCTTGCAGGTCACCATGGACCCGCTGCGCATGCAGGCGCTCGGTGTCTCGCCGCTGGTGATGACACAGGAACTGGCAAATGCCGCCGCCATCTCCCCGGCCGGCAGCCTGCGCAACGGCGTCGCGGCCATGCCGGTGAACGCCGGCACCGGGCTCAAGACCCCGGTGGATTTCGCTGCCCTGCCGGTTCTCACCCGCAACGGTGTTACCATCCCGCTTGGCAGCGTTGCCGGTGCGGCGGTGGGGTTCAACCCGGGCACGGATCTCGCCTGGTGGAATCGCGGCCCGGCCGTTTACATCGCCGCCGGCATCGCCCCCACGGGCAATATCATCGAGGTCGCGCGCCGCGTGCGGGCGCTGGTGGCGCAGATGCAGCCAATGATGCCGCCGGGTGTGCAGGTCTCCGTCATCTACGACGAATCCATCGGCGTCACGCAATCGCTGCACGATTTGGCGCTGACACTGCTTGTCACCATCCTGCTGGTCGCCGCCATCACTCTTGCGTCTCTGGGCAGTACGCGCGCCGCGCTGGCGCCATTCCTCGCCATCCTGCTCTCGCTGCTCGGCGCGGCGCTGGTCATGCAGGTCACTGGCCAGAGCTTCAACCTTTTCACCATCATCGCGCTGGTGCTGGCGGTCGGGCTGGTGGTGGATGACGCCATCGTGGTGGTGGAGGATATTTTCCGCCGCACGGCGGAAGGGGCAAAACCGCTGGAGGCGGCGCAGGCCAGCATCACGCGGCTGGCGCCGGTGCTGGCGGCTATCTCTTCCACATTGGTGGTGGCCTTCCTGCCGCTGGGATTTCTCTCTGGCCTCACCGCCGCGCTGTTCCGCCCCTTCGCGCTGGTGCTCATCGCCGCGTTCCTGCTGTCCCTCGCCATCGCTCTGGGGATCGTCCCCAGTATCGCCATGTGGGCCAGCCGGTCTTATGTGCACCGGAAACGCATTGGCCTCATCGATAGGCTGCGCGCATTGTATCTGCGCCTGCTCGGTCCGGCGCTGCGCCGTGCGCCGCTCATCGCCGGGGCGGTATTGCTGGTGGCGCTGGGTTGCCTTGCCCTCGCGCGCATTGCCCCGCAGAACCTTGACCCGGCGCCGGACGGGCTGGACGTGAACATCTTCGCCGCCGCGCCGAACGGCGCTTCAATCAGCTACATGCAGGAGCAGGCCGCGCGCATCGAGAATGTGCTGCACGCCACCTATCCCGGCATGCCGGAATGGCTCGTCGCCTCCGAGCAGAACCATGCCATTTTCGGCGGCTATACATTTGATAGACCCGCGCAGGCGGCGGACGCTGTCACGCGCATGACGGCGGCGCTTGGCGCCATGCCGGGACTCGCCGCCTACGTGGCGCAGGATTCCGGCCTGCCGGGGGCGGAGGATCTGCCGGTCTCCATAAATGTTTCGGGCCAGACGGATTCGGCGCGGCTGCTCGGCATCGCGGACAAGATGCAAACGGCGGCCTATGCCAGCGGCGATTTCGACTTTGTGCAGATCAACCCCGGCCAGCCGCAATATCAGTACGATCTGCAATTGGACCGGCGGCGCGCGGCACAGCTCGGCATCGCGCCGGGCGATATCGGCAACACGGTGGCGGCGGCGCTGGCCGAGGGCAATCTCGGCCAAGCCAGCATCAATGGTTCCTCGATGAATATCGTCACCGGTCTGCCGGGCGATGCGGCGGCGCGCACATTGCTGGCCCTGCCGGTGGCCACAGGCGGCGGCGCGCTGGTGCCTCTGGGCACGGTCGCCACGCTCGTGGGGGTGGAGCGGCCAAATGCGCTCGGCTCCTGGCAGGGGCTGCCCAGCATCAACATCCAGGCGCAGCAGAAACAAGGTGTGGCTTTGAGCAAGGCGCTTGCGGATCTGCGCGCGGCATTCGCCGCGACCGGGGCGCGGGATCTGAGCTTCGGCTATTCCGGCCCCTCGGAAATGTACCAGGAGGCGAACCAGCAGAACGAGAAGCTCTT
>DATJXU010000153.1:0-10700 GCA_035499915.1 Acidocella sp.
GGTCGATCTCGGCCACCTTCACCCGGCAGCCGGCATTGCGCAGCGAGGCGGCGGAGCCCTTGCCGACATCGCCGAACCCGGCGACGACGGCGACCTTGCCGGCCATCATCACGTCCGTGCCACGGCGGATGCCATCCACCAAGCTCTCGCGGCAGCCATAGAGATTGTCGAACTTGGACTTGGTGACGCTGTCATTGACGTTGATGGCGGGCACCAGCAGCTTGCCGGCCTTGGCCATTTCCCACAGCCGGTGCACGCCCGTGGTGGTCTCCTCGGAGATGCCGCGAATATCCTTCAGCATGTCCGGGTATTTGTCGTGCATCAGCTGCGTCACGTCGCCGCCATCATCCAGGATCATGTTCGGCGTCCAGCCATCCGGGCCGCGCAGGGTCTGCTCGATGCACCACCAGAACTCTTCCTCGGTCAGGCCCTTCCAGGCGAAGACGGGAATCCCCGCGGCGGCAATCGCGGCGGCGGCCTGGTCCTGGGTGGAAAAGATGTTGCAGGAGGACCAGCGCACGGAGGCGCCGAGTGCCACCAGGGTCTCGATCAGCACGGCGGTCTGGATGGTCATGTGCAGGCAGCCGACGATGCGCGCGCCGGCCAGCGGCTGGGATTTGCCGAATTCCTCACGCAGCGCCATCAGGCCGGGCATCTCGTCCTCGGCCATGGAGATTTCCTTGCGGCCCCACTCGGCCAGGGAGATGTCCTTGACCTTGTAATCGGTTGGCAGGTTGGCATCGGGCATGGGGATTCGTCCTTAACGTGGAAATCTGGCGAAACCCTTATTCTCTTGGGGCCTGCCTGCCAACCTTCCGGGCCAGGGTTTCGCAGGGGATCAGGGGGCCGGCAGGGACGAGAAATAGGAAGCGACGTCCTGGCGCTGCTGGGGCGTCAGCGCCCCGGCGATGGCGGGCATCAGCCCCGTGCCGCCCTGTCGCGCCGCCATCGCGTTCAGCGCCGCGACGATATCGCCCGCCGGCTTGCCCGCCAGCGCCGGGGCGCCGATGGCGGGCTTGCCCGCGCCCTCCGCGCCATGGCAGGCCGCGCAGGGCAGGGCGCCATTGCCGTTGCCGTGCAGCACGATCTGCTGGCCCGCAGGCGCCGCCGCGGCCAGCAGCAGCAGCGGCGCGATGCGCCAGCCCCTCATTGGCCAGGGCCGGCGGGGCCATAGACCTTCATGGTCAAAGCCAGGGTGGCGCCGTCCTGGAAATTCAGCGTCACCGGCACGCGCTCGCCCAGCTTCATCTTCGGCTTCATGCACATCAGGTGATAGCCGCCCCCGGCGAAGCTGACCGCGCCATGGGCCGGGATGGTGATGCTGGGCACCATCGCCATCATCGCCATGCCGCTCACATCCTCGCTCTTATGCAGCATCAGCGCGCCGCAGGCCGGCGAGCTGGCGCCGGTCAGCACCGCCGGGGTGCCGGCGTCATTGCGCAGGGTCAGATAGCCGCCAGCTGGAATATTGGGCAGCAGATAGCGCATCCAGGGGTGTTCGGCCGTCACGCCCGCGGGCGCCGCGGCCCCCAGCAGGACCGGCAGGGCAAGAAGCATGAGGAAACGTTTCATATAACGAGGCTAACGCACTCAATCCCGCGCAGGAAGCCTGGTTTATTGCCAATCCGCGGAACCCAGCGCAAAACGTCCTGCATGGACCACCCACGCCTTGCCGATGCCGCCCGCGCCACGCGGCGCATGTTCGTTCGCGACCTTGTTCTGGAGGCGCGGATTGGCGTGTATGCCCATGAACATGGCCGTACCCAGCGCGTGCGGGTGAACCTGGACCTGGCGGTGGAGGATGACGGCGCCGCCCATCTCTCCCGCTCCGCCGTGGGGGCGGACGATCTCAACCGCGTGGTGGATTATGACACGGTGATCGATGCCGTGCGCGCCATCATCGCCGCTGGCCATGTGCAATTGGTGGAGACGCTGGCCGAGCGCGTGGCTGAGGCCTGCCTGCTCGATGCGCGCGTGCGCGTGGCCCGTGTGACGGTGGAAAAGCTGGATGTGTATCAGGATGCCGCCAGCGTGGGTGTGGAAATCGAACGCCGGAACATCTAGTTTTCCACGGCCTGGAAGCGTGTGGGATCAAGGGGTTTCAGCCCGACATGACACCGGGGAAATAACGAAACCGAAACTTTATTGTTGTGATAAAACAGCATGTTAACTGTAGATAATGGCGTTCACGACCCGTCCTGGGCGGCGGGTTCCGAAGCGGGATGTTCAGCAGAGGGACACACAACATCCACAAACTTATCCACAGGCCGGAGGGGATAAGTTGGAGATCCAGCAGACCGGCGTGATTGTGATCGAAACAGCGCTGGAGACCATGCCCGGCAATCCGGGGGTGTACCGGATGCTCGATGAGAAGGGCGATGTGCTCTATGTCGGCAAGGCGCGCAACCTCAAAAAGCGCGTCACCGCCTACACCCAGATCGCCCGGCTGCCGGAGCGCCTGCGCCGGATGGTGACGGACACCGCCGCCATGGAGATCGTCACCACCCATACCGAGGCGGAGGCGCTGCTGCTGGAGGCCAACCTCATCAAGAGGTTGAAGCCGCGCTACAATATTCTGCTCCGGGACGACAAAACCTATCCCTGGCTGATGCTCACGGCCGGGCATGACTTTCCGCGCCTGGCCAAGCATCGCGGCGCGCAGGATAAGGCAAATCTTTATTGGGGCCCGTTCGCCTCGGTCTGGGCGGTTAACCAGACCGTGCAGGCCTTGCAGCGCGTCTTCCTGCTGCGCACCTGCGCGGATACGGTGTTCGCCAACCGCACCCGCCCTTGCCTGCTGTTCCAGATCAAGCGCTGCTCCGCGCCTTGCGTGGGCCGGGTGAGCGCGCAGGATTATGGCGCGCTGGTGGCCCAGGCCAAGGATTTCCTGGAGGGAAAAACCAGTGCGGTGCAGAAAAACCTCGCCGCTGCAATGCAGCAAGCCGCTGAAAATCTCGAGTTCGAGCGCGCGGCCGCCCTGCGTGACCGGATCCGCGGCCTCGCCTATGTGCAGGGGAGCGATGTCATCAACCCCGCCAGCCTGGGCGATGCGGATGTGATCGCCCTGCACCAGCAGGCGGGCCAGGCCTGCGTGCAGGTGTTTTTCATCCGCGGCGGGCGCAATAACGGCAATCGCAGCTTCTTTCCCGCCAACACCAAAGATGACGGGCCGGGGGAGGTGCTGGCCGCCTTCGTGGCGCAATTCTACGACGACAAGCCGCCCCCGCCGCAGCTTCTGCTCAACCATGCGCCCGAGGAGCAGGCTTTGCTGGAGGACGCGCTGAGCCTGAAGGCGGAGCGGCGGGTGCACATACTGGTGCCCCAGCGTGGCGAGAAGCACGATGTCGTGCAGCACGCCGCCACCAATGCGCGCGAGGCACTGGAGCGCAAGCTGGCCGAGACCGCCGGGCAGGGCAAGTTGCTGGCCGGCGTGGGCGAGCTGTTCGGCCTGGCCGAGACACCCCGGCGCATCGAGACCTATGACAACTCCCACATCATGGGCACCAATGCCTATGGCGTCATGGTCGTCGCCGGGCCGGAGGGGCCGCAAAAATCCGCCTACCGCAAATTCGCCATCAAGAGCGTCATCACCCCCGGCGATGATTTCGGCATGATGCGCGAGGTGCTGCAGCGCCGCTTCGGCCGCGCGCTGGAGGAAGACCCGGACCGCACCGGGGAGGGCTGGCCCGACCTGGTGCTGATCGATGGCGGCGCCGGGCAGCTTTCCGCCGCGCAGGCGGTGATGGCGGATCTGGGGCTGGAGGATATTCTGCTGGTCGCCATCGCCAAGGGGCCGGACCGCGATGCCGGGCGCGAATGGTTCTATATGGAGGGGCGCGCGCCCTTCCAGCTGCCGCCGCGTGACCCGGTGCTGTATTTCCTGCAGCGCCTGCGCGACGAGGCGCATCGCTTTGCCATCACCACGCACCGGGCCGCCCGCAGCCGTAAAATTACCACATCCGAGCTGGATGAAGTGCCCGGCATCGGCGCCGCGCGCAAAAAGGCGCTGCTGCTGCATTTCGGCTCCGCCCGCGGTGTGAAGGCGGCGGGGCTGAAGGATCTGGAGGCGGTCAGCGGCATCAACCGCGCCACGGCGCGGGCGGTGTATGCGTTCTTTCATCCCGGCGTGCGGATGGAGGAGTAAGACCCGCCCCCTTTGGCTTCATGGGCGAAACGGCTAAGCTGGCATGGGACAGAACAGCGTGCGGGGGGATGGGATGAGCGAGACGGGTTGGGCGGATGTGATGAGGCTGGCCGCCGGCGCGCCGGATATGCGCGCCCTGTTCGCATCCGACCCGCAGCGCTTTGCCCATTTTTCCGCGTCGGGCGCTGGCATTTTGCTGGATTTTTCCAAAACCTCGCTGACGGATGAAAGCCTGGCGGCGCTGCTTGAGCTGGCGCGCAACGCGGGGGTGGAAACCCGGCGCGATGCGATGTTCGCTGGCGAGACCATCAACAGCACCGAGCGGCGCGCCGTGCTGCACACCGCTTTGCGTGCCCCGGCGGATGCCGAAATTCTGGCCGCGGGCCAGAACGTGGTGCCGGAGATCCAGAAAACACTCAGCCGGTTTCTGGGGTTTGCCGAAGCTGTGCGCGCCGGCGCCATTGCGGCCGCGGATGGCAAGCCCTTCACCGATGTGGTGAATATCGGCATTGGCGGGTCCGATCTCGGCCCGGCGATGGTCACCGGCGCGCTGGCGCCTTACCATGACGGGCCGCGCCTGCATTTCGTCTCCAACGCCGATGGCGCGCATCTCGCCGACACGCTGCGCAAGCTGGACCCGGCGCGCAGCTTGTTCATCGTCGCCTCCAAAACCTTCACCACGGTGGAGACCATGACCAACGCCGCCTCCGCCCGGCGCTGGCTGGCGGGCGCGCTGGGCGAGGCGGCGGTGGGGGCGCATTTCTGCGCCGTCTCCACCGCCCTCGAAAAATGCGCCGCGTTCGGAATCCTGCCAGACCGCATCTTCGGATTCTGGGACTGGGTGGGCGGGCGCTATTCCGTGTGGTCGGCTGTCGGGCTGCCGGTGGCGATCGCGATCGGGCCTGAAAATTTCCGCGCCTTCCTGGCCGGCGCGCGGGCGATGGACGAGCATTTTCGCGCCGCCCCGCTGGAGAAAAACCTGCCCGTGTTGATGGCGCTGGCGGGGGTGTGGCACCGCGACGGGTTGGGTTATCCCGCCCGGGCGATTTTGCCCTATGATCAGCGCCTCACCCGTTTCCCCGCCTATCTCCAGCAGCTCGACATGGAATCCAACGGCAAGCGCGTCACGCGCGGTGGGGAGGCTGTTGCGCATCCCACCGGGCCGCTGGTGTTCGGCGAGCCGGGCACCAATGGCCAGCACGCCTTCTACCAGCTTCTGCACCAGGGCACGGATGTCATCCCTTGCGAATTCCTCATCGCCGCCCAGGGGCATGAGCCGGAGATGGCGGCGCATCACCGCCTGCTCATCGCCAACTGCCTGGCCCAGGCGCAGGCGCTTTTGCAAGGCCGCACGCTGGAGGAGGCGGGCGGCAACCCGCATCGCGTTTTCCCCGGCAACCGCCCCTCGCTGACCATCGCTTACGAAAAGCTGGACCCGGCGACGCTCGGCAAGGTGATCGCGCTGTATGAGCATCGCGTTTTCACCGAGGCGGCAATCTGGGGGATCAACGCCTTTGACCAATGGGGTGTGGAGCTGGGCAAGGAGCTGGCGACCAAGCTGCTGCCGGTGGTGGAGGGCAAGCAGGACGCCGCCGCGGCCGATGGCTCGACGGCGGGGCTTGTCGCCTTCCTGCGCGGCGCGGCTGGGGGCTAGACCATAGCGCCGCCGCTTGCCCGGTTTTCCCGGCCGTCTATTGTCTTGAAGAGTGCTGGGCTGCTTTCGCATTATGTAAGGAAGAATGCGCTTCTCATGACCTGCTCATGACGTTTCCCGAGGGGGATGAACCATCCCGGAATGCTGAGCTGGCGCAATTCGCCGCCCTGGTGGCGCATGATTTCAACAATTTGCTGACGGGCCTTCTCGGTAATCTGGAACTGCTGCAGGCCCGCGCCGCGCGCGCCGGCGCGGCGGGGCTGGAGAGCTATATCGAGGGGGCGTGCAATGCCGGCGCGCGGGCGGCGGCGTTTGCCCAGCGGCTGCTGATTTTTTCCGGCGGCGGCGCGCAGGCGCCCGAGCTTGTGCCCCTGGCGCGGCTGCTGCGCGAGCTTGCCGCCACGCCGGAGGGGCAGGGCCTGGCGCTGCAACTGCCCGATGAGGCGCTGTGCGTGCGGGCCGGCCCGGCCGGGCTGCGCCAGGCGGTGCTGGAATTGCTGCGCAACGCGCGCGAGGCCGGGGCGCAAGGCGCCTGCGCCGTGCTGGGCGCGGTGGCGCAGGATGGCTGGGCCGTGATCACCATGCGTGACAACGGCCCGGGCATGGCGCCTGAGATTCTGGCGCAGGCGCGGGGCTTGCTGTTTACCACGCGCGCCAATGGCGCGGGCCGGGGGCTGGGGTTGGCCATCGCCGCGCGCATCGCCGAAGGCGCGGGGGGCAGGCTGGAGCTTGTGAGCGCGCCAGGGGCAGGGTGCGTGGCGAGGCTTATTCTGCCGCTGGCATGAAGATGGCTGGGACGGGAGGATTCGAACCTCCGCATGGCGGAATCAAAATCCGCTGCCTTACCGCTTGGCGACGTCCCAATGCGTGCGCGCTCTCATAAGCCGGTCTGGGGCGGCTGGTAAAGCCCCCCGCCCCAGCACCACCAGCCGGAATGCGCCGCCAGCGCGGCGGCGGCGGTTTGTGCTTCGGCTGGCGTGGCGAACAGCGCAAAGCAGGTGGCGCCGGAGCCGCTCATGCGCGCCAGCAGGGCGCCGGGCAGGGCGGAAAGTGCCGCCAGCACCTCGCCGATCACCGGCTGGATGGAAATGGCAGCACTCTGCAGGTCGTTGGTGCAGCGCTTCAGCTCGGCGGCCATGGCGGCGGCGCTTGGCCACATGGCGGGCAGCAGCGGCGCGGGGGTGAAGCTGCCAATGCGGGCCTTGAAGACCGCGGGCGTGGGCACCGCCACGCCGGGATTGACCAGCACCATGCCAAATTCCGGCAGGCGCGGCGCGGGGGCCAGCACCTCGCCGATGCCCTGCATCCGCGCCGGGGCGCAGTGCAGGCACACCGGCACATCGGCACCGAGGGAGAGCGCGATGCCGGGCAGATCCGCCCCGGTCACGCCCCAGAGCCTGCACAATGCGCGCAGCGCCGCCGCCGCATCGGCCGAGCCGCCGCCAATGCCGGAGGCCACGGGCAAATTCTTCTCCAGCGCCAGCGCCGCCCCGCGCCCGGGGGCCAGCGCGCGTGCGGCCTTCAGCAGCAGATTATCCGCCTCGCCGCTCAGCGCCGCGCCAAACGGCCCGCTGAGGCGCAGCGAGAGGTCATCGGCCGCTGCCACCTCCACCCGGTCGCCCACATTCGGGAACACCGCCAGGCTGTCCAGCAGATGATAGCCATCCGCCCGCTTGCCGGTGACGTGCAGATACAGATTGACCTTGGCCGGCGCGAAGGAGGTGATGCTCACGGTGTTTGCGTACCAAAATGCTGGTTGATCTTGTCCTCAAGCTCGGCTTTCAGCTTCGGGTCCGGGTTCAGATTCAGCGCGCGGTCCCATTGATAGGCAGCCTGCAATTTTTGCCCGGCCTGCCAGAAGGCATCGCCCAGATGCCCGTTCACCTCGGCATCGTCGGGGGAGAGCTGCACGGCCTGGGTCAGCAATGCCAGCGCGCCCTTGGTGTTGCCGCGTTTCAGCTCGATGAAGCCCAGCGAATCCAGCACCGCCCCGTCATTGGGGTCGAGTCCGACGGCCTTGGTCAGCATCGCCTTGGCCTGGTCCAGCTTCTCGCCATGCAGTGCCCAGCTATAGCCGAGATAATTCAGCACATAAGGCTGGTTGGGCGAGAGCTTCAGCGCCTGCTCGATATCCGGCTCCGCCGCGGCCCAGTTGCCCATCTGGTCCTCGCAGATGCCGCGGTCGAAAAACAGCGTCCAGGCGGCGGCGGGGGGCGGGTTGCCCACGGTGGTGATGGCGTTCTGGTAATAAGGCAGGGCCAGCGGGCATTGCCCGGCGCCGCGCCTGATGTCTCCGGCGGCGGCCAGCAGCCCGGGATTGTCCGGATGGCTGGCGATCAGCCCGTCCAGCAGCGCCACCGCCTGGTCCGGTTGGCCGAGATTGGCGAGCAGATTGGCCTGCTGCACCGCCGCCGGGCCATAGAGCGGGTCGGCGGGCGGGATCGGCGCCAGGGTCGTCAGCGCGTTGCGCATCTGCACAGCGGTGGGGGTGTAGCTCGGATCGTCGCCATTGATCTGGGTATTGGCCAGGATCAGCCGGGCGGCGGAGAGGTCGGGCCGCAATTGCAGGGCAAAGCGCAGGAACACGGTGCGCAAAAACACCGCCTGCGGCTGCGAGAGCGAGGCGGCGAGGGTGAGATAGGCCTCCGCCAGCCCCTGCACCGGCGTGGCGATGACCGGCGAGGACATCTGTATTTGCAGCTGCGGCAGGGCGATGGCGAGGTCCGGATGCGCCGCGACGAGCGCCGCCAGCACGGCCTGCGCCTGGTCCTGATGGCCCTGGCGGGCGTACCAGCTGGCCAGGATCTGCGCGAGGCGCAGATTGGGCGTGGCCGGGGAGACGGCGCCGTAAAGCTGTGCGGCACTCTTGGTATCCCCCGCCGCATCGGCGATCAGCGCGGCATTCAGGACATAGACGGTGCCAAACGCGTTGTCGTTGAAGGCGGGGCCAAGCGTGTTCAGCGCGCCCGCTTCATTGTCCAGGCCAAACTGCGTCCAGGCCAGCAGCAGCGGCTCGATCAGCGCGGCCAGCTGGTCGCCGGGCAGGGCCTGAAAGAATTTCGCCGCGCCCGCGTAATCGCCGCTCATCGCCGCCTCATTGCCGCGCAGCAGCTCGGCCAGGGCGTTGCCCGGCAGGCGCGGGGCAAGCTGCACCGCCTCCGGGCTGCCGGCCAGCACCCCGGCCAGGAACCCTTCTTCCGCCAACTCCTGGTTGTTGGGGGCGGATTTCAGCGCCAGCGCATAGAACCCGGCGGCGCTGGCCGGGTCGTTCACCGAATCCGCGTAGCGCGCCGCCAGAAAGGCGCCTAGCGCCGGGTCCGGCTGCGTTGTGGCGGTGGGGGAATTGCCCCCCGGCCCCGCCGCGCATGCGGAAAGCAGGATGCAGGCGGCGACGGCGACTCGGCCGAGCGGCGAGGAGATGTGCATGATAGTCCTGTAGCAGCGCCGCAGCAGACCGGCAAAAATAAGTCGGCGCGGCGCGCGCGCCATCGCGGGGCTCGCTTGTTCCAGCCTTGGCGCTGGGATAGGCTGGCGCCATGGAAACTGGGTTTGAGGCCACGACCGGCGATATCACCGTGCGGGTGGATGTGGTCTACCTGGACGAGCAGTCCAAGCCAGAGGAAGGGCAATTCTTCTGGGCCTATCACATCGTCATCATCAATCGCGGTGTCGAGACGGTGCAGCTTTTGAAGCGCAGCTGGGATATCACCGATGCCAATGGCCGGGTGCAGCGCGTGCATGGCGACGGCGTGGTGGGCGAGCAGCCGGTGCTCAAGCCGGGTGAACGCTTCGCGTACAGCTCCGGCACGCCGCTGCCCACGCCCACCGGCTTCATGGTTGGCACGTACCATATGCAGCTTTTGCCCTCTGGCATGCCCTTCGACGTGGCGGTGCCCGCTTTCAGCCTGGACAGCCCGCACCAGGACACGAGGTTGCATTAAATCCCTTTTCGGGCTGATCCAGCCAGCCCATATGCGCGTAGACATTTGTGCCTTTCAGGCCAGCAAGATTGAATCGGAGTGTGCCTTGAACATCCAGACGAAGGCCGGCAAGCCGGCGAAACGCAAGCAGAGCCCGGCGCGGCCCAGCCGCGCCGAAGCCGAGGAGGCGGTGCGCACGCTGCTGCTCTGGGCCGGGGAGGATCCCACCCGCGAGGGGCTGCTCGACACGCCCAAGCGCGTGGTGAAATCCTACGAGGAATTCTTCAAGGGCTATGAGGAAGACCCGGTGGCCATTCTCTCGCGCACCTTCGAGGAGACGGAGGGCTATGACGAGATCATCCTGCTGAAGGATATCCGCCTGGAGAGCCATTGCGAGCATCACATGGTGCCCATCACCGGCCGGGCGCATGTCGCCTATCTGCCGGGCTCGCGCGTCGTTGGCATCTCCAAGCTCGCCCGCGTGGTGGATGCCTATGCCAAGCGCTTCCAGATTCAGGAGAAACTGACGTCGCAGATCGCCAACACCATCCAGGAGGTGCTGCAGCCGCGCGGCGTGGCGGTGGTGATCGAGGCCAATCATCAATGCATCTCCACCCGCGGCGTGCACAAATCCGGGGTGAGCATGGTGACCAGCCGCATGCTGGGCGAATTCCGCGACAACCCCTCGACCCGCCGTGAGTTTTTGGCGATGATCCAAACCCGGACCTGTACGGCGGAGTAAAATGAGCGAACACGAGGTTTTCATGAAGCGCGCCATCGAGCTGGCGCGCCAGGGCATGGCTGGCGGCCATGGCGGGCCGTTCGGCGCGGTGATCGTGCGTGACGGCAAGATCGTCGGCGAGGGGCATAACCGCGTCCTCTCCGCCGTGGACCCGACCGCGCATGCGGAGGTCACCGCCATCCGCGACGCCGCGAAGAACGAGCAGAGATTCGATCTTTCGGGCACCACCATTTACGTGAA
>DATJXU010000154.1:0-14010 GCA_035499915.1 Acidocella sp.
CGTGCGAAAAAGTGACCGTCGCACTGCTAGTGGCGATTGCGTGACTCACTCACTATATGTTGTTATAGTGACCGCTTTACGAACAAGGGTCCGGCGACGATGAACATGATGACAAAGCCTGAAGCCGTGTTGCTAGACGACGCAGTGCAGATGCCGGGCCGCTTCCAGGTGACGGTGGACCGCTCGCGCGACTCGCTGCTCACAGATTTCGGCCGCGCCACGCTGGACGACCGTTATCTGCTGCCCGGCGAAGGCTATCAGGACCTCTTCGCCCGTGTCGCCTCTTATTATGGCGACAGCCAGGACCATGCGCAGCGTCTTTATGACTACATCTCCAAGATGTGGTTCATGCCCGCCACCCCGGTGCTCTCCAATGGCGGCACGGATCGCGGCCTGCCGATCTCCTGCTTCCTGAACGAGGCCACTGACACGCTGGACGGCATTGTCGGGCTGTGGAACGAGAATGTCTGGCTCGCCTCCAAGGGGGGCGGCATCGGCTCCTATTGGGGCAATCTGCGCTCCATCGGCGAGAAGGTCGGCAAGAACGGCAAGACCTCCGGCATCATCCCCTTCATCCGCGTGATGGATTCCCTCACCCTCGCCATCTCCCAGGGCTCGCTGCGCCGCGGCTCGGCGGCGGTGTACCTGCCGATCTGGCACCCCGAGATCGAGGAATTCGTGGATATGCGCCGCCCCACCGGGGGCGATCCCAACCGCAAGGCGCTCAACCTGCATCACGGCGTGCTGATCTCGGATGAGTTCATGCGCGCGGTCGAGGCCGATGAGATGTGGACGCTGAAATCCCCGAAGGATGGCAGCCATGTCCGCTCGGTTTCGGCGCGCGCCCTGTGGATCCGCATCCTCACCACCCGCATCGAGCAGGGCGAGCCGTACATCATCTACTCGGACCACGTGAACAACGCCCGCCCCGAGCAGCACAAGCTGGCCGGGCTGGAGGTGAAGACCTCCAATCTCTGCGCCGAGATCACCCTGCCCACCGGCATCGACCAGTACGGCAAGCAGCGCACCGCCGTGTGCTGCCTCTCCTCGCTCAATCTCGAGACCTGGTTCGAGTGGCACAAGGACGAGCAGTTCATCGAGGACGTGATGCGCTTCCTCGACAACGTGCTTGAGGATTTCATCCAGAAGGCGCCGGATTCCATGGAGCGGGCCAAATATGCGGCCTTGCGCGAACGCTCGGTCGGCATGGGGGTGATGGGCTTCCACTCCTTCCTGCAGGACCAGAACGTCCCCTGGGAAAGCGTCATGGCGAAGGTCTGGAACATCAAGATGTTCAAGCATATCCGCGCGCAGGCGGACGCGGCTTCGAAGAAGCTGGCGGCCGAGCGCGGCGCCTGCCCGGATGCCGCCGATTACGGCATCGAGGAGCGCTTCAGCCACAAGATCGCCATCGCGCCCACCGCCTCCATCTCGATCATCACCGGCAACACCTCGCCGGGCATCGAGCCGATCGCGGCCAATGTGTTCCTGCAGAAGACCCTCTCGGGCAGCTTCTCGGTGCGCAACCGGCCATTGCAGAAGCTGCTCGCCAAATATGGCCGCGATGACGAGGAGACCTGGTCCTCCATCACCACCACCAAGGGCTCGGTGCAGCATCTGGACTTCCTGACCCAGCATGAGAAGGACGTCTACAAGACCGCCTTCGAGCTGGACCAGCGCTGGATCATCGAGCATGCCGCCGACCGCGCCCCGTTCATCTGCCAGAGCCAGTCGATCAACCTCTTCCTGCCGGCCAATGTGCATAAGCGCGACCTGCACCAGATCCATTTCCAGGCCTGGAAGCGCGGCGTGAAATCGCTCTATTATTGCCGTTCGCTCTCCATTCAGCGCGCTGACACCGTGTCGGAGAAAAAGGTGACGGTGGCGATGGGGGGCGAGGCGGCGAACGATGGCGCAGCACCCGTGCCCATGGCCGCCAGCGCGAATAATTACGAGGAATGCCTGGCCTGCCAGTGACGATCCAAGCCGGGGTGTGATACTCCCGCATTTGCCGGGGCCTCCTGGTCCCGGCCCTATTTAAAGGATCAGGGCCATGGCCCAATCTTTGAAGGCGTTTATCATGAGTGGACAAGCCACCGCCCCCGCCAAGGCGGAAGCGGACAAGAAATTCGACCTTTTGACCGAGAACCCGGTCTACAAGCCCTTCCGCTACCCCTGGGCGTATGAAGCGTGGCTGATCCAGCAGCGCGTGCATTGGCTGCCCGAAGAAGTGCCAATGGCCGATGACGTCAAGGATTGGCACAAAAACATCACCGATGCCGAGCGCAACCTGCTCACCCAGATCTTCCGCTTCTTCACGCAAGCGGATGTCGAGGTGAACAACTGCTACATGAAGCAGTATGCCCAGGTGTTCAAACCCACCGAAGTGCTGATGATGCTCTCGGCCTTCTCGAACATCGAGACCGTGCATATCGCGGCCTATTCCCACCTGCTCGACACCGTGGGCATGCCCGAAGTCGAATATACGGCCTTCCTCAAATACAAGGAGATGAAGGACAAATACGATTACATGCACAGCTTCTCGATGGAGAACAAGCATGAGATCGCCAAGACCCTGGCCGCCTTCGGGGCCTTTACCGAAGGGCTGCAGCTCTTCGCCTCCTTTGCCATCCTGCTGAACTTCCCGCGCTTCAACAAGATGAAGGGCATGGGCCAGATCATCACCTGGTCGGTGCGCGATGAGTCGCTTCATTGCGAATCCATCACCAAGCTGTTCCGGACCTTTATCGGTGAAAACCCTGAGTTGTGGACGGAGGAGCTGCGCCGGGAGATCTATCTCACCTGCGCCACCATCGTCGACCATGAGGATGCGTTCATCGACCTGGCCTTCGAGCTGGGCCCGGTGGAAGGGCTGACCGCCGAGGAGGTGAAGCGCTATATCCGCTATATCGCCGACCGCCGCCTGGGCGGGCTGGGGCTCAACGCGCTCTTCCATATCGAGAAGAACCCGCTGCCCTGGCTGGACGAGATGCTGAACGCCGTCGAGCATGCGAATTTCTTCGAAAACCGCTCCACGGAATACAGCAAGGCCTCGACCTCCGGCTCCTGGGAAGATGCCTTCGCTGACTTCGACCAGCCGGCCAACCCGGCCGGATGAATGATACAACAGATTTATTTCATAAAATTAACAAACAACACCCTCTGAACGGCTGGAAATTTTCAGATTATTCAGAGGGATTTGTTTTTTTCTGGTATCGAATGTAAATTTCTATTAACAATTGAGGCTGGGAACATCTCTTTATAAATCGTATGAAGCTCATGCGTGACAGCGGGAACTCAGGATTTGTGCAAAAATTGAGATAAACCCATGAGCCAAAGCCGCCCCTCTCTTATCTAAAATAATTTACAACGCCTTTTAGTACCGGACAGCAACGAAAATGGCAGGTTTGACAGCTTCTGAGGCCGACACCGAAACCACAGTCTCCCGGACGCAAACAGGCGCGCCCCGCTATAGCCGCCGGTTATCGGACAAAATCCTACTCGCCTTCCATCATGCCTGCGACCAGGGCGATTACGAGATCGCCGAACAATTGCTGCGCATCCTGGAATCCATGCTCACCCGCCGCACGCTGCCCCCCGATTCCAACCGGCGAAAGAGCATAGAGAACCTTGTGGCGGCGCATGAGCGGCTCTGGCATCTACGCCACCCGGAAGAAAGCTTCGGCTGACACCCCGGCTGCATCTGCAACCCGGTCAAATTGAACCGGCTGCCCCAGCGAACCGGTTCGGCGTAGCTGCGCCCTCGGCAGCTTGCAACGCGCCAGGGTGCGTCAACCTCAAGCACTCAGGCTCTAGCTGAGGTATTTCTGAAACACCTCGTCGCCATCGACGTGGAATTCAAGCCCCGACCATTGGCCATACTGGTCGTACCAGACCGACAGATGCAGCTTGCCCGTCACGTCGAAACGCTGCGCCACGATGGTGCCGCCATCGGCGGTAGGCAGCTTGTACCAGCCCGGCGAATTGACGATGGCGGGGTAATGCCGGCCTGTCTCCACGTTCAGGATCATCGCCTGCAACATCGCCCTGTTCCAGTAGGTCATCGGCAGCATCGGCGGGCTGTCGGTATATTGGTAATCGCCGGCCTTGGTGCTCTCAATGGCAAAACCACCCGGAATCTGCGTCGCCTGCACGGACAGCATGGCGCCGTTATGGTTCACCTTGCTATCCAGCCGGGTGAACTGCCCGCCTGACCAGCGCTCCACCGCGTTCACCTGGTAATGGAACACCGGAATCCCGGCCAGTGTCACCACCATGTCGGCATCGATATCCACCCGCAGCTCATCGCCCGTCTGGGTAAATTTCATATGTTGTTCACCGATCGGCGAGCCATTCCGGAGAATCTTGAAGTGCATCTCTCCACTGGGCGGCACGGGAAGCGTTGTTGCCGCCTTGGCCGGCATTGCCGCCAAGGCCGCCGCACCAGCCAAAAACCCACGCCGTTCAAGTCTCTGCCGCATCAGCTTCATGCATCCCTTCCGACCAACTTTACCGCGCCACACAGGGGCGACAGGCGCCTTCTACCATGGCACTATCCTGTTTATGCACCAGCTGATTTTCCTTCGTCACGCCAAGGCCGAAACCGAGGTGAAAGGGCTTTCCGACCATGACCGCGCCTTGACGGAAAAGGGCCGGCGCGCCGCGGGCAAAATCGGCCAGGCGATGCGCAAGGCCGGGCTGGCGCCGGAGGTCGTGCTCGTCTCAACCGCCACCCGCACCCAGCAGACGCTGGAGGAGCTGGAAAACACCCCTGTCTGGGATGAGTGGCCGAACATCGATTCCCTGCCCCAACTCTACATGGCAACGCCGCCGCAAATCCTGGGCGCCCTGCGCGACCTGCCGGAGACCGTGCGCAGCGCCATCGTCATCGGGCATAATCCCGGGCTGCATGAGCTGGCGCTGACGCTGGCCGGCGCCACCCGCCCCGATCATGCCGCCGCGCGCATCGATGAGGGCTACCCCACCGCCGCTCTGGCGGAGTTCCTGGTCACCAGCTCGTGGCGCCAGCTCGGCCCTGGCTCGGCCAGCCTGAAGCGCTTCCTGCTGCCCAAGGATTGCGGCTGAGACCTGGCCAGGCTTTCCCCTCAGGCGTCTTTCCGCGCCGGGTGATGGCCGGTGAGTGTATCGCCCGCATCTGGCTGCAGCCGCGCGCACAAGGGCGAGGCCATCAACGCCATGGCGCTGACCACCAGGAAGGCCATTTCATAGTCAAACAAGGTTGGAGCCGCATGCCCCGAGGCCCAGCTTGAAATCTCCAGGCTCGCCGCCCCCAGAACCACACCCAGCGTGAGGGAAAGCTGCTGCACGGTGGTGTACAGGGTCGTCGCGGCGGACATGCGCGGGCGCGGAATATCCCCATAAGCGATCGTGTTATAGGCGGTGAATTGCAGGGAGCGGAAAAACCCGGCGATGAACAGCACGGCGCACATCAGCCAGGCGGGCCAGAAAGGTGAAAATGCCGCGGTCAGCGCCATGGCCAGCGCCGCCACCACGCCATTCCAGACCAGCACGGCGCGGAAGCCGAAACGCGCCAGCAGCGGCTGCGCCGCCAGCTTCATCGACAGCGCACCGGCCGCTGAGGCGAAGGTGATCAGGCCGCTTTGCAGGGGCGATTTGCCGAAGCCAAGCTGCAGCATCAACGGCAGAAGAAAGGGCATGGCGCCCACCGCAACCCGGAACAGGCTGCCCGCCGTCAGGGAAATGGAGAATGTCGGCACCCGGAACAGCGTGAAATCCAGCACCGGCCTCTCAACCCGCCGCGCGTGCAGCCAGTACGCCACACAAGCCGCTGCGCCGCCCGCAAAGGCCAGCAGCGTCCAGGACAACGGCACCAGGCCGCGCCCCACCGTCTCCATCCCCGCCATCAGCAAGGCCATCGCCAAACCGGAAAACACCAGGCCCAGCGTGTCCAGATGCCCGCCGCGCCCCTCCTCGCGTACATCCGGGATAAACAGCGAGACCGCGATGGCCCCGGCAATGCCGATGGGCACATTGATATCGAACACCCAGCGCCAGGACGACACCGAGACGATGAACCCGCCCAGCGGCGGCCCCAGAATCGGCCCCACCAGCGCCGGCATGGTCAGCCACGCCATGGCGGAGACCATCTGCGACCGGCTGACCGAGCGCAGCAACAGCAACCTTCCGACAGGCAGCATCATCGCCCCGCCCAACCCCTGCAGCACACGGGCGGCCACCAGCACCAGCAGATTCGGCGCCACGCCGCAGAAGACCGACCCCAGCGTGAAGATGATGACCGCCACCCGGAACACTTGCCTGGCCCCAAACCTGTCCGCCACCCAGCCCGAGGCGGGGATGAACACCGACAGCGAAATGAGATAGGAGGTGACCGCGACGCTCATATAGAGCGGATCCGTATGGAAGCTCCTGGCCATCGCCGGCAGCGCCGTGGTCACCACGGTCGAATCGAGATTCTGCATGAACAAGGCCACCGCGACGATGATCGCGGTGGTGCGCATGCGCTTGACGGATACGACCGGCTCCAGCTCGGCGGCTTGCGCCTCAGACATGGAAAAGCCCACGCCCCCACGGCCGGAGGCAATCCGCCCCGGCCATGCGGATGACCAACCGCCCCGTCACTGGTCCAGCGGCCTCGCCTCCTCGGCCAGCATGATGGGGATGCCGTTGCGGATGGGAAACGCCAGCCGCGCCTTCTCGCTGATCAGCTCGCCACGGGCGCGGTCATAGGTCAGCTTCCCGCGCGTCACCGGGCAGATCAGCATTTCCAGCAAGCGCGGGTCCAGCCCCGGCTCGTTTGTTTCGTTCGTCATGTGTCTCAACTCGCTTTGGGGGTTTTGCCGTTGCCTGGGCCGCCATCGAAGGAATCGATCTCCAGCAAAGCGCGCAGGGCTTCCGCGCGCTGCAGCGGGTCTTTTGCCTCCAGCAAAGCCTGTTTCTCCTCATCGGCGAAGGGGCAGGCCATGCAGAGCGAATTGACCAGCGACGAATCGCTCATCTCACCGATCGCGTCCCAATTCGCCTCCACCCCGGCGGCGGCGAAATAGCGGCCCAGCGCATCCAGCAGGAGCTGCCGGGGAAAGGGCAGCGCCTCGTCCGGGCTGCGCAGATCCGCCGCGAATCCGGCCAACCCCGCGCGCACGCGCCGGTAGCCGCGCTGCATCTCAATCTCCTCGGCGATGGTGAAGCGGATCACGCCGGTCAGGGTGATCAGATAGCGCCCGTCATCGGTCTCATCGAAGGATGTGATGCGCCCCAGGCAGCCGGTGCGAAACAGGCCCGGGCCGGTCTCGCCGCGCGCCAGGCGTTTGTCGGGCTGCACCATGCCGAAATAACGCCCCTGCCCCAGCGCATCCTCGACCATCGCCAGATAGCGCGGTTCGAAAATACTCAGCGGCAGCCGCCCCTGCGGCAGCAGGAGCGCGCCGCCAAGGGGAAAGACCGGGAATTCCTCCGGCAGATCTTCCAGGCGCGGGGGGGCGATGCTCATCCGTTCAACGAAACAGCAGCGCCGAGAGCTTGCGGCGGGCGGCCATCGTCGCCGGGTCGTCCAGCCCCCAGGCCTCGAAGAATTTCAGCAATTGCAGCCGCGCGCCATCCTCGTTCCAGCTGCGGTCGCGCTTGATGATGTCCAGCAGGGCCATGGCCGCCTCGGCCCTGGCACCGGTGGCGTTCAGGGCCGTCGCCAGCTCATAGCGGGCTTCATGGTCGTCAGGATTCGCGGCAAGGCGCGCCTGGAGCCCCGCCGTCGCGGCCTGGGCCTTGCGGCCTTCCTGCGCCAGGGTCAGCGCCGCGCGCGCGCCGGTGATCTCGGCATGCCCGGCCAGTGTCTCCGGCACCTGGGTGAGAATCTGCTCGGCCTGCGCCTCTTCGCCCATCGCCAGCAGGGCCCGCACCAGCCCGCCCCAGGCTTCCGGCCTGTCCTGCGCTTCCTGCAAGGCTGCCCCGAAATATTGCGCGGCCGCTTGCGCCTGGCCCTGCTCCAGCAGCGCCTTGGCCTCGGCGATCAACGCCTCACCCGGCGCGGCCGAGCCCGCCAGCTTCAGCAGCGCCTCGACGAATCGCTTCACCTCGCTCTCGGGCTGCGCGCCGGAGAACGTATCGGCGATCTGCCCCTGCCAGAAGGCGACGATTGTGGGCACGGACTGCATGGGCAGCCCCATCCGGGCGAGCTGGGAGACCAGCTCGCGATTCTTGTCGACATCGATCTTCACCAGCCGCACCCGCCCGTTCTGCGCGCGGGTCACCCGCTCCAGCGCGGGGGTCAGGGTTTTGCAGGGGCCGCACCAAGTGGCCCAGAAATCCACGATCACCGGGACGTCGCGCGAGGCCTCGATGACATCGGCCATGAAATTGGCCTGATCGCCGTCGATGATGAAGGAAGCCGTATCAGCGGCTGGCGCGTCGTTGAACAGCGTGCTCATTTATTTTGATCCGTCATAGGGTTTGCGCTCCCTTATATAGGAACGATATCGCCTCTCACACCCCAAAGCCGTCCGGCGGCGTAATCACGTCAGGGCCGTCTTGCAATCCGCTGCGCGGGACTATAAAGAGCCTCCCACGCCGCGAGCGGGCGTAGCTCAGGGGTAGAGCACAACCTTGCCAAGGTTGGGGTCGAGGGTTCGAATCCCTTCGCCCGCTCCAAAATTTTGAGGCGTGACATGTTGCGGGCGTAGCTCAGGGGTAGAGCACAACCTTGCCAAGGTTGGGGTCGAGGGTTCGAATCCCTTCGCCCGCTCCAATGTCAGAAAAATCTCCTTCACCACCGCCCTTGACGGAACCGACGTGACGCGGCTTGAACCTTGCCCCATGAAGGCGCCGCCCCCTCCCTCCAAACCGACAGCCGCCGAGGCCGCGCGCCTGGCGCGCGAGGAAGCCAAGGCCGCCGCCCTGCGCGCCAACCTGGCCCGGCGCAAGGCCCAGGCCCGCGCCAAACCCGCCGAGAAGAAGGATGATCCGAAATGCCCGTGATGCCCGACCATTGGATCCGCCAGCAAGCCCGCGAGGCCGGCATGATCGAGCCTTTCGTGGAAAGCCAGAAGCGCGACGGCGTGGTCTCCTACGGCCTGTCCTCCTATGGCTATGACGCGCGCTGCTCGGACCAGTTCAAGGTGTTCACCAATGTCGATTCGGCGGTGGTGGACCCGAAGGCCTTCAACCAGGCCAGCTTCGTGGACCGCACCGGGCCGGTCTGCATCATCCCGCCCAATTCCTTCGCGCTCACCCATACGGTGGAATATTTCCGCATCCCGCGCGACGTGCTGGTGATCTGCCTTGGCAAATCCACCTATGCGCGCTGCGGCATCATCGTGAACGTGACGCCGCTGGAGCCGGAATGGGAAGGCCAGGTGACCATCGAGATTTCCAACACCACCCCCCTGCCCGCGAAGATCTATGCCGGCGAGGGCATCTGCCAGTTTCTCTTCCTGAAGGGCGAAAGCCCCTGTGAAATCTCCTACGCCGACAAGGCGGGCAAATATATGGGCCAGCGCGGCGTCGCGCTGCCGAGGATGTAAGCTAAGCATGGATTCGATTCGCATTATTGGCGGCCAGCCGCTGTCTGGCACCATCGCCATCTCCGGCGCCAAGAACGCCGCCCTGCCGCTGATGACCTGCGGGCTGCTCACCGATGAGCGCCTCGTGCTCTCCAATGTCGCCAAGCTGGCGGACCTCGCCACCATGGCGCAGCTTCTGGCCCAGCATGGCATCGAGGTAACGCCGGAGGGCCGCAAGCTCACCCTCGGCGGCAAAATCACCAACACGCTCGCCCCCTATGAGATCGTGCGCAAGATGCGCGCCTCCATCCTGGTGCTGGGGCCGCTTCTGGCCCGCACGGGCGAGGCCCGCGTCTCCCTGCCTGGCGGCTGCGCCATCGGCACGCGGCCGGTGGACCTGCACCTGAAGGGTCTGGAGGCGATGGGCGCCAGCATCGAGCTGGATGGCGGCTACGTGAACGCCAAGGCGCCGCAGGGGCTGAAGGGCGCCACCATCGTCTTCCCCTTCGTCTCCGTCGGCGCCACCGAGAACCTGCTGATGGCCGCCACCCTGGCCGATGGCGTGACGGTGCTGAAGAACGCCGCGCGCGAGCCCGAGATCACCGACCTCGCCAAATGCCTGATCGCCATGGGCGCCAAGATCGAAGGGCTGGAGACCGACACCCTGACCATCGAGGGCGTGAAATCCCTGCACGGGGCCGAGCACGCCATCCTGCCGGACCGCATCGAGACCGGCACCTATGCCTGCGCCGCGGCGATTACCGGCGGCGACATCTTCCTGGAAAACGCCCGCGCGTCAGACCTCGGCGCGGTGCTGACCTCGCTGGCCGAGGCGGGGGTGATCATCACCGAGGGTGAGAACGGCTTCCGCGTCACCCGCGCCAACGGGCTGCATGGGGTGGACGTGACCACCGAGCCCTTCCCCGGCTTCCCGACCGACATGCAGGCGCAGTTCATGGCGCTGATGGCGGTGGCGGACGGCGCCTCGCTGATCACCGAGAATATTTTCGAAAACCGCTTCATGCATGTGCCCGAGCTCACCCGCATGGGGGCGCGGATCAACATCCAGGGTTCCTCGGCGATCGTGCGCGGGGTGAAGCAGCTGACCGGCGCACCGGTAATGGCGACGGATCTGCGCGCCTCCGTCTCTCTGGTCCTGGCCGCTTTGGCCGCGCAGGGCGAGACCACCATCTCGCGCGTCTATCATCTGGACCGCGGCTATGAGGCGGTGGAGCAGAAACTCGCGGCCTGCGGCGCGCGGGTGGAGCGGGTGGCCTAACCCCCCCTATTCACCCATCCCGGCCATGCTTGCCATGGCCGGCGGGGGAAGCTGCATCAGCACCCCGGCGGCCAGCAGCACCAGCAGGCCCAAGGCTGCCTCGATGGCGATGGCCCGCAGCAACATGCCCCGGCTTGCCGGCAAGGCGGGCGTCAGACGGTAGCGATTGCGCGCGGCAAGCCCCAGAAGCCCCGCGAACAGCACCAGCTTGACCAGGGCCGCGGCGCCGTAGCCGGTGGTGAAAAAGGCCGAGATTTTCCCGATGAGCAGCAGATATTGCAGGACGGCGGTGGCCAGAAGCGCTGCCACGCAGCCCATGCCAAGCCGGGAATAACGCCGTGCCAGCGCGAAGGGCTCCAGGCTGGTGCACAGCCCCAGCGCCAAAGCGGGCAGCGTGCCCAGCCAGGCGGCCGCCCCCGCCAGATGCACCAGCGAGGAAACAAGCAGCACCTCCCCCCCCGGCCCGCCCATGGCCGCGCCATGGCCCAGCCAGGATTGCGCCAGCACGCCAATGCCAGCCAGGCCCGCCGCCAGCCTCCAGCGCCGCCCCTGCGCGCAGAGCAGGGCCAGCAGCAGCAGCCCCATGCGGGCCAAGGTCAGCCAGCCGAACCGCGTATAGCCCGCCACCAAAGGCAGCGCCGCCAGCACGGTGGCGGGATCACCCGCCCCCGCGAAATCCGCGCTTTGCAGCCAGAACCAGCCCGCCCCGCCCAGGAGCGCCACCACAAACCCGCCCCAGGCCAGGCGGCGCAGGCCTTTCAACTGCCCCTGCCCCAGAACCGCCCCGAACAAGGCGGTGCCGAAAGCGCCAAAATACCCCGCCAGATGCAGCCCGCGGCATAGGCCACGAATCACGAGCCAGACAGGGCTATCCATTAGAGCAAGCCCCTCTCAAACCGGGGTCGTTTGGTTGGGGAAAGCGGCCCGCCCAAGCATTTAGTTGCCGATGGTAAAGCTGTAGCTGCCTTCAGTCCTGTGGGTATCAACCGACAGCGCGTGCCAGGTGACGGTGTATTTGCCCGGCATCGCGAAATGCACCGGCACGCTCATCTCATTGGCATGGCCTGGCACGGGTTGCGGCGCGCCGGTTTCGGCGTGCATGCCCATGCTGTCCATTACGATCACCTTGCAGAACTTCACCTCCAGCCCCTCGGTGAAGGTCAGCAGCAGGGAGGATGGCGGCTTTGTGACCACCGCCCCCACCGCCGGCTGAGCCTGCTTTAAAAACGCATGCGCGAAGGCAGGCGAAATGCCAGCCAGGGTGAACAGCAGCAGGTATTTTTTCATGCTTCAGGCTCCAAACAGCGGCTTGCCGATAGTGTTGGGGAAAAGATCATCGAAATAAAGATGGAACTGGCCGATGACGCCCAGCCCGCGGCCGGATGCACCGTTCAGCGGCCAGAGCATCTCCGTGGAAAAGGAATAATCCTGCCCGGTCCAGACCGCGCCGGTGCCGAGTTGGAACGTGGTGGGGTTATTGGTCGGGCGGAACGCGGAAGAGCCGGCCGCCGAACTCCACCCCAGCTCCACCAGCGGGGTGAGATTGGCCAGAGGCTGCGGCAAACCGTAATCCTTGACCTGGGATTGCAGGTAGGGAATGGAATATTGCAGCGTCAAACCGCCTGAATAGGTGGTGACATCGCCCGCGCCCGAGGACGGCCCGGCATCCGGAATCGTGTAGTCGAATTCTCCGGTCACGGCGAAGGGGCGGATGAAATCCACCGGAATATCGCCAAGCCCCTTGCCCGCATAGGCCGAGAGGGTGGTGGAGTTGAAACCGTCATCGAACCCCGCCGTGCCGGCCCGGCCGAAATCACGTTCCACCCCCACGGAGGAGATGAATTCATGCGCCGGCAGCACGATCCAGCGATATTTCAGGTTGATGAACGGATTGCCGAAGCCCGCATGGGTCTTGCCGCCGTCTGCCACGTCATTGCCGAGCAGGTCCCAATTGGTGCCCGCGCCAACGGCCAGATTGCTGAAGATCGTCTTGTCCCATTCAAAGCCCAGGCCGAAATCGGTTGTCTTGCTTTCAGGGCTGGTGACGGAAAACACCGGCATGCTGGCCTCATCCCCCACGCCGGGGTCATCGATCAGCAAGGTGTTGACGAACACGCGCGCGCCGGCAACGGCATGCGCATGAGCAGCCGGCGCGGCCAGCGCCAAAACGGCTAGGCCTGCGACGGCTGAACGAGGAAAAGACATTAAAAACCTGCCTCCAAACGGACTGATCGCATCCGTTTAGACTAAACCATACCACGCGGGAAGCTTAACCATCCCACGCAGGAAGGTTTTTTCAGAACAGATTCAGGAAACGCTCGAACAACCCTGGCGATTGCGTGCTGGTCTGCGGGGTGGCGCCATTGGTCACGGGCTGGCCCATGGCGGCGTTCTCCTGCAGGCGGCGCTGCTCCTCCTCGGCGTTCACCACCGGCTGCGCGTTCGGGTTGTTGCCCATCAGCTTGTCCACGAACCCGCCGGAGCGGCTGGAGACGGCGGCGTTCTGGTTCACCTCGGCGCGGATATTGCCTGCCGGCGCCGGGCCCGCCTGGTTCAGCAGCGCCTGGCCCGCGGCGGAGGTCGCCTGGTCGCTGCTGGGCAGCGCGTTCTGCGAGGTGATCACATCCGCCCCCTGCTGCGCGGCGCTCACCTGCTGGGTCGGCGGCTGGCCGGGGTTGGGCGCCTGGAGCTGCCCCATCTCAGGCGGCAGCGCGAGCGGCGGCAGCGTGCCGACCTGATAGGCATCAGGCGGATTCGCCTCCAGCCCGAAGGTTTTCTTCGTGGCGCTGCTGCACCCGGCAAGCGCCAGAGCGAGCAGAATGGTCGAGGGAACGGCAATCGCGCAGCGTGTGGTCATGGCCTCTTCCTATCCTTACCCATGATCCGCCGCAACAGGCGGCTTGCGGCGGAGATTCTCGATCAACAAGGCGATCACGCCGCAGACAATGGCGGAATCCCCGATATTGAACACCCAAGGATAGGCCAAGGCGCCGATATGCACATGGATGAAATCCACCACCGCGCCATAGCGCAGGCGGTCCAGCACATTGCCCACCGCCCCGCCCGCGATGGCGCCGGCGGCAATGGCCACCAGCCAGTCTTGCGTGCGGGCCATCCAGACGAGCAGCCCGATCACCACCGCGCTGGCCAGCACCGCCAGCAGGATTTTGGCGCTGAACCCGGCGAACAGCCCGAAGGTGATGCCGTGATTCCAAACCAGGATCAGGTCAAGCACCG